>JAAXJD010000224.1 GCA_012270005.1 Flavobacterium sp. | reverse complement strand
TAGGGTTGATATTTATTCAAAATCCTTTAAAGGAGTGCATATAATATTGTCACCATCATAACCTAATCTATAACCATATCTAGATCTAATATTTTCACCTTTTATAGAGTCGATGACTTCTTTTAAGTACTCATGGTTGACACTTGATTCGACTAACCTTAAAAGTTCATTCCCGGCGGTTGTAAAAGAATATACTGGCATTGTAATCGAAGGCGTGCTCTTTTTTACTTCAGTTACGGCTAAGATATTTCCCCATCTCAAAACTATATTAACATCAACTTCTTTAGAAATAAAGTTAAGCGTCATTGTATCTCCAGATTGAATTAATCCGATTTCAGTTAATAACGTAATATCCTCATAAGTTATACCATATTTGTCACTTAGTAAACTCGTTTTATTCGTTTTAAATATATAATTCTTTCCCCCTTCATTAAAAGCAAATCTGGCAACTTTTATAAAAATCTGCGCTTCTTGCTTTGATAAGTTTCTGATAAGTTCCAGGGTCCTGAGCGAGTATGAGTTTGGTTGTTTAATCTCCCCTGCTAAAATTTTTCCCCATATAGTTTGCATTTCTTCATTTGAAACTTCTTCAGCTATTTTGAAAAATCTGGTTGTCCAGTCTTCATTCAGTGGCTCATCGGTAATTGGCGGTTCGTTTTTTAACTGTTCAGCTGCAAATGCAGTTACATTTTCAATATTCAACTGTTTTTTAGCTTCCTGATAATTTAATCGGTCGTTTGTTCTTATGTCTAGTTCGGGAGTTATTAAAATTTGTTGTTGAGTTTGAATTGGTAAATCCTTTGGAGAACTAATAGCTATCTTCTCATCTTTATATTCAATACCGCCAGTAATTAAAAAATTTTCTTTAACTGCATTTGCGATAATCTTCATTTCATTAGCACGAGCTTCGGCAAGTTTTTCTATTTCATATGCTTTTGTATCAACATCTTTTTTATCGAAATATGATTTTGAAATCTTGCCAACAGATTTTGAGAGTACTTCGATTAATTTGTCAATAGGTAGTACTTTTCCGATTCCCAAAGCGTCATTCACATTCATTTTTTTATTATTTAGGTTGGTATTTTTTGTATCAGTGATTATTCAAATTAACAAAATAAATTCATAAGCAACAAAATAAAACAACACTAACCCCGTAAGGGTGGTATAGCTACAGCAATTAGTGTAACGACATTCAACAGAGTCCCGTAAGGGCGGCATAATTATATACCGTCCCTAAGGGACTCACGGTTACGGAACTCATTCTGTTGCTATAAATATACCGCTCCTACGGAGCTAAACAAGATGCGTTGTATTAGTGAGCAAAATAAAACAACACAAACTCCATCGCGTAATAATACCTACAAGGTCATAAAGACCTTGCAGGATTTTATTGGCGCTCCTGCAAGGTTTCTAAAACCTTGTAGGTGTAAAAATACTGCTGAGTCAATTCATAGTAATTCCTGAAATTCGTGGCAAAAAACACACACGAACATATCCTTTAAACCCGTATTTTTGTTACAGATAAAAGTCAAACCATGCAAGCTACCGAACCCTATATAGAAAGTGCCCGTAAACAGTTCCTGTACTACAAGGCACTGGGCGAAAAAGCCATGGCGCAGCTACAGCCGGAGCAGTTGTTTTATGCGCCCAATGAAGATACTAACAGCATTGCCGTAATAGTAAAGCACCTTCACGGTAATATGCTGAGCCGCTGGACGGATTTCCTTACGAGCGATGGCGAAAAAGACTGGCGCAACCGCGATGCTGAGTTTGAAAACGACATTGCAGATAAAGAAAGCCTATTAAAGGCTTGGGAAGAAGGTTGGGCATGCCTGTTTGCAGCCCTTGATACCGTAACCCCCGAAAACCTGAACAGCATTATCTATATACGGAATGAGGGGCACACGGTAGTAGAGGCCATAAATCGCCAATTGGCACACTACCCGTACCACGTGGGGCAAATGGTGTTTTTTGCCAAGATGCTGAAACAAACCGCCTGGGACAGCCTTAGCATACCCCGAAACAATTCGGCGGAGTATAATGCGGGCAAGTTTGCGCAGGAAAAAGCAATACGTAATTTTACCGATAACGAGCTGAAAAAGCTTAACGATAACCAATAATGAAAAAGTTAGTTGTACTGCTTCCGGTGGCATTAGCCTTTACCGGATGTTTTAACCAGGAGCGAAACTGTGCCAATTTCAGGACCGGGAAGTTCCGCTCTGAGATTACCATAAACGGGCAAAAAAAGGTAACCGAATTTACCCGCGATGATAAAACGGAAATTGAAACTTTTGAAGGGAAAACCGATACATCGTCGGTACGCTGGGTAAACGACTGCGAATTTATCCTGGAAAAGCTGCACCCTAAAAACGCTACCGAAAAAAAGGCGGTGCAAATGAAGATACTTACCACTAAGGGTAATACCTGCGTTATGGAGTTTTCGCTGGTGGGCGATACGCAAAAGCAAAAAGCTACGGTTACCAAACTGGACTAATCATAAGGCTTACAAGATTTTATACGGGTACCGGTTACGCAAAGTAGCGGGTGCCCGTTTTTTTTGTAATCTTTTAAGATATACTTTAAGATGCGCTTAACTACTGTTTGTAAGGGAGTTCCGTATTTTTGATGTGTAAAATCACAACGGGTTATGAAGCAGCTTTTCGCAGTAGTGTTTATTATTTTTGGCTGTAGCCTTTACGCGCAGCGAAAAATCCAGCAGCCATCGGTATTTAATACAGACCGCCCTAAGTCGATGTCGCAGCGCTGGGAGCTGGATACCCTTTCTTCGCCGGGTACGTTTATATTAACGCCGTATAAACCCGTTTACCTGCTGCCACTGCGCTGGAGCAGCGCCCCAAACGGTATGCCCCGAAGCGGAAATCCAGGTGAACAATATAATAATACCAATAATCTGGACCTTAATAACCTGGAGGCCAAATTTCAGTTGAGCTTTAAAATGAAAATTTTTCAGGGGTTATTCTGGGGCCATGGCGACCTTTGGGGTGCCTATACGCAAAAGAGCCACTGGCAGGTTTACAATGCCACCTTATCGCGTCCGTTCAGGGAAATAAACTATGAGCCGGAACTGATACTTAACTTTGCTACTAATGTAGATTTCTTTGGGCTAAAAAACCGTTTAATTGGGGTAAGCTTTAACCACCAAAGCAATGGCCGCGATTTACCGTATTCGCGTAGCTGGAACCGCATTATTGTGCAAGCCGGATTTGAGAGTGGCGACTGGCAGCTGTACCTTCGCCCTTGGTT
The DNA here is from genome assembly GCA_012270005.1 of Flavobacterium sp. Classification (GTDB taxonomy): domain Bacteria; phylum Bacteroidota; class Bacteroidia; order Flavobacteriales; family Flavobacteriaceae; genus Flavobacterium. Next base: position 42,210 of record JAAXJD010000224.1, on the reverse strand, counting down.
CCGCGTGCCCGATAAGCGCGGCACTGACGATAACCCTGATATTACACACTACATAGGCAGGGGAGAGGCCATAGGTATTTATTGTCATGGAAACTACACCCTCACCCTTACGGGAAGCAGCAATTTTCAGATGAATAAAACCTTTAGGGGATATGCCGAAGCGGCGTTGTCGTATAAAATTAAGGGTAACCTGCGCGGGTATTTTCAGGTAACGCACGGCTATGGCGAAACGCTGATTGATTACAACAACAGGCAAACCACGGTAGGCGCAGGTATCTCGCTTATTGAATGGTTGTAGGTTTTTGCTTCAGGTTTCAGGCTAAAGGTTTGCGGTTTTTATCCAGTTCTGTTTTTACAGCCACGTTATGGCGCTGCTTTAAAATAGATGCTACGCCCAGTACTATACCCAGCAATCCGCCGATATAACTAAAGTTATGAATGTAGCCTGCCGTAGTAAAGTTGGCCGGTTTTTTTATGGTGGCGCACTCGTAGCAAAATTCGGCGAGGTCGGGCAGGCTAAGCGGCGTGGCAAAGTGCCCTATGTTATAACCCAGCAAGCCGCTTACAATGGCGATTAAAAACAGTATTACTGTTGCGCGTACGGTAAAGGCAATACTGTTTTTTATTTTAGTGTTATATACGGCAACAAGGCTAAATACCAGTCCGGCCAGAGATCCTGCCCACCAGGTGGCGGCCCAGCCTGTGGCTACAAGCAGTTGCAGGGTGTTTATGGGTAATTTGTTATCGGGTGATATAAAACCGAACTGTACAAATTTGAACTTTGTGTAATATTCATGGCTTATTTTATAGGTTATAAAGTCGTGTACTATGCCGTACATTCCTGCGGTTATAGTTAGCAATAAAACCGTTGATGTTATAAAAATAAGCTTTCTGTACATCTTAAAATATTACACTTTTATCGGTTAAAAGTAAGCATTTGGTAGTTATTATATATATAATGTCCTGATGCAGTGTTACGGATTATTATACTGTTATTTTTTTGCGGATATTTTTCAGAAGTATTTAAAAATGTTTCGTCAAAAAAGTAAAATTCTCATCGATTGAAAAATTTGTGCTATTGATTGAAGGATTTGTGCTACTCCTAAAACGATGTAGTAGGTAATTTTGGAGTAAACAAAAAACAAATTTCTAAGTTATGAGTACCACAGTTTCACGTCCGGAATTTAAAGACAAATACGATAACTTTATTGGTGGCAAATTTGTAGCCCCGGTAAAAGGAGAATACTTTGATAATACTTCGCCTATAGATGGCAAACTTATTGCTAAGGCGGCACGCTCGTCTAAAGAAGATATAGAGCTTGCACTTGATGCTGCCCACGAAGCATTTAAAACATGGAGCAAAACGTCGCCGGCATACCGCAGCGGCATCCTTAATAAAATAGCCGATACTATGGAGGCTAACCTGGAGTATCTTGCTACGGTAGAAACTATAGATAACGGTAAGCCAATCCGCGAAACCCTGGCTGCCGACCTACCGCTGTGTATAGACCATTTCCGCTACTTTGCGAGTGTTATCCGTGCTGAAGAAGGTACCATTGCCGAGCACGACGAAACTACCGTGAGCATAGTGCTACACGAACCACTGGGTGTGGTAGGGCAAATTATTCCGTGGAACTTCCCTCTGCTTATGGCTACCTGGAAAATAGCCCCTGCCATTGCTGCCGGTTGTACTACAGTAGTAAAAGCCGCTGAGCAAACCCCGGTATCTATTATGGTACTTATGGAGCTGCTTAAAGATGTAATCCCTGCAGGTGTAGTAAACGTAGTAAACGGTTTTGGTGTAGAGGCCGGTAAGCCGCTGGCTACTTCGCCACGCATTGCTAAGGTATCGTTTACCGGCGAAACCACTACCGGACGCCTTATTATGCAGTATGCCGCAGAAAACATTATACCAAGTACTATGGAGCTGGGCGGTAAGTCGCCAAACATCTTCTTTAAATCAGTAGGCGATGCCGATGATGATTTCTTTGATAAAGCGGTAGAGGGTGCCGTAATGTTTGCCCTTAACCAGGGAGAAATCTGTACCTGTCCAAGCCGTATGCTGGTGCACGAAGACATATACGATAAATTTATGGAGCGCGTAGTGGCCCGTACAAAAGCTATTGTAGCCGGTAACCCGCTTGATAAAGCTACCATGATAGGCGCACAGGCCAGTAACGACCAGTACGAAAAAATACAGAGTTACCTTAAAATAGGTAAGGAAGAAGGTGCTGAGGTGCTTACCGGTGGCGAAGTAAATAACCTTGGCGGCGAGCTGGAAGGCGGTTTCTACATTCAGCCTACCATATTTAAAGGACATAACAAAATGCGTATTTTCCAGGAAGAAATCTTTGGCCCTGTAGTATGTGTTACCACATTTAAAACTACCGAAGAGGCGCTGGAAATAGCCAACGATACCCTTTATGGCCTTGGTGCCGGTGTATGGACCCGCGACGCGCATGAGCTGTACCAGGTTCCGCGCGAAATTAAGGCGGGCCGTGTGTGGGTAAACAACTACCACGCGTATCCAGCGCATGCTCCGTTTGGTGGCTACAAAAAATCAGGTTTCGGTCGCGAAAACCACAAAATGATGCTGGAGCACTACAGGCAAACTAAAAATATGCTTGTATCGTACAGCAAACAAAAACTAGGATTCTTCTAAAAATTATATAGTGGAAAACAGGCTGCCAAGAGGGGCAGCCTGTTTTTTTGTTTCTCCCAATCTAAACTCCCTGTAACAACCCAAACAAAAATAATATGATTCCTAAAACCATGAAGGCTGCCGTAGTGCGAGAATTTGGGCAGCCCCTTCACATTGAGGAAGTTCCGGTAAAAATGCCGGGTGCTAACGAAGTTCTTGTAAAAGTAATAGCCAGCGGTGTGTGCCATACCGACCTTCATGCCGTAGATGGCGACTGGCCTGTAAAACCTAAAATGCCACTGATTCCCGGCCATGAGGGTGTGGGCTATGTGGTAGCAGTAGGCCCCGGTGTTAAAAACGTAAAAGAGGGCGATGCCGTGGGTGTGCCGTGGCTGTACAGTGCCTGCGGTTGCTGCGACCATTGTATTACGGGCTGGGAAACCCTTTGCGAAAGCCAGCAAAACGGTGGCTACAGTGTAGATGGTGGTTTTGCCGAATATGTAGTAGCCGATGCGCGCTATGTAGGGCATTTGCCACACAACCCTAACTTTATGGAATTTGCACCCATACTATGCGCTGGTGTTACGGTATATAAAGGTCTTAAAGAAACCGAAACCAAACCCGGGGAATGGGTAGCCATATCGGGTATTGGTGGGCTTGGCCACGTAGCAGTACAGTATGCCAAGGCTATGGGTATGCACGTAGCGGCCATAGATGTAGCCGATGATAAACTGGACCTTGCAAAACGCCTGGGTGCAGACCTTGTGGTAAATGCCAAAGAACAAAACCCGGGTGAGTATCTTAAAAAGGAAACCGGCGGTATGCATGGGTGCCTGGTTACGGCAGTGTCGCCTATTGCATTTACGCAGGGGCTTCAAACCCTTAGGCGCAGAGGTACCATGGCGCTAAACGGGCTTCCTCCGGGCACGTTTGACCTTGATATTTTTAACGCGGTGCTAAACCGTATTACCATACGCGGCTCTATTGTAGGAACCCGTAAAGACCTGCAGGAGGCAATTAACTTTGCCGCAGAAGGTAAGGTTAAGGCCAATGTTACCGCTGCCCGCCTGGAAGATGTTAACGAAGTATTTGACAAAATGAAAAAAGGGCAAATCGAAGGCCGTATGGTACTCGAAATTGCCAAAGCGTAGTGTTGTAGTTAATATAGTTACGCCATCCCGCAGGGTTTTTATAGCCTTGCGGGTTGGTTATTATTTGCGATTTGTATGATGTAATTAATTTTCATTGCGTAACTTATATTTATTACGAAACGGAAGAATCAAAAAAAGTAAAACCATGTACAAAAGAATAGAAGCCGACGAAAAAGCCATAGCGCTGATTAACGAATTGAAAGGCCGTTATGGTGCGCTTATGTTTCACCAGAGTGGTGGCTGCTGTGATGGCAGCCAGCCCATGTGTTTTGAAAAAGGCGACTTTAAGTTGGGCTACAGCGATGTGTGCCTGGGCGAGGTAGAAGGTTGTGAATTCTGGATGAGTAAAGACCAGTTTGAGTATTGGCAGCACACCCATTTAACCCTTACAGCAGTAGATGGGCGCGGTGCCAGCTTTTCGCTTGAAATTCCGCTGGGGAAACGGTTTATCATTGAGTCCCGGTTATATACTCCGCAGGAGCGGGAAAACCTTACGCCACTGCGTTATCTGGAAGATTAAGCCTGTTTGTTGCGGCTCCTGTTTTTAACTGAATCAAAATTCCTTGTCGGGAAATCTTGATATTAATTGTTTATTGGTTTTTAAAACGTAAGCCGCCCCAAAAAGGGCGGCTTTCTGTTATAAAAAAAACGCAGCCGAAAAGCTGCGTTTGTATGTGTTTTAAAATGAGGTTTTAAGTGTGTTTGGTTATGGTTAAGCACTTAAAAACATTGGCAAAAATTACTTAACCCTTATCCAGGTTTGTGTACGGCCCAATAATGAAATGCCCATGTATCCACGCACATTCAGTTTGTCTTTACCCTCAAGTTTTATGGTACAGCTGTACAGTTTACCTTTGTTAGGGTCCAGGATGTCTCCATCGGTATATTCTTCGCCATCTTTGGTAAGGCCTTTAATAATTACGAGTCCCAGTATGGGTTTATCTTTATCGGCACCCTTACAGTTCTGGCATTTTTTGTCTTTCTTGGCAGGGTTCAGTATTTCTATTACCTTGCCATACACCTTGCCGTTTTCTTCATAAATCTGCACGATGCTTTTAGCTTCGCCGGTTTCGTCGTCAAAGGTTTTCCACTTACCGGTTACCTGTGCCGAAGCCGACATAATGCCCATAAAGGCAATCATAACGAATGTAAAAATTGTCCGAATCATAATTTAAGTTGTTAACTAATGCTAAATATACAAATTTTTCCTTTTCAGCTTATGTATTAACGCATTTAATTCAAACCCCAAAAGCAGGATAAAGCAGTTAATATATATGTATAGCATTAGTACAAGCAATGTGCCAATAGATCCGTAAAGCTCATTGTATTTGCTAAAGCGCTCTACGTAAATGCTAAACCCGTAAGAGGTAAGCCCAAATAGCACGGTGCTGAGTACCGACCCATAGCTAAAAAAAGAGGTGTGGCGTCGGCTTTCTGTGGTAGCAAATTTAAACAGTATGCTGGTGGTAAGCAGTATCATAACCATAAGGAAAGCATAGCGGCCTATTTGCAGCAGCTGCACCTCGGCAGGTATATAGTAGCGGTTGCTTAGTTTTTGTATAATCACCTCAAAAACAATAATGGCCGCCACCGTAAATAACAGCAGCACGGTAAGTAATAACGACAGCATTATGGCTATGGCATACCGGTGAAAATACGTACGCTTTACCGTAATGTGCATACTGCTTTGAAACCCCGAAAGTATGGCATTTACCCCGTTACTCATAAACAGTATAGACAACAAGATACCAAAACTCAACAGGCTTTTATGGCTGTTTAAAAGAATATCGGTAAGTATGTTAGCTATGGCATCGTAAGTGTTTGGCGGCACGTTGTCGGCTACAAACTGCATAAAGTCTTCCTGGAAATTATCCAGCGGAATGTAGGGTATAAGGTTTAGGATAAACAGCGCAAACGGAAACAGCGACATAAAAAATGTAAACGCAATAGCACCCGCCCGGTACGATACATCTCCGTTTACAATCCCGGTAATGTACAGTTCCAGCAAATGATACAGCGTAAGCCCCTCAGAGTACGGCAGGCGTATGCTTTTGCCCAGCCGTACCAGGTGGCGTATTACGGGTATGCGTTCCAGCTTATGTTCCAGTTCGGCAGGCATAGGTGTTAAAACGCTTTCAGGCTCAGGTCAAGGTTGTACACTGAGTGCGTAAGCGCCCCGCTCGAAATATAGTTAACCCCACATTCAGCATAGTGGCGCATGGTATTTTCGTTAATACCTCCACTGCTTTCGGTTTGGCAATAGTCTCCTATAAGGGCTACTGCCTGGCGCGTGGTGTCGTAGTCAAAATTATCAAGCAATATGCGGTGTATGCCCGGGTTGGCTATAATTTCCTGAACCTCGGTAAGGTCGCGCGCCTCTACAATAATTTTCAGGTCCAGGTTGTTTTCTTTAAGGTATTGCTGTGTTTTTTGTATGGCCTGTGTAATGCCTCCTGCAAAGTCGATATGGTTGTCTTTCAGCATAATCATGTCGTACAGCGCAAAACGGTGGTTTTCGCCGCCGCCTATTTTTACCGCCCATTTTTCCAGCGCGCGTATGCCCGGGGTGGTTTTTCGGGTATCCAGCACGCCGGTACCTGTACCCTGTAGCAGGTCTACATATTTTTTGGTTTTAGTGGCTATGGCACTCATACGCTGCATGGCGTTTAGTACAAGGCGTTCGGCTTTTAGTATGCTTTGGCTGCTGCCATGCACGTGGAAAGCCACATCGCCATACTGCACGGGTGTGCCGTCTCGTATAAAAACCTCAATGGTAAGGTTAGGATCTACGTAGGCAAAAACCTTCAGGGCAAAATCTACCCCGGCCAGTATGCCGTTATCTTTAACCAATAGTTTGGCGCGGCCTGTAGCCTCTGCCGGTATGCAGGCAAGTGATGAATAGTCGCCGGGGCCCACGTCTTCGCGTATGGCATTGGCTATTATAAGGTCTAATTCTTTTTGGAATTGCTGTTCAGAAATCATTGGTTTACTTATTGTATGGCTAAGGTACGGATTTTTTTGGGAGGTATTAAATCAGGATTCACAAATCAGGGTTATGTAAATGACTCATCAATGAGGAGGATTTAAAGAACTGAGATGGTTACAATTTTGTCGAAGCAAATACGAACCCCCTTTTGCGGAAAATCTTTATCAGTTGTTAACTGTCTACTAGATGCTCTAGCTTCTGTTGTGGCTATAATTTGGTTTATAAAAGTTTAAAGTTAGCCCTGACTGCTAAATAACCGCATTACCAAATAACCATTTTACTCGCTCATGTCAGTAAAACCCTGTTATATCCTAAAATTATTATAACATTTGTTTAGTAGTGTAATTCGCTGAAAATAAATTCGTACATTCGATGTACAATTGGCACCATCTCCGTATATCGTATATAAACCGCATGACGTATTCAAAACCATCTGTTATAATTCCTAAAAATGACAGGGAGCGCCTGGAGAAGCTACGCGAGTACCGTATTCTCGACACGCATTCGGAAGATACTTTCGATAAAATAGCCCTCATGGCATCGCAGCTTTTTGGCACTGCGGCAGCCTTCATTACCTTTGTAGATGAAAACAGGGTATTTTTTAAGTCAAATCTTTCGCCTGTCCCGGCTAACGAAGTTCCGCGTGATGAGAGCCTGTGTGCCCTTGCCATACTGGAAGACAACGTTACAGTGATTTGCGATACGCATAATTCGCCAGAACTGCTTACCTATCCTTATGTAGTTATGGAGGGCGGCATACGTTTTTATGCCGGTGCACCGCTAAAAACGCCTGAAGGATATAATGTGGGCACCCTTTGCGTAGCCGATAGCGAGCCTCACCCTATGCCCGATCCTACTAAAATAGAAATGCTTCGTACCCTGGCGACCATAGTGGTAGACAAGCTGGAAAACCGGCTGAGGTACCGCAAATCTGTAGAATCTCAGATTAACCTGATGAACATAGCGCTGCACGAAATAAAAAACCCGCTGGCAAGTATAAAGCTGGCGAACGAAATTATTTCCAAAAATCCGGCAAGTATGGAAAAAATGACCGAGAATATAAAATCGGCCGTTATAAACATACAAAAAAAGCTGGGCGACTACCTGGCGCACAGCGAAATGGAAGAGCGCGACGAGCTGCTTACCGTAGAGGAGGTAGACCTGCGTGATATGTTTAACAGGTTAGTAAACAACTTTGAACTCCTTGCAGGCCGTAAAAAGCAAATCATTGAGCTATACGTAGATGAGCAGCTGCCGCCTATAGAGGCAGACCGCGAAAAGATACTGGACGTATTGCACAACCTGCTGAGTAACGCGATTAAATATTCGTACCCTAACACGGTGATTAAAGTAAGCGCCCGCGAAGCCGGTAATTACGTACACATAGAGGTAAAAGACCAGGGGCAGGGGCTAAACTTTCAGGATATGCAAAAGCTGTTTACCAAGTTTGCCAAACTGAGCAGTAAGCCTACCGGTAAGGAAACCAGTACCGGCCTGGGGCTGAGCATAACCAAGTCGTTTGTAGAGCTGCATAAAGGTAATATCTATGCCATGAGCCCGGGTAAAGACCGCGGTACCACCTTTATAGTGTCGCTGCCGTTTAGGCACCGTATGCCTGCCGAAGAAGGTACGCATGCTTAAGATATAGTAAATTTACACGTGTATGCTTTTGCCGTAGCAGATAATTTGCTAAATTACATCGATTTAGTAAACCTGATATGAGCCAACGAAAAGCCCTGCTGCACAAACCGGCACTTACCGTAGAAAAGTCGCTTAAAACCCTGGTGGAGAACCGTACGGTGTACTCCCTGGATAACTGCGAGCTTAACTTGTTTGAAACCTATCAGGAAAGCATACTGGTGCCGCTAAAGTTTAACGACCTGGTGGTTACAAGCATGCTTAGGGGTAAAAAGGTAATGCACTTGTTTGACGACCCTGAGTTTGAATACCTGCCCGGCGAAACGGTAATAGTGCCGGGTAACGTGGAAATGAAGATTGATTTCCCGGAGGCTTCTACCAGTAACCCTACACAGTGCCTTGCCCTTGCCATAGACCACGGTAAAATAAAAGAAACCCTTGATTTTTTAAACGAACGCTATCCTAAAGAGGAGTTTAACCGCTGGCGGCTAAACCACGAAAATTACTTTTTTTATAACAATACAGAGCTGGCTTCTACCCTTAACAAGCTGATACGCGAGTGTATGAGCACTAGTGTAACCAAAGATGCACTGGTAGACCTTGCCTTGCAGGAGTTGCTGGTGCGCATTGTACAAACGCAAGCCGTACAGCAAATAGACAACGGTAAAATGCCCGATGCCAATAGCCCTATTGTAGCCATTACAGAGTATATCCGTGCTAATATAACCAATCCTATTAACCTTAAAGATATGAGCGAAAAAGCCTGTATGAGTACTACAAGCTTTTACCGCTACTTTAAGCGCGAACTGGGTATGAGCCCCATAGAGTTTATACTAAACGAGAAAATAAAGCACGCCAAACAGCTGCTTAAAAATCCGGGTATACAGGTTAATGAGGTGTGCTTTATGGCAGGTTTTGATGATTGTAACTACTTTATCCGCCTGTTTAAAAAATACGAAGGCATTACCCCAAAACAGTATCAGCTGCTTAATGTGGGGTAATCTTAATTAATCTAAATTCTAAATTTTGAATGCGCCGGGTGTTATTTTGTTTTTAACTCCAGCAAAAAGTCCCTGCCTCTAAATTCAGGTTCTTCTATAATCTCAAAATCAGGCTCGTTGTTTGCGTTAAGGAAATCTATCCGTAAGCCCACTGTGCCCTGAGCCGATATTTTGGTGATTTTTTGTAAAGGGATGCGATACCGGCTTCCGAATTTTTTAGAAAAAACCTTATACACTCTGTAGCCAAGGAATATAGCTAATCCTATAACGCCAAAGCCTACACTGGGTTTTCCCAGGTTTTTTAAAACGAAAATGCAGATAGCTCCCAAAACTACATATACAAATATTTTTATCGCTACAATGCGCCTGTTGTTCCTGTTTTCGTTAGCGCGGGTTTTTTCTTCGGTTTCGCGGGCTTCCTGCCAGTTGCCACTGTTAGTAAGGTATAGGTTTTCGTCGTCTACGTTTATGTAGCCGTATTTGTATTTAAAGTATTCTTTCATGTTATTTTGCCGGTTCCGATATATCCCATATCTCGGCATTGCTTAAGCTGATGTCTACGTGGGGGGGTGCTATGCTCGTAGCCGATACTGCAGTGATTTTAGCCTGTAGCCTAAAGTTGTTGTTTTCGTATTTGTCGTACGCGTCCTGCGCCATAGATGGGTAGATAAGGCTGTATGTTTCTTTAATCGTTACAGCATCCTGGGCGCGGTTCGTAACTATCTGGCTCCAGCCTTTAGCATCATCGGTTAGTGTAATGCCGTTTATTAGTGCCTTGCTTTTAAAGGTGTAGGTAGGTGTAATTACCGTTTGGCCGTTTAGCTTTTTCAGTTTATTGTTAGCCGTTTCGTTATCGGTTTGATTACTGGCAAGTTCGCCTGCTATGGCATTAATAATCATGTAGCGCAGTATGGCGGCATTTTCCGGGTGCGCAGTATCTTTTTCGGCACGTATTAGGAAAGTGTTAGCGGTTTTTTCGGCCTCCATCCATTTTTCGGCACGGAGCTGGTCTATAACAAGCTTCCAGTCGGTAGTGCTGATAAGGTGTGGGTTAGAAAAGTCAGTTGCCGGGGGTAGGTTCTTTTCCTGTGCCTGTGCAGTAAACGAAAGTAGGGAAAGGGCAACGCCCGCAAAAAGCGATAATTTTTTCATGGTTGATATAGTAGTTATAAAGTTGGTAGTGCAATGTTACAAAAAAGCCTGTAAAAATACAGGCTCTCTCTATGGTTTTTATGCTGAAAACAGATGCTATTATACGGTTAGGGTACGGCCGTTGCCTTCGGCTTTGCCGTTTTGTAGGGTAATGTCTATGCGGCCCACATTTACGCCGTAGCAGCCCACCTGGTTAATCATTACCTCTTGGCCCGCGGTATTTTTTTCTATGTGCGGTTTTTTAAGGAAGGTGTGGGTGTGCCCTCCTATAATAATGTCAATGTCTTTAGTGGCGCGAGCCAACTTTACGTCGCATATTTTCTCCGGGTCGTTATCGTAGGCAAAGCCCAGGTGGCTCAGGCAAATAACAACATCGCATTTTTGTTCCTGTTTCAGTATGCGGGTCATGTCCTGGGTTACTTCTACCGGGTTAAGGTATATGGTTTCTTTAGACAGTTTTTTATCTACGAGGCCGTTTAGTTCTACCCCAAGCCCGAAGATGCCTACTTTTATGCCGTTTTTATGAAATATTTTATACGGCTTTACAATGCCGTTTAGTATGGTGTTCTTAAAATCATAGTTAGCCGACACAAATTCGAACGAAGCATTAGGCAACTGTTTGTAGAAACCATCAATCCCGTTATCAAAATCGTGGTTGCCCATAGTGCCCAGGTCATATTTCATCATGCTCATTAGCTTCATTTCCAGCTCGCCGCCGTAGTAGTTAAAGTAAGGCGTCCCCTGAAATATATCCCCTGCATCCAGCAGGAGCACGTTATCTTCCTCATTCCTGATTTTTTCTATAAGCGTGGCACGCCTTGCTGCTCCGCCCTTATCGGGGAATTTAGGGTCGTCTGCCGGAAACGGATCTATATGGCTGTGCACATCGTTAGTGTGCAGTATGGTAAGTTTTTTTTGCGCAGCGGCTTCGTCAAAACTGCTTAAACCCATTCCGCCAAGCACAAGCGCACTACCGGCTGCTGTTTTTTGTATAAAGTCCCTTCTTTTCATTACTTGTCCTGTATTATGCGTTCGGTGGTAATAATAGGTAGTGTGTCTACCGCTTTAAAATAATCTATAAACACATTGCGCAGTTTATAGTCCATATCGTAGCGTGCAGTGCCTTTGGTAAAAAAAGTCATGCTGTCGCCGCCGTTAGCCAGGTAGTCGTTAGTGGCTACATAGTAGGTTTTGTTAGCGTCCAGCGGTTGGCCCTGTACCTTAATATTTTTCACGTTGCCGTTCGCATCAATATGAATTTCTATACCACTAAGCGGGTGCGGTTTTTTTTCTTTCAGTATATACTGTGCCAGTTCTGTAATTTGTTCCCCTTTAAGGGCAATCACCACAAGAGCGTTTTCAAAAGGCATAATGGCGTATGCCGTACCCGCGGTAACATTCCCTTTAGGGATAATAGAGCGTATGCCGCCATGGTTAAGCATACATACATCGGCATGCTTGTTGTAGCGTTGCAGCATAAGTTTATCGGCGGCAGCCAAAACAGTTTCGGCCTCAAAGTTGCCTATTGTGGTTTGCCATCCGTTTATGGTTTTTGCCTTGTCCATGGTTTCCGGGCAGTAGGCCAGTACGCTGTCCAGGTCTTTTTTAATGTGCTCGCGGTAAGGCTTTACATAGTCTTCAATTTGCTGTACAGGAGTGTACGCTGAGGTTACCGGTAGCTGTTCTCCTTTAATGTTTGAAACATGCTTAGAAGGGGAACAGGCAAAAAACAAACTTATTGTTACAAATAAAACAAACCGCCTAAACGGTGTGGTATAGTTTTTATGTATTATCATTGATAGTTGTCCTTAAATTTGATAAATTTGCTATTCGGCAATAAAAGTACTATGTTTTTGAAGTTTATTAAAGATTTCAGATTAAAAAAGATTATTAAAAATACCTTAACAAATTATAAAGCCCCGGTATCGGGAGGACGTGTTGTTACGGTAGGCATTCTGATAGATGAGACCTATTTTGCCGACAGAGAAGCCCTTATGGCTGAGGTAACCGCGCAGGGTTTAGCCATAGATAAGGTAACCGCACTTAGTTTTATAGATAAGGTTAAAAAAGGGCAGGAGCCCGCGCATGCCTACTTTACGTATAACGACGTAGCGGCAGACGGTCCCTTTACCGCGCCCGCGGCAAGCAGTTTTTTGCAGCAGCCGTTTGATGTGCTTATAAGTTTTTATGATGTGCAAAAGCCGCCGTTAACACTGGCTACCTTACAGAGCAAAGCCGCCTTTAAGGCTGGTTTTAGTACCACAGATAGTCGCCTGCATACCTTTATGGTGGCCAGCCAGGCCGAAAACTATAAAGAGTTTGTAGCCGAGCTTTTTAAGTATTTAAAGATTTTACAAAAACTATAAATTATAACCATGCAATCGTTAATGGGTACCGGGGTGGCTTTGATTACCCCTTTTAAAAAAGATTTTTCGGTAGATACCGCGGCGCTTGAAAAAATTGTTGATTTTCAGGTGGAAAACGGTATAGACTACCTGGTGGTATTAGGCACTACTGCCGAGTCTGCTACGCTTACAGCCGATGAAAAACAGCTGGTTATAAATACGGTTATTAAAGCAAATGCAGGCCGCCTTCCGCTGGTGTTAGGGGTAGGGGGTAATAATACTGCCGATGTGGTAGCCGAACTTAAAACAGCCGACCTGTCTGCATTTACCGCTGTGCTGTCGGTTTCTCCTTATTACAATAAGCCTACACAGGAAGGGATTTACCAGCACTTTAAGGCGGTTGCACAGGCATCTCCGCTGCCGGTAATTTTATATAACGTACCAGGGCGTACCGGTAGCAATATGCTGCCCGAAACAGTACTACGCCTGGCGAATGATTTTAACAACATAGTAGCCATAAAAGAAGCTGCCGGGGATATTGTACAAGCCATGAAGCTGATTCAGCATAAGCCAGAACGTTTCCTTGTAATTTCGGGAGATGATATGATTACCCTGCCTATGGTACTTGCCGGTGGTGCAGGGGTAATATCTGTAATAGGTGAGGGTTTCCCGAAAGAATTTAGCCAAATGGTGCGCCTGGGTCTGGAAAAGAAAGCTGATGAGGCGTATAAAATCCACTACCGTATAATGGATAGCATCGACATGATTTTTGAGCAGGGTAACCCAGCAGGTATTAAAGAGGTATTTAAGGTGCTTGGACTGTGCGAAAACACCGTGCGCCTGCCGCTTGTAAACGTAAATGAAGACCTTGCGGCACGCCTGGAGGGTTTTGTAAAAAAGTTTTCGGCTACACCACAATTACAAGGGGTGTAATGCAATAAATATAGTATATTTAAGTTAATGAAAAGGTGCTTTTAAAGGCATCTTTTTTTGTGGCCTTAGGGCTGCGAAAAATAATTTTGTATTGTGTAATTATTAACTAACTTTGCAGTTGCTTTAAAATCTGCAGCTGCAGGTGCAAATTCTATTTATGGTACGGATTTTTTATACATTATTGCTTACTTTATTGCTTGCTTCGTGCAGCCAGTATCAAAAGGCGCTTAAATCAGAAGATACTAAGCTGAAATACGATGTGGCTGAAAAAATGTATGAAAAAGAAAAGTATGCAAAAGCCATCCGCCTGTTTGAAATGATAGCGCCAAGCTATCGTGGTAAGCCACAGGCCGAAAAGCTGTTTTACATGTACGCCACTTCTTTATATAAAAACAAAGAGTACTACACGGCGGGTTACCAGTACGAGAGTTTTGTGTCCAGCTATCCAAAGAGTGCCAAGGTAGAAGAAGCAGCCTTTTTAGGTGCTAAGAGTTACTACTATCTTTCGCCACGTTATTCGCTGGATCAGGTAGATACATATAAGGCGCTGGAAAAACTACAGGCGTTTATAGACAGGTATCCTAACAGTACTTATATGCCTGAGGCTAACCAGCTGGTGGGCGAACTGAGCCGTAAACTGGAGAAAAAAGCCTTTGAAATAGCCAAGCAGTACTTTGATACCGCAGCTTATTTTGGCGACTATAACGCCGCGTTTAAAACGCTTGAAAACTTCCTGATTGATTTTCCGGGAACGGAGCTAAAGGAAGAAGCACTTTTTATAAAGTTTGACGCCTCTGTAAAACTGGCGCTAAACAGTGTGGAAAGCAAAATGAAACAACGACTTGAAGACGCCCACAAAGCTTATGATGAGCTTATAAAATACAGGGCAGATTCTAAATATAAGGCAGAGGCCGATAAGCTTCTGCAATCAGTAGATAGTGAATTACAAAAAATTTCTAAATAATAGCGAAGATGGATTTAAAGAAAACAACTGCTCCTGTTAATACCATTACCTATAACAAGGCTAAGATAGAGGAACCTACAGGTAATGTGTATGAGGCTATTACCATTATAGCAAAAAGGGCCAGCCAGATAAACACCGAAATTAAAAAGGAGCTTATCGAGAAACTGGAGGAGTTTGCTACTTATAACGACAGCCTTGAGGAAATTTTTGAAAACAAAGAACAAATAGAGGTTTCTAAGTTTTATGAAAAACTTCCTAAGCCGCACGCACTTGCTGTACAAGAGTGGCTAGAAAATAAAGTATACTACAAAGAACCAAACAAATAGTATTGCCCATGTCTGTTTTGCGCGGTAAGAACATCTTACTCGGTATTTCCGGGGGTATAGCCGCCTATAAAACAGCCACGCTGGTAAGGCATTTTATAAAGGCAGGTGCGCATGTAAAAGTAGTCATGACACCTGCCTCTAAAGATTTTATTACACCCCTTACACTTTCTACGCTAAGTAAAAACCCCGTATTTTCCTCTTTTTACAACGAAGAAGACGAAAACGCCGTGTGGAACAATCACGTAGAACTGGGCCTTTGGGCCGATCTTTTTGTTATTGCCCCTGCCACGGCAAACACCATGTCTAAAATGGTAACCGGTAATAGCGACAATCTTCTTATAGCTACATATCTTTCTGCAAAGTGCCCTGTATATGTGGCGCCTGCTATGGATTTAGATATGTACCGCCACCCCAGTACTAAAGATAGTTTTGATAAGCTTGAGGCGTTTGGTAATATTATTATCCCTGCCGAGAGCGGTGAGCTTGCCAGTGGCCTGTATGGCGAAGGGCGTATGGCTGAACCTGAGAACATTGTGTCTTTTATAGAAAAGCACCTGGAAGGGCAGCTTCCCCTGCGCGGAAAAAAAATACTGGTTACTGCCGGTCCCACATACGAACCTATAGACCCTGTGCGTTTTATAGGAAACCATTCGTCAGGCAAAATGGGGTATGATATTGCTTTGGCCGCCGCCGATGCCGGTGCCGAGGTAATTTTGGTAAGCGGGCCTACCCATTTAAGGGTGAGCCACGAACAGATACAGCTTGTTAAGGTTACCAGCAGTGCCGAGATGTATACGGCGTGCCACACGTATTTCGATGGGGTGGATGTAGCCGTTGCCGCTGCTGCCGTTGCCGATTACAGGCCAAAACACGTGGCAGAACAAAAAATCAAGAAAAACGAAGCCCACCTTACCCTGGAGCTGGAAAAAACTACCGATATACTGGCGTCTTTAGGAGAAAAGAAAAAAGATCAGTTCCTTATAGGCTTTGCTTTAGAAACCGAAAATGAGGTGGAAAACGCCAAGGCCAAGATACGCAAGAAGAATCTCGACCTGATTGTGTTAAACTCTTTAAATGACGAGGGTGCGGGCTTTGGTAAACCAACAAATAAGGTTACTTTTATAAACAGCCGTTTTGAGGAAGAACCTATGGCGCTAAAATCAAAAGAAGCGGTGGCGCAAGACATTGTTAACAAGATAAAAGAGCATTATAATGTATAAGTGGATTATAGCTGTGGTACTGCTTGCATGTGCCCCTTTAAAGGCGCAGGAGCTTAATTGTACTGTAAACATTAATTACGACCGTATTACAGACGCAAATCCGCAGATATTTAAAAGCCTGCAAAAAGCGGTTCAGGATTTTATGAACAACACGCGCTTTACTTCGCGTAACATAAACAGCTCAGAGCGTATAGAGTGCTCTGTGTTTTTAAATCTTACATCGTACAAAAACAACGGATTTGGCGCGCTGTTGCAGGTTAACTCTATACGCCCGGTGTACAACAGCTCTTACACTACGCAGTTGCTTAACATAAACGATAAAGACATCAGCTTTACTTATAATGAGGGTGAAAATCTTATATTTAACCCCTCTACGTTCGACTCTAACCTGGTATCGCTACTTTCTTTTTACGCTAATGTTATCATTGGGGTAGATGCAGATTCGTTTGCCGAAAAAGGTGGCAGTGATTACCTGGAAGCAGCACGTGGTATAGCTAATGTGGCACAAAGCAGCGGGTTTAAAGGCTGGGGCCAGCAGGATGGTAACAACCAAAACCGTTACTTTTTAATTAACGATATGCTTAGTACCACCTTTGAACCGTACAGGCTTGCCATGTACAACTACCACCGTAAAGGGCTAGATACCATGGCGGAGAGCGTAGTGAATGCAAAGGTGCTGCTTATGGAAGCCATAACCCAGCTTTCGGCGATTCATAAAACCAGGCCTAATGCCTACATAACACGGGTGTTTTTCGATGCCAAGTCAGATGAGATTGCTACCATTTTTAGCGGTGGCCCATCGGTACAGGTAGCACCGCTGGTAGAAACACTTAACCGTATTTCGCCTACTAATGCGGCCAAATGGCTTAAAATAAAATAAGAAAATATCTTAGTCAAAATATGCAGAGAGGTCGCCATTGGCGGCCTTTTTATATACCAGCTGTATCTGGCTTTGCAGTATGCGGTCTTCAGAAAGTTCAGGTAGGCTGTCTATGTCAAAATATCCCACGCCAAGCAGGTCAAAGCCTTCTTTTAGTTCACCCGAAACGACTTCGCACAAAAAGACCAACTTATATACATAAAACGGCTGTGGCGGATGCGGATGGCAGCGTTTGTCAAAAACGGCAAGCAGGCGCGTTGCTTTTACGGTAAGCCCTGTTTCTTCCCTGGCTTCTTTCTCGGCGGTTTCCTTTGGCGAATCGCCTATATCTGCCCAGCCCCCCGGCAGGCTCCATTTTCCATCGGCACTTTCGCGTGCTAGCAATACCTGTTTTTTATCATCCGAAAGGATCAATGCCCTTACGTCGGTTTTTACCGTGGGGTAGTCTGTAACCGGGGCAAACATGGCGTTTAGCTGCTCGGGGCTGTTGCCGCTTACATTAGCCATTAGTGTCAGCGCTAGTTGTTGTATTTCCGTATAACGCTCGGTGTTGTATTCGTCTGTGCTGTATACAATGCCTGTATCAGCAATGGCTTTCAGTTTTTTTAGCGCGTTAAGAAAATCAGTCATGTTGCTACTTTTGGTAAATATACGCAAACACCATTGGCTTTTGGGAGCCAAATAAGTATCTTAGCCTTAAAACGTACCACTAATGAAAAAAGTATTGTTGCCTGTAGTGCTGTCACTACTGGTTTTGTCGTGTAAAAAGCAGGCTAAGGTAGACGCACCTTCATTAAACAAAATTACCGCTGTAGATACGTTGCTTTCAGACAGCATAAGCATACGTACGCTTGCTACAGATGCCGATAAAATATGGTATGCCGGTAGCGGTGGTAAGTACGGATGGGTGCCGTTATCGGGCGGGAAAAACTTTACCGGTGTGGCGTCTCATGATACCATATTTCCGGAGTTCAGGGCATTGGCGCAAACCAAAAACGATGTGTTTATGATAAACGTGGGTTCGCCCGCACTGTTGTATAAAATAAGCAAAGACGGCAGGCAGATAAAACAGGTGTATACCGAAGCCGGAGAAAAGGTGTTTTATGACTGCATGAAGTTTTATAATGATAAAGAAGGTATAGTAATGGGCGACCCGCAAAACGGCTGCCTTACGCTGCTTACCACTAAAGATGGTGGTAATACATGGCAAAAAAGTCTGTGTACAGAAGGGTTAGCTGTAGCTAATGGCGAGGCGGCTTTTGCAGCAAGCAATACTAATATTATTATTAAGGGCGATAAAACCTGGATAGTATCGGGTGGTAAGCAGTCTCGGGTGTTTTATTCTGATAACAAAGGCGAAAGCTTTAAGGTAGCCGAAACGCCAATAATACAAGGGCGTGAAATGACCGGAATATTCAGTGCCGACTTTTACGATGAAAATATAGGCTTTGCCGGCGGTGGCGATTATGAAAAACCGGAGCAGAATACGGCTAATAAAATACTATCTACGAACGGAGGAAAAACCTGGAAGCTGGTAGGCGAGGGTACAGGCCCCGGCTATATATCGTGCGTGCAGTTTGTGCCGGGTAGTAACGGTAACAGCCTTGTTACTGTGGGAAGAACCGGTGTTTTTTACAGCCCGGACCAGGGTACTACCTGGAAAAAGCTGCACAGTGCTACCAACCTTAATACGTTTTTGTTTACCGATGCTAACACTATCATTGCCGCAGGGCAAAAGGTAATACTGCGTATAAAGCTGCAGTAGGCAATCGGGAAAATTGAAAAAATGGAATCCCGGAGCAGTAAACCGCTCCGGGATTCCATTTTTTATATACCTAAGAAGCAATTAGTACACCAGCGGTGCAAATACCGGATGAGGTGCCAGTTTTTCGCGCCCGTTAAGAAACGATAGTTCCATAAGGAAGTTACACTGCACAATCACCCCGCCCAGGCGTTCTACCAGCTCGCAAACGGCTTTTGCAGTGCCGCCGGTAGCCAGTACGTCGTCATGTATTAAAACGTGTTCTCCGGGCTTTATAGCGTCTGTATGCACCTCAAGGGTATCTGTGCCATACTCAAGCTCATACGTGGCTTTAAGGGTGCTATAGGGTAGTTTTCCGGGCTTACGCACGGGTACAAACCCTGCGTTAAGCTCATGCGCCAGCATCGTTCCGAAGAAAAAGCCGCGGCTTTCGGCACCTACTACCTTGTCTATTTTTTGTCCGTTAAGGTTTTGCAGCAGTTGTTGCAGGCATTCGTTTACCGCAGTGGGGTTTGCCAGCAGCGGTGTTATATCTTTAAAAATAATTCCTTGTTTTGGAAAATCCTGAATGTCACGGATATAAGAAGTAAGATTCATTTTTTTGAAAAATATTGCATATTAGTGCTTGCAATTTAAGAAATCTTATCTATATTTGCACCCGCAATCAGGTACTAAAATACTTAGTGCTAGAGAAGCAAAAAGGCACCGTGGCGCAACTGAATAGCGCATCTGATTACGGCTCAGAAGGTTACAGGTTTGAATCCTGTCGGTGTCACACATTAAAAGCTCTAAATCGAAAGATTTGGAGCTTTTTTGTTTTATACCTGTCTTTGTAACTCAATAAAACAACAGCCGTGTTCGGTCATTGCAAAAAAAAAACACCAGATGAAATAACTCCATCTGGTGCATCATGTATATATAGGTCAGCGTAAGCAATTACTTTTTAAGGGCTTTTAGCTCTTTAAGTACCGCTACGCCTACTGCGTGCGCAGATTGCGGGTTTTGGCCTGTAACCACCCTTTTATCGGCTACGGCGTGCTCCTGCCATAAACCTGATTTTTCAAAAATACCACCACGTTCTATCATTTTGTCTTCTAGTAGAAACGGCACTACTTTCTCTAGGCCTACAGCTACTTCCTCCTCATTAGTAAAACCGTTTACTTTTTTACCGTCTATAAGGTATTTACCATTGCTTAGCTTTATGTCTACCAGTCCGGCTGGGCCGTGGCACACCGCGCTAACCACACCGTTGTTTTCGTATATTTTTGCAGCTATGGCAGCAATTTCTTTGTTTTGGGGTAAATCCCACATGGCACCATGCCCGCCTGCGTAGTGTATGGCCACGTAGTCGTTAGGGTTAACCTGGCTTGGTTTCAGGGTGTTTTCTATCTTTTTATGATACACAGCGTTTTCCCAAAACTTTTTATTAATAGGGTCTTCCAGGTTAAAGCCGTCTACGGGTGCGTTGCCACCAAGCGGACTTACAAAGTCTATTTCGTAACCTGCGTTTACCAGTACATCCCACGGGTGTGAAACTTCGCTAAGGTAATAGCCTGTAGGCTGCCCGGTGCTTCCTTTTTTATCGTGGCTTGTTACCACAAACAGTATTTTTTTCATGTTCTTTTTTGTTTTTACCTGAGCCTGAGCCGATGTGCTGATTAGCGTAAAAACTAACCCAAATGCCACCGCAAGGCCACGCATTACTTTACTTGATTTCATTTATAGTACTACTTAAAAGTTATATGGCAAAGATACCGCAACAGTGCGCCGGGGGTAAAGGAGGGAAATCACAACTTTAGTGTGATGTAAGTCACAGGGAGGGTTATTTGTGAATTTGGTGATTTGGTGATTTGGTGATCGGATTATTGTACATAACTCAGGGAACTACAAACCATAAACACTAAACTACAAACTACGACAGCCTGCTGAGTGTTTCGCGGGATACACCCAGGTAAGAGGCAATAAGCGTTTTTGGCACACGCTGAAAAAGGGTGGGGTATTGTGCCAAAAGCGCTTCGTAGCGTTCTTTAGCGCTGTTGTTCATAAGCGAAAGTATGCGACGTTGCAGTGCTACATAGCCGCCGTTACTTTTTTTGCGGAAAAAGTGTTCTATCTTATGGAGGTCGGCGCACAGTTTTTCGCGGTTAACCAGTGGCAGGCACAGCACTTCGGTGTCTTCTATGCAGTCGATGTCGAGTGTGGCGGCAGTACCATTAAAATACGCCTGAAAATCGGTTATCCACCAGTCTTCCATGCCAAATTGCAGTATGTGCTGCTTACCGTCTTCAGATGTAAAGTAGGCTTTTACCAGTCCGCTTATTACAAAATAATCGCACTCTACCGCCATGCCCGCCTGTACCAGGAACTGGTGTTTCTTTAACTTCCGGGGGGTGAAATGCGACAATATGTAATCAAACTCCGCATCGGTAAGCGGGGTGATTTTTTCTATATGGGAGCTTAGTGGGTGCATTGTTTTATGATATTGCTAAAAATAAATGTATTTTCCAAGATAGAGTTTCTAATTTTTGTTTGTAACTCTGAATCGATCTAAAATGTGAATCAGTTAATTTAACCATGTCAGTGAAAGCTGAATTAACTTGATTTAACAGATCATTAATTTTTATAGCATCCGGGTTACCAGGGATAAATTCAGATGACTTATGACTTAGAGGGATAATAACTTCATAGAGTAATACCTCTCTACTTTTAAGTTCATTATTAAATATGATATCTGGATTTTGAAAAATTTTATCTCTTAATCTGCTATATGATATCATTAGGTCATCAGTAACGGGTATATTTATTGCATTTCCAGTTATTTCGTAACCACGGGAGCTTAATAAATAAAAATACTCGGTGTAAAGAACTTTTCTGTAGATATAAAAGTTCTTTTCATGAGAATTATATTTGTCAATATATGTTCTTAATTCATTTGTTAATGCTCTTCCAAAATCATTTAAAGTATATAGTGATGATAATAATTCGTTTAGCTGTGTTATGTGTTCTTGATTTTTAAAACCAATTTTCTCATATAAATTTTTTATATCAAAAAACTTTAGAAAGTCTACATTTACTCCTTGGTCGATCTCCAATATAAAGTCCTGTCTTTCTATATATCCTTCAATTTTAGTTGCTTGATTATTACAAGCTTTTTTAAGCTCTCCCAAACTTATCCTGAAGATTTCGGACTCTGATTCAATTAATTGTTTGTTCTGTTCTTTTTGATGATTGATTTCTTTTCTAAACATTATCCTTGCGATTATATATCCGCTTATAATTGCAACTAGATTAAATGAGAATGAAAGCCAATCGAACCATGTAGGTTTCGCTGCTTCCGCAAATTTTCCAATTTGAAAATTAAAAAAAGAATCCATAGAAGTTGATTTTCGCTAAAATTAGAGAAATTCGTGTAATTCGTGGCTTTACAAAAAAACTAAAAAATCCCGAAGCTTTCACTTCGGGACTCTTTATATCAGAAAAACTCAAATTAATTCTTCCTTGAAATTGCTTTTTCAGCAGCGGCAACAATAGCCTCGCTGTTAAGTCCGTATTTGTCCATAAGCTGTTCGGGGGTACCGCTTTCGCCAAAGCTGTCTTGTACGGCTACAAACTCCTGCGGTGCAGGGTGGTTAAGCGACAGTACACGCGCCACGCTTTCGCCAAGTCCGCCCAGTATATTATGCTCCTCGGCGGTAACCACACAGCCGGTTTTACCTACTGATTTTAGGATAGCTTCCTCATCCAGGGGCTTTATGGTGTGTATGTTAATCACCTCTGCAGAAATGCCTTTAGCCTCCAGTGCCTCGGCAGCAACCAGTGCCTCCCATACCAGGTGGCCTGTAGCTACAATGGTAACATCAGTACCTTCGTTTAGAAAGATAGCTTTACCAATAACAAACTCCAGTTCGCCGGTAAAGTTTGGCACCACAGGGCGGCCAAAACGCAGGTATACCGGGCCGTGGTGTTCGGCTATGGCAAGGGTAGCGGCTTTGGTCTGTGCATAGTCGCAGGTATTAATAACCGTCATGCCCGGAAGCATTTTCATAAGGCCTATGTCTTCCAGTATCTGGTGGGTAGCGCCATCTTCGCCCAGGGTAAGACCCGCGTGGCTGGCACATATTTTTACGTTTTTATCTGAATAGGCTACACTCTGGCGAATCTGGTCGTATACGCGACCTGTAGAAAAGTTGGCAAACGTGCCGGTAAACGGTATCTTGCCGCCCAGGGTCATACCTGCCGCCATGCCTATCATGTTGGCCTCGGCTATACCCACCTGAAAGAAACGTTCAGGGTGGTTCTTTTTAAAATCGTCCATTTTTAGCGAGCCGATAAGGTCGGCACACAAGGCTACCACATTTTCATTGGTTTGCCCAAGTTCGGTAAGGCCTGCGCCAAATCCCGAACGGGTATCTTTACTTCCTGTATTGGTATATTTTTTCATGACTTTTAATTTGAAAATTTAAATATTGAAAAGATTTAAAAATTCGGGTGTGCTATGTCGCACTGAATTTTTCAATTATTAAATTTTTCAATCTTTAAATAAATTAATAATCCCCTAATGTTTCGGCGTTTTGTGTAAGAGCACTTTCCAGCTGCGCATCGTTTGGTGCTTTACCGTGCCATGCGTGGGTATGCATCATAAAATCTACACCGTTACCCATTTCGGTACGCAGCAGCACTACTACCGGCTTGCCGTTAAAGGCTTTAGCCTTAGCATCGGCCATGCCGGTAAGGATAGCATCAATGTTGTTGCCTTGTGCAATTTCTACAACGTCCCACCCGAAGGCTGCAAACTTAGCACCTATGCTGCCCATAGGCAGTACCTCGTCGGTAGGGCCGTCTATCTGTTTACCGTTTAGGTCTACAGTGGCAATAAGGTTGTCTACTTTGTACGCTGCGGCATACATAATAGCTTCCCAGTTTTGTCCTTCCTGTAGCTCGCCATCGCCATGCAGGGTATACACAATATGGTTGTCTTTATTTAGTTTTTTGGTTTGGGCGGCGCCTACGGCTACGCTCATTCCCTGGCCCAGTGAGCCCGATGCCACGCGTACGCCCGGAAGCCCTTCGTGCGTGGTAGGGTGACCCTGAAGCCTTGAGTTTAACAGGCGAAAGGTAGCCAGTTCGCTTACAGGGAAGTACCCGCTGCGTGCCAGTACGCTGTAAAATACAGGCGATATGTGTCCGTTACTAAGAATGAAGATGTCTTCATCCTTGCCGTCCATATCCCAACCGTCTTTTCGGTCCATAATGCTTTGGTACAGGCTTACCAAAAATTCGGCGCAGCCCAGAGATCCGCCCGGGTGGCCGCTGTTTACGGCGTGTACCATGCGCAGAATATCGCGCCTTACCTGTACGGTTAAATCGTTTAGTTGTTGTGTGTTAGGTTTCATTTGTCAGATTAAAATTTCCGTTGCAAAGGTAGCTGTATTTTCGGCTTTGGCAAACAATTTCGTGGGTTTAACCGGCTGAAAATCTTTTAGTTGTAAGTGTTTTATTTACACTTTTGTAAGTAATTGGTTTGTAGTTTGTTGTTTAGGGTTTATAGTTTGTGGTTGTATGCAGATAAAAGATAACGCAGCAGAAACAGCTCCCTTAAAAAATACAGTACGCAAAAAAATAAAATTCACGAAATTAGCCCGCCTAACACAACATACAAATGAAACAGCTTATAACCCTGCTGGCACTCGCGGCAGGTTGCATGGCTTACGCCCAAAAAGCCCCAACAGCCATTAAGGTTACCTACCAGAAAAGCTATCTGGGCAAGGTACAAGACGAAACCAATCCGGTAATTATTTTTTCGGATAAGGAGAAAACACTGGTTACCTCACAACAGCTATTAGATAAAAAAGCAGCCCTGCCAGCCGAACAGGTTTTGGTGCAGCACCCTGCAACCTACACACAGTTTGCTGAACTGAAGCCCGGGAGTTTTGTAGCCATGCACGATACCGTTGCGCTAAAAAAGCAAACTTTTGAGCTGTTACCCGATACTAAAACCATATTAGGTTACACCTGTCATAAAGCTAAAATCATAATCAATAGTAATACCATAGAGCTTTGGTATACAAATGATTTGGGTCTAAAAGGTGCGCCATCGGTACTGGGGCAGGAGCTTGGTTTGGTGTTGGAAACCAATCGTAACAACAACTTTTTAGTTACAGCCACAAAAATAGAGAAGCTAAAACGCCTGCCGGCTTCGGTTGCTTTACCCGCTAATGCCAAGTTTGCCGATAACCTAAGCTACCGCGACCAGATATGGAAAGCGCGCTTTACAACCATACCGGTGTTTACAGATCAGCAGATAAATTTCAGCGACGCCTCTAAATCTAACGACAGCGTACTGCGTTTTGCTAATGGAACCATTGCGCTGCGCAAAATAAAATTTCCGGAAATTAAAGCCGGAAGCCAGGTGTTTGCCCAGCTTACAGAACAGTCGGCAGGTGATGCATACGACCGTGCGGGCTCTGTTTTTGTAATTCCGCAAGACCAAAAGCAGTCGTTTTTAGATGGACTTACTAACGGTGCCAATACGCTACCTGTCTATGAAAATGGCAACGGCGAAAAATACGTAGGCATGGTACGTACCGGGGGTTTTACACCATTGCTGGAACTCATGCGCTTTTTTACGCCGTTTGGCATCAGCCAGTATAATACCATTCAGCTAAAAGGGAAAACCTGGCACAATGCCGTGCCGTACCGCCAGGATATTAGCGAGCTGATTCCGTACCTGAGTGGTAAGGAACTGTATGTGGGGGTGTTTATAGGTAACTACGACAAGGGCGGACATAAAGTAAACCTGGAGCTTACCGTGCATACCGATGAGCTTACGTACAATAAGGCTACCAAGGCCATTCCGCTATTTGATACGGTAAATGTTATGGAAATGGCAGGGCAGGGGTACAGCACTATGTTTAATAATGATAAAGGGCTTGAAGTAACCTTTACGCTAAGTAAACCGCTAAAGAATGCCCGTCTACGCTATATAACCACAGGCCACGGCGGTTGGGAGAACGGCGATGAGTTTATCCCGAAAAAGAACACCATTTCGCTGGATGGCAAGGAAGCCTTTGCGTTTATACCATGGCGACAGGATTGCGGCAGTTACCGCTTGTTTAACCCGGCATCGGGCAATTTTGATAACGGCCTTTCGTCATCAGACTACAGCCGTAGCAACTGGTGTCCGGGTACGGTAACCAACCCTAATTTTATTCCCCTTGGCAACTTGCCTGCCGGTACACATACCATAAGGGTACAAATTCCGCAGGGTGCTCCCGAAGGCGGTAGTTTTAGCGCCTGGAATGTTTCGGGGGTGTTGCGGGGGGAGGAGTAGTTTCAGTCACAGGTTTCAGTCTGAGTTTTCAGTGACACCACTTACAATAACCACAAAAGCCTCAATAACTGAGGCTTTTGTAATTTTATGGTTCCCGGGTATATTTAATGAAACCGAAAACTTCAATTTCGTTTTGTTCAGGTATTATTCTGTAAATAATAAGATAACCTTTAAAAGTCAGTTCACGAACTTTATCGTCTTTAAAGTGGATTGAGGCTCTGTGTTTATATGGTAGTTTTACGATTTGTCTAATTTCTTTAAATATATCCTTTTTAAACTTTTGAGCAGCTCCGGGTTTATCTTCGCTTATGTAATCTAACTGATTTTGAAGCTTATTCAGAAACTTTCCTGATAATATTATTTTCATCTTTATCTAGGAGATATTTGTCAATTAGTTCTTCAGCTTCATCTATAGTATACATCTTCATTTCTCCGGCTTCTATGGCTCTCAGGTCTTCTTCAAGCTCTGCTTTGGTACGCAAAAACTCCTCCGAAATAATCTCAACATCCTTCGGGTCAAATTGTTTTAACAGCCACATTACGTGCTCATATACTCCTTCATTTATTCTTAAGTGTACCGTTTCCATTACAATCATTTTTTATCAAATATACAAAAATTACTGTTTGGTATATGCCAACAAAAAAGTGCCCCGAAAGGCACTTTACAATTTTTACTCTGCTACGATAACTTCAGCATCGGTTACGGTTATGGCCAGGATAGCTTCGGTAAGTACCAGTTCGTTAGTGGTTATATTGTTGCTCATAATGATTTTATTAGCGCTGCTGAGTTGCTTAGTACCCAAGCTGCCAGGTTATTTTTTAATTCTAATAATTAGTATCTGTGTAAAGCTAAGAAGCTTAGGAGCTCAAAGGCTCAGTAGCTCCTAAAACGGAACATCATCGTCGTCAGGGCGGTTACTGTTCATGTTGCTGCCAAAGGCATCGTTAGGGCTTGGCAGGTTCTTGGTCAGGAAGTCGTTAGCGCTTCCGGTGCTGTTCATGCTCGATGGTAATTCGTCAAACGGCGAGGCACCAAAATCGTCCAGGTTGTCAAACTTACCAAGGCTACCTATAAACTTCAGCCTTATGTTATCAAGCCCACCGTTACGGTGCTTGGCCACAATAAACTCGGCCTGCCCTGCGGTAGGCGACTGCTCTTCATCATCCCACTCTTCAATTTTGTAATATTCAGGGCGGTAAATAAACGATACAATATCCGCATCCTGCTCAATCGCACCCGATTCACGTAGATCCGATAGAAGCGGACGCTTGCTGCTTCCCCGTGTTTCTACCGCACGCGATAGCTGCGACAGCGCAATTACAGGTATGTTAAGTTCCTTAGCCAGTGCTTTAAGGTTTCGGGATATGGTAGAGATTTCCTGTTCACGATTACCCCCGTTTTTACCGCTACCACCCGCAGTCATCAGCTGAAGGTAGTCAATGATTATCATCCTGATGCCGTACTGAGAGGCCAGCCTTCGGGCTTTTGCACGCAAGTCGAATATCGATAACGAAGGTGTGTCGTCTATATAAAGCGGCGCACGTTCCAGGTCTTTTACTTTAATACTCAGCTGTTCCCACTCGTGTTTTTCCAGCTTACCGGTACGCAGCTTTTCTGATGAAAGCCCCGTTTCGCTGGAAATAAGACGCGTAATAAGCTGTACCGATGCCATTTCCAGGGAGAATACCGCTACGCCGTGCCCGTAGGTAATGGCAATGTTTCGGGCCATAGAAAGTACAAACGCGGTGTTGTGGGTAACTGTCATATCCTCTAACAAGAACAGCCTGTTTCCATCAATTTCAAAGCCGTAGTAGTCGTCTTCTTTGTCTAATTCTACAGAAATCCCCGTTACTCTCCAGTCTACGATAGCTTTACCGTCACGTGCTTTTTTACGTTCAATTTTTGTTGGAACAATATTAAGGTTGCCAAAAATGCGTAACCTATATACCTCGCTTTCAAAGCCGGTAGATTTTATGGTTGCTTTTTTCTTTTTAAGCGAGGTGCGGAACCCAAGCGAGTCGCACAACAACTTAATCTGCTTCGCAAAAGGTTCATTTTTCGGCCCTATGTCATAGCAGTTAAACTCACTGGTATAATAGCCGTCTGAATCAATAATACCGGCAAGTAACTGTAGCCTGTTCTCTTTACTGTTTATTAAAAACGGCTGAGGTATGTGCTTGTTTGTAAGCACGTTTAGCGCCCTTAATTCTTTCTGTATGTCAGTAAAAAAACTTTCAGATATGGCTTTGTTACGTTTTACAATACTATAGTTGTTCGTGCGGTTTTCCTGCTCGTAGGTAACCAGTTCGCACTCCATGCTGTCGGCATAGTCCTGCAGGTAGGCTATAACTTCAGGATCAGTATTGGTTATGCGCTGGCTGTACGAATGGCCGTCGCCAAGCCAAAGCCCCATAAAATAAGGCTCTAACGGGAGCGGTTTTTCATCAAAATCTACCGCTACCTTATATCCTTTGTAGTTTGACTTAAATTTGTCGGATTTCTCAAGCCAGTCTTTAACAGTAATGTTCAGTACATCGCCTTTTTTGTGCGGCCCTTCATTTCTGCTGCGCTTAAGCGATAAAATATGGCTTTCATTTACGCGGTAAGACATGGCTTTATTCTGGTGAACCCAGTACATACGCTCGCGCCCGCGTGCTATAGAAAGTACTTTTCGCGGTGTAGAGTCGTCGCCCATCAGCAGGTCTCCCTTTACCACATCTTCTACTTTTTTTAGCGAACCGTCATACATAAGTACATTGGTACCTTTACCACGGGGTTTACCCATACCGGGCCGTGCCGCAATACTACTACGGGCGCTGGGCTGCCAGCCGCTGGTAAGCTTATCAAGCTCATGGAAACCGGTTGCCACACCCGAAAGGCCTTCTTTGCCCGCAATTTCTTCAATACGCTTTTTAGCCTGCATAACAAGGCTCTGTGCGGTTTCAGAACTACGCTTTATGTTACCCTGGGTTACTTCATAGAGTTTGCTTTCGGCTTTGTCCAAAAGGTCAAACACGTCTGTAGTTTCATCGTACGCATCTTCAATGATTTCGCTGGAAAGGCGTATAAGGCTTCGCTGTATAAACTTTTGCAGGATAATACGCGAGTGAAACTCTATGTGTGCCGACGATGATATTTTTTGCGTAAGCTGAATCAGGTAAAAGTCGCCCCCGGCTGCTTCCAACTTAGCGTTTTTTTTCAGCTGTGCCGAAACGGTAAGCAGGTCTATGGGCTGGGTGTCATTAAACAGCTGTACAATGGCTTCGTAAATGTGCTTGTGCGCATCTTTATAAAAGGCATCGGGTTGTAGTATGTCTATAACCTCGTCTACCCCCTTTTTATCTATCATCATGGCACCCAGTACGGCCTCCTCCAGGTCTACGGCCTGTGGTGGCAGCTTACCTTTTTCAAGGCTGATAAGGGTGCTCTTATCTACTTTTACGGGATTGACGTTCCTTAAATTTTCCATAGTGCTAATGTAAACAAAATTGTGTGCCGGGCGTTAAGTAATTGTTAAGACCAAGCTGTTTACAAGGTGTTTATAACTTGCCTGAAATTGTTGAAAACCAAAAAAATAGTCCGAAACACGGGGCTTCGGACTTCCATATTTTTAATGTGCTGTAATCCAGTAATTACTTATTGAATTCGCCCATTTTAAAGTATTTTTCCATCCGTTGCTCTACAAGATCTTCTGTTGATAAGTCTTTTAGTTCATTGTATGCTTTGGTTATGTACTGTTCTACCGTTTTAAAGGTGGTTTCCCTGTCAAAATGTGCCCCGCCCAGTGGCTCAGGTACAATTTCGTCTATCAGGTTTTGCTTCTTCATGTCGTAGCTGGTAAGCTTAAGCGCGTCTGCCGCCTGCTCTTTGTATTCCCAGCTCCTCCACAGGATAGAAGAACAAGACTCAGGTGAAATTACAGAGTACCAGGTGTTTTCCAGCATGTATACGCGGTCTCCCACGCCTATGCCCAGTGCACCACCCGATGCTCCTTCGCCTATAATAACACAGATTACAGGAGTTTTAAGGCGGCTCATTTCAAAGATGTTCCTTGCTATGGCCTCTCCCTGTCCGCGTTCTTCGGCTTCAAGGCCCGGATATGCACCCGGGGTATCTATAAAGGTAACTACAGGAATGCCAAATTTCTCTGCCATTTTCATAAGCCTTAGTGCCTTACGGTAGCCTTCAGGGTTTGCCATACCAAAGTTGCGGTACTGCCTTGTTTTGGTATTGTAACCCTTTTGCTGGCCTATGATCATAAAGCTCTGGCCGTTTATTTTACCAAGGCCGCCCACCATGGCTTTGTCGTCTTTAAAGGCGCGGTCGCCAAAAAGCTCCAGCCAGGTATCGCCGGTAAGTGCCTTAATATAGTCTACCGTGTACGGACGGTTTGGGTGGCGCGATAGCTGCACCCTTTGCCATGCCGTAAGGTTTTTATAGATGTTTTTCTTGGTTTCTATGAGTTTCTTCTCAATCTGTTTGCAGGTATTAGATACGTCTACGTCGCTCTCCTGTCCTATAATGGTACATTTTTCTAACTGCTCTTCCAGTTCTTTAATCGGAAGCTCAAAATCCAGGTATTCCATAGTAGAGGCAGATTTATTTATTTAAGTTGAAGCAGCAAAGATAAGTAATTCTGTTTAATACGTTGTATATTAAAATGCCAATTAGTTTGCTGCTGTAGTACGGTTTTTAAGTACCCCGTTGATAATCACTGTGGTTAGTATTATGCCGGCACCTATATAGAATGCAGTGTTCATTTTTTCGCTTTCGCTGAATACAATAAGTGCCAGGATTATCCCATAGATGGGCTCCAGGTTTATGGTAAGCATCATGGTATAAGGCGTAATGGTTTTCATAACCTTTACGGCGGCTATCTGCGCGTAGGCGGTACAGATAGACCCCAGCAAAAACAGCCAAAGCCAGTCGGCATTAGAAAGCGCGAAAAATGCCGGTGTAAATTGCCCGTCCCATAGCAGGTACAGCGAAAAGAAAAAGATACCCCCCAGCAGTTCATAAAAAGATACTGCCGTGGCGTTGTATTCTTTTGCAAACTTGCCGTTTATAATGGCAAAAACCGTGCTGAGGAATGCGCTGGTAAGCGCGGTAAGTATGCCCCATGCGTAGCTGATTTCGGATTTAAAAAGCAGTGCGCCATCCTGCAGGCTTATAATGCCCGAAATAAACAGCAGCCCTACAATTATAAACAACCCGAAAACTACTTCGTATAAAATTAACTTCCGGCCGTAGAGCAGGGGCTCCAGCAGGGCGGCAAAAAACGCGCCCGTACTAAGGCAGGAAAGGGTAATAGATATGTTGCTTATTTTAATGGCATGGTAAAACGTAAACCAGTGCAGCGCTATAATAAGCCCCGCAACAATCAGCCGGGCAAACACCTTGCCCGATAGCCTGAACGGCGCCTTTACAATAACCGCATATACCCCCATAATCAGCAGGGCTATAACCATACGGAACCATACCAGCGGTAGTGCACCTATGCTTATAAGCTTGCCCAGTACGGCGGTAAACCCCCACACAAATACAATAAAGTGCAGGTGCAGGTAATTTTTTAGGTTATCGTTTTGCATTGCGCAGCAGGTAAAAGGCCAGTATGCCAAAAACTAGGTTAGGAATCCAGGTGGCAAGCAGGGGCGAAAAGGTAGACTTTTCGGCCAGGGTGCCAAATACCTTATCAAAAAACACAAACGTAAACGCCAGCGCTATGCCTATGGCAAGGTTAATACCCATACCACCGCGGCGTTTCATGCTCGATACGGCTACGGCTATAATGGTAAGTATAAATGCCGATACCGGTATGGTAAACTTTTTATACAATACTACCAGGTAGGCGTTAAGGTTGCTGGACCCGCGCGAGCGTTCGCGCGCTATAAAGCGTTTCAGCTCCGGGTAGGTCA
Source organism: Flavobacterium sp. (assembly GCA_012270005.1). Taxonomy (GTDB): domain Bacteria; phylum Bacteroidota; class Bacteroidia; order Flavobacteriales; family Flavobacteriaceae; genus Flavobacterium. The sequence continues at coordinate 9,965 of JAAXJD010000224.1, read as the reverse complement.
TGGTTTCGGCGGCGTATACGGTAGGGGTAAGGTCGTCCGGTAAAAAGTTAAGCTTTACCGTGCGCTGCGGTTCTTTGGTAATCACATCTTCCATTTTACCAATAACACGCTTTGTGTATCCGCTAAGGGTATAGTTTTTTTCTTTTTCGTTCCAAACAATGCCGTTGGCAGTTTCAAGGCTAACCAGCTGATCGCCTTTGTAGGTTTCCAGGTTAAAGTTGCTCCCCGATTTGTTAGAGTATATAAAGTTGCTTACATAGATAACCTGTGTAGGGCTGATTTGCTTGTACACATCGGTACTCTGGCGGGTTTCCTTTCGGGTAAGGTACTGGTAGCGGAAATCGTTAAACCCCTTACTGGCTTTTGGCAGGAAAAAGAACCCCATGGCCAGTGCCAGCACAGATACTATGGTAGCCCCCATAAGGTACGGACGCAAAAAACGGGTAAATGATATACCCGAACTTAGTATGGCTACAATCTCTGTGTTGTTAGCCAGCTTACTGGTAAACCATATAATGCTAAGAAACAGGAATATAGGAAAAAGCAGGTTTGCGAAATAAACGGTAAAATCAGCATAGTAAATGGCTATGAGCTTAAAAGCAACCTTGTTTTCGAGCATACGGTTTATTTTTTCCGATACGTCGATAACAATCCCTATGGGAATAAACATAATAAGCATTACAAAAAATGTGGCAAGGTAACGCTTAAGTATATACCAGTCTATTATTTTCATCTATTCTATTTGTTGTCGGTTGTCGGTTGTCGGTTGTTGGAAGCTTCCGTCAACTGACAACCTACAACCTTTAAAACTATAATCTTTGGCTCATGTTTTTTACCATCATTTCCTTCCACTCACGGAAGTCGCCCGCTATAATGTGCTTACGGGCCTCACGCACCAGCCACATATAAAAGCCCAGGTTGTGTATGGTAGCAATTTGCTTACCCAGGAACTCGTCTGCGGCAAACAGGTGGCGCAGGTAGGCTTTGGTGTATTCGGTATCTACAAACGTTATGCCCATTTCGTCTACCGGGCTAAAGTCGTTTTCCCACTTTTTGTTTTTTATGTTAATGGTACCGTTAGCCGTAAACAGCATACCGTTACGGGCATTGCGGGTAGGCATAACACAGTCAAACATATCTACGCCCAGGGCTATGTTTTCCAGAATATTTATAGGAGTACCCACGCCCATAAGGTAACGCGGTTTGTCTTCGGGTAGTATGCTGCACACCACATCGGTCATGGCGTACATTTCCTCTGCAGGTTCGCCCACGCTAAGTCCGCCTATGGCATTACCCACGGCACCGGCGTTGGCTATATACTCTGCACTTTGCTGGCGCAGGTCTTTACAGGTGCTACCCTGTACAATAGGGAAAAACGCCTGGCTGTAGCCGTACTTAAACGGAAGTTTTTCCAGGTGGGTTATACAACGATCCAGCCAGCGGTGGGTCATGTGCATAGAGCGTTTGGCGTAGCGGTAGTCGCACGGGTAAGGCGTACACTCATCAAATGCCATGATAATATCGGCACCTATGGTACGCTGGATTTCCATAACGCTTTCCGGCGAAAAGAAGTGGTACGACCCATCTATATGGCTCTTAAACTTTACACCTTCTTCTTTAATCTTACGGTTAGCCGAAAGCGAGTATACCTGGTAACCGCCGCTATCGGTAAGAATATTGCGGTCCCAGTTCATAAATTTATGAAGGCCTCCTGCCTGTTCCAGTATTGCCGTTTGCGGGCGCAGGTACAGGTGGTAGGTGTTGCCCAGTATAATATCGGGGTTTATGTCGTTTTTCAGTTCGCGCTGGTGTACGCCTTTTACGGTACCCGCAGTACCTACCGGCATAAAAATCGGTGTTTGTATAGTGCCGTGGTCGGTAGTTATTTCACCGGCACGGGCTTTGGTTTGCGGGTCTTTTGTAAGTAAATCAAATTTCATGGTACTCTTTTACAGGAGGCAAAGCTACGGTTTAGATTTCAGATGTCAGATTTTAGATTTCAGAATGATGCGAGAGGAGTTAGATGTCGGGAAAATGGAAAACATAAGTTTAAAAAGAGGAATCATAGCTGGGTTAAAAATGTTACATTTACAAGTAAACCAATACGCCTATGAAACCCCACCATCTTATACCCTTACTGTTATTACTCTATTCCTGTAAAAATGAAAAAAGGAACAGTTGAAGCCAAGGCAGCAGCAGATAAAAAAATCAAACAGTAATAAAAATTATATAGTTTACACTAGCCCGACTTTTTACGGGCTGTTTTATTTTCTTATCAACGAGCGCTTTTCAGCCGTTTGTAATGTTTTTGTTTTGCTAATGTTTCGTGCGTGTTTTTTTAATGTTAACCATTGGGCAGAAATTAATTACAAATTAAATTTTGCCTTACAATATGGTAACGTAATATTTTTCTCTAAACCCTTAATAATGATGTTCTTTGTTTCCTGAATTTCAGTAAACTGATTAATTTATACTTTATGAAGAAAAATTTTACGCAACCTTCTTTAAAACAGCTTTTTAAAGCCCTCGTAAGAGTGGTTTTGCCGGTTGCTTTATTGTTAACCGGCGGGGCACTGCATGCACAGGTTTTGTGGTCCAGTTCTTCCGGTTCAGCATGGCTTACCGGTTCAAACTGGACGGGTAGCGCTGTACCAACTGCGTCGCAAATTGCACAGTTTGGGGCTAACCCCACAGGTACATCTGTGGGTATCAACTTTGCTAACGGCACAAATGCAGGAACACAGAGTAACGGACAACGGGTTCAGGAAGTAGGTGCAGTAGAAATAACTGCCGCCCGTGCTGCTGCGCTAACCATTAACAACTCTTCGGGTACGGCAGGTGCTTCTGGTACATTCCGCCCTAAGGGTATAACCGTAAACGGTGTAGCCAACACTATTTTTACTAACAGTAGCGCACAAAGTATTACAATAGCACCGGGTACCGTAGGTATGGCACTGGAGCTGGGCAATGCTACGGCAAACGCTGTAAATGTAAATGGTTCGGGTAACATAGTTGTTTCCAGTCCTATTACGGGTACAGGCAGGCAGCTAACCTTTAACGCAGGTGGTTCAGGCGATTTGCGTTTGTCTGGCGCTAATACCTTTACAGGAGGTATTATAGTAAACTCTACCGGTACCGGCAGGCTGAGGATAGATGCTACAACATCGCTGCCTACAACGGGTACCGTACGTATAAACACGGCAGGTGCCCTGCGATTTAACGTGGCAGGTACTTACGGAAGCGCTTCGCAGGTACTGGAATTTAATCCTAACCAGGTTACAACACCTGCATTAGATATCAACTTTACAGGAGATGCTACCTGGCAGGGAACCGTAAACTTTTTAGCCAATACGCGTATAGAACCATCGGGTGCAGGAAACCGTATTATTTTTTCGGGTAATGCCACAGGCGCAGGTACTGTTGTAAAGCAGGCCGCAGGTACGCTGGTGTTTTCGGGTACGGGTAACAGCCTTACAGGGGGTACTACAATAGGTAACGGAGTAATTACTGTAAACAGTGGCTCGTCTATGGGTACGGGTGCACTAATATTTGCACAGTCTTCTACAAACGCTACTACCATAAATTTAAACAATGCTGCACAAACAGTAAGCTCGCTTTCAAGTTCATGGACAGCAACTACAGGTGCTATAGCACAAACACTAAACCTGGCTTCGGGGCATACGCTTACCGTAGACCAGTCTACAGATACTACTTTTGGTGCAGGCAGTGTAAACACGCTGGCTGCTGTTATAGCAGGTAGTGGTAAAGTTATAAAGGCAGGAGCCGGTAAACTTACCTTAACCAGCGCTAATACCTATACAGGCAGCACCACTGTTACAGGTGGTAGCTTAAACCTTGGCGTGGCTAATGCGCTTTCGTCGGCTACAAATGTGGTGCTAAACGGTGGTACACTGGCTACGGGTACTGGTTTTTCTCAGGCTGTAGGTACGCTTGCCCTAAATGCTGACTCAGTAATAGCGTTAGGTGGTGCTGCGCACACACTTTCTTTTGCTTCAAGCAATGGTGTTACATGGAACGGTAATGTACTTACCATAACAGGATGGACAGGAACTGCGGGTGCCTCGGGTACAGCGGGAAAAATATTTGTAGGTTCTTCTGCTACAGATTTAACAGCGGCACAGCTTTCTAAAATAACATTTTCAGGCTTTACCGGTAACGCTATGCAGCTAAGTACCGGCGAAATTGTTCCTGAACTACGCGTACCTACAATTATTGTATCGGGTACATTAGCGGCCCTTACTACGGTACAGGGTACTGCTTCATCTACAACTACATTTACAGTATCTGGCCAAAACCTTACAGCAGGCATCAGCGTAACGCCACCTGCAGGGTTTGAGGTTTCTACCATGGCAGATTTTTCGGCTAACGTAGGTAACGCTACAACACCGCTTGTGGTGGGTGGCGCAGATAATGTTGCTACCACTACCATTTATGTACGTCTTGCGGCTTCGGCTGCAGCCGGACAGTATTCGGGAGATATTACCCTGAGCTCATCGGGTGCCTCAAATGCTACTATAGCTACAGCACAGAGCACGGTAACGTCTCCACACCTGGATGACCAAACCATCAGCTTCCCGGCTATAGCCAATGCTACCTATGGCGATGCTCCGTTTGCACTGGGTGCTACGGCTTCATCGGGTCTTACAGTAACCTATACATCATCAGATACTTCAATCGCTACAGTATCGGGTAACACCGTAACCCTTACGGGCGTAGGTGAGGTAACCATTTACGCTAACCAGGCAGGTAACAATGCGTATAACGCGGCTCCTCAGGTAAGCACTACATTTACCGTTTCGCCAAAAATAATAACCGCTACAGGTGCTATTGTACAAACCAGGCCTTATGACGGTACTACTAACTGTACCATAGACATATCTGGCGGAGTAACGTTAGACGGCGTTGTAGGTACAGATGTGGTTTCGGTTGTATCGGTAACCGGTTCGTATATCTATGGCCCTGATGCCGGTGTAAACAAATACGTAGAGGCATTCTATACCCTTACAGGGGCAGATGCTGCCAAGTACATTGTGGCGCATGCCCTTTACGGTACAGTAACCAAGGCAGACCAAGCGATTACTTTTGCCAGTATACCGAATAAACTAATTACCGATGCTGATTTCGCAGCCGGGGCTACTTCGCCTACATCATCGGTTAACCCTATAACCTATACCAGCTCTAACACGGCGGTGGCTACTGTAACGGGTAGTACTATCCATATTGTAGGTGTTGGTACTACAACCATAACCGCTGCTCAGGCAGGAAGCGACAACTACAACCCGGTAAGCGTGGCCCGCACGCTAAGAGTGACCGATGGCAGCTTTAGCGAGGGTAACCTGGTAGTAGTAAAAGTAGGTACAGGCTCGGGTACTTTAAGTAACAGCAGTGTACCTGTTTCACTTGCTGAATATACAACAACAGGAGATGCTACGGTGAGTGTGGATGTGCCATCGGCTACGTCAGGCAGCAGGCTAGTAATGAGCGGTAGCGCTACTTCTGAAGGTCAGCTAAACCTTTCTGCCGACGGGCAATACCTTACCATAGCAGGTTATGATGCTGCTGTAGGTACGGCTTCTATAGCAAGTTCTTCAGCTTCAACTGTAAACCGTGTTGTAGGCCGTATATCTGCCAACAGGCAATTCCAAATCACCTCTTTAGGTAGTTCGGCTCACGGTGGTAACAACATACGTGGTGCTGCCAGTAACGACGGTTCTCGTTTCTGGACAGTAGGTGGTACAGGTGGTATCTTTACCCTACAACCGGGTGCAGGTGCTGCATCATTAGTAGCCAGTACACCAGCTAACGTACGTGCCATATCTATATTTAACGGACAGCTATATGTGGGCAGTGCTTCGGGTACTCCTGCAATTTATACGGTAGGTACAGGCTTGCCAACAGGTACAGCTACCTCGTCTACGTTCTTAGCTACCGGTAGCATAGACCCTTATGCATCGGTAATTGTAAAAAGGGCAGATAACCAGTTTAACCTGTATGTGGCTTCGGGTACATCGGGCGGAGGTATTTACAAATGGTCTTCTGCAAACGGTACTACCTGGACCGCACAAGGTAAAGTGGCTGTGGCTGCGGTAAGCTTCTATGGCGTTACCGCACGCAAAACAGACGATGGTAACGTAGAAGTATACGCTACCAGCCCGGCTAACATTTATAAAATGGTAGATACTACCGCTTACGACGCTACACTTACAGGCAGCGGTATTACGCTTACCTCTATAGCTACGGCGGCTACAAATACAGCATTCCGCGGTATTGCATTTGCCCCTGCGCTTAAAGTGCCTGCGATTACTAATACTACGCTTACCCTTTCGGGAGATCTTAACGTAGCCCTTGCTAACTACACCATTACTGCCGATAACGCGCCACAAAGCTACAACGCTACAGGACTTCCGGCAGGTGTAACTATAAATACCCAAACAGGTGTTATAAGCGGTACGCCACTTAACGCCGGTACGTTTAACGTTACTATTTCGGCTACCAATGCTGCCGGTACTGATTCGCGCACGCTGGTAATCACCATAGCAAAAGGCAATCAGCTTATAACCTTTAACGCGCTGGATCCTAAAGAAGTTACCGATGCTGATTTTGTGCTTAACGCTACGTCGGCTACATCGGCTATAAACCCTATTACTTATACCAGCTCTAACCCTGCGGTAGCTACCGTTACGGGTAATGTGGTACACATAACAGGTGTGGGTTCTACAACAATCACCGCTTCTCAGGCAGGTAACAGCGATTATAATGCTGCTTCGTCTGTAGCTCAAACACAGGTGGTTACTTCGGCGGCCCTTGCCAGCCAAAACATCGTTTTTAATGCTATCCCTACACAAACCTATGGCGTAGGTACCTTTAACCTGGGTGCTACTACATCATCAGGGCTTACGGTATCGTACACCAGTTCAGATACATCTATTGCTACCGTTTCGGGTAACGTAGTAACGGTACTGAGCACAGGTACGGTAAACATTACAGCCTCTCAACCGGGAGACAGCAACTACAACGCCGCGGTAGATGTGGTACAACCGCTAACCATAGCGCCTAAGCCACTTACGGTAACCGATGCTTTGGTAACAACAAAAACGTATGATGGTACTACAACCGCTACTGTAACCGGTGGCACGCTAAACGGCGTAGTAGGTACCGATGTGGTATCTCATGTAAACGGCGGCGGTACATTTGCCGATGCTAATGCTGCCAGTAACATTGCCGTAACTACAGCCTTTACACTAACGGGCGCACAGGCTTACCGCTACACGGTAGTACAGCCTGCTGTAACCGGTACAATAACTAAGGCTAACCAGGCCATTACCTTTGCCGCTTTCCCGGTAAAATCTACCCTGGAGCCGGTAATTACATTAACATCTTTCTCTACTACATCATCGGTTAATCCTGTAAGGTACTTTAGCAGCAACGATGCTGTTGCTGTTGTGGGTCAAAGCACGACAAACGGTGTTACTACATGGACGCTTAGCGTAGTGGGTACAGGTACAGCAACGATAACTGCTGCACAGGCCGAAAGCCAAAACTATAACGGTACTACAACCCAGCAGGTAATAACCGTACAGCCGGGTGTTTACCTTAACCAGTTTACAGGTGCATCGGCGTGTCCTACAAACGGTAACGTTGCCCTTACGGCTACAAACGCCACAGGTTCGGCAGTACTGAGAAACGGCAGCATGACCTGCCAAAGCACCGGTAACGTGTTTAACTCTACCACGCTTAACAATACGGCGTCGCCATCTGAAACTTCGTACATAGAATTCAGCGTAAGCGCTGCCGCAGGCAGCAGGCTAAACCTTACATCGCTTTCGTTCTTCCGCCAGGCAAGTAACAGCGCACCAAACCAACTGGAACTTAGGTATAGTACAGATGGTTTTGCTACCACTAACTACACTGCGTACACGGCTCCTGCTTCGCCTACCGTAGGTACATATTTAACATGGGATTTTGCCGACTTTACCAGTGCCGTAGGTGGTACGGTAACCTTCAGGCTTTATCCTTACGGTGCTACACGTGCTGACCTTGCGGGGGCTTCGGCTACATCGGGTACATTCCGTATAGATGATGTTACTGTATTTGGTACTGCCGGTAAGTGTTTTGAATGGACCGGTACAACAAGCAACGACTGGAATACGGCTACAAACTGGTGCGGTGGGGTAGTACCTGCTGCTACAGACGATGTAACCATTACTGCTACAGCTAATAACCCGGTAATCAGTACCGGTGTGGCCTATACCCACAACCTTACCCTGGGTGCAGATGCTACACTTACCGTAAACGAGGGGGCTACACTTAGCGTAAATAACATATTAAATGTAAACGCTACAGCTACCCTTACCGTAAAAGATACGGGTGCACTGTTACAGGGTGCGGCTACAGTAACTAATGCTAACAGCGGTAACATTGTGTTTAACAAAAAGGGAAGTGCCCTATATAAAAATGACTATACCATGTGGTCATCTCCGGTAACAGGGCAGGGACTTCAGGCATTTTCTCCTGAAACGGTGAACACACGTTTTTATACCTATAAGTCTTCCGGCGATGTATACTCGCGCGTAACCGATATTGCTACACCTTTCCAGGCGGCTAAAGGTTACCTTATACGTATGCCAAATACAAGCACAGAAACGGGTTATGATGCAGGAACCACTGCAATACAATTTAAAGGGGTGTTTACAGGACAGCCAAACAACGGTACAGTAACCATTCCGGTTTCTACCGAGGGTAACGGCTACAACGCGGTGGGTAACCCTTACCCGTCTCCTATAAACATTTATGACTTCCTGCTTGCTAATGCCCAGGTGATTGATGCTTCGTCAGGTCTTTATTTCTGGAGGAAGCGTAACAACAGCTCAAGCTCATCATACGCTACACTTACACTGGCAGCCTTTACAGCTAACCCGGCAGAGGGCGGCGGAAGCAACAACGACACGTTCTTCACAGGTTCATCTTCAGACTGGTTACTGGCTCCGGGCCAGGGCTTTATTGTAAAAGCGTCTACTACACAGCCTGCGCCGGTAGTAACCTTTACAAACAGCATGCGTAGGGTACAGCCATCGGCAGGTACAGCGTTCTTCAGGCATGGTGCTGATACGGCTTCAAGGCTTTGGCTAAACATTACCGCTCAGGATGGTACAGCTTCTCAAACGGCTGTGGCTTACATGCAGGGTGCTACTAACGGTATAGACTTTGGTTTTGATGGACGTAAGTTTACAGACAACAACAACATCAACCTGTATTCGGTAGCGGCTAATACTGCCCTTGCAGTACAGGCAAGGCCACAGTTTACCCCTACAGATGTGGTTACACTTGGCTACACCGCTGCTACGGCAGGTACATACACCATAGCTATAGGCGGTAAAGATGGCGTATTTAACCAGGGTCAAACGGTATACCTTAAAGATAACACTGAGGGTATTACAAGGGAGCTTACCGGAAACAACTATACCTTTACTACAGAAGCGGGTACATTTGAAAACCGTTTTGAAGTAGTGTACACTACACAGGCGCTTGGTACAGATAACCCTGTGGCTGCAGCGGCTAACGTGGTGGTGTATAACAACAAAGGTGTTATAGGTATAGATGCAGGTACACTGCAAATACAAACCGTAAACATATTTGATATTAACGGAAGAAAACTGCTTACACGCAGTGCCGTAAATAACAACACTACACAAATTACTAATCTTGTGGCAGAGCAACAGGTACTGATTGTAGAAATCGTTACCAACAAAGGCACTGTTAACAAGCGTGTTGTGTACTAACGGCTGACTTTTTTTAATATTCCCAAAAAGCTAATGGGGTTGTCTCTGCAAAGGGGCAGCCCCATTTTTTTGTTGCCAAATGCCGTTGGCTGTTGCCAAAAGTCCAACGCCATCTGAATACCCGGTTGCTACCCAAAAACCAATCCTGCCGAAAGCGTGCTGCTT
>JAAXJD010000146.1:26302-45496 GCA_012270005.1 Flavobacterium sp. | reverse complement strand
CATAACATCCGGCTGCATTGCTCACCCTGATGTAGATGGTTTGTACACCATTGGTCGTGTACGCCCTTACATTGGTATACGCTGTAAGGTTGGTTATAGGGTTAACACCCTGCTGGAAATTGGCATCCTCGATGGTCTCGTGAAGCGATACCGTTACTCCTGTACCAAAATACGCTACAACCTGGTCTATTAGCGCCTGCAAGTTAAAACTCGCTACGTTGTCGTTGTTAAAATCACACTCCTCTAACGCCGGGAATGACGGGATGATAGGGGCTGACTGGACATCTAATAAGGTGCTTACAACGATGCTACATCCGGTAACGGCATCTTTTACCAAAACATATAATGTGGCATCTGATGAAAGGTACGGAACGCTAACGTCTAAAAAGTTGGCATTGCCCGCCAAAGCATCGCTCTGGTTAACGTAGTAGGCAACCGTATATCCGCCCTGGCCATTGGTAATAACAGGCGTAATGGTGTTTAAATTGAAATAACCCTGGCCCGGAACTTCTTCGCATGAAGTAAATACCGGCATACTAGTATTAGCTGCAGGCAGCGGATTTACCACCAACCTGAACGAACCAGTATTCCAGCAACCGAAAGGCGTTTGTACCCGGTAATATATAGGTTGCATATCAGGCACCGTATTACGGAATGCAGCAGGTGAACCTATTCCATTGGTATTAAGTTGGGCATCGGTATTAGAAGTATAATAGGTAATGGTATTAGCAGGGTCTGATGTTATCTCCGTAGCCTTAGAAGTTAGGTTAAACGTCTCAGTACCGTCGTTTGAAGGTGCCGTATTATCACATACTATATAGTCACTCACCGGCACAATGTTTGGCCTTTGATGCACCACCAGGCTTACGGTGGCTACAGAGTAGCAACTGGTACCAGCAGCATTCGGTGCAATACGAATAAACACAGAGCCTGTAGACGAGGTATATGTTGCAGGGGCTGAAATCTGACCTGCTGTACCACCGTTATTAGCATCGTTTAACGACGTGTAATAACTATATTGGTATCCTGAAGCACCTGCAACAGCTTGCTGTGCAGCCGGAACAAGATTAAACACCGCTGTTCCCGTATCGTCGGTTTCGCAAAGCTCTAGTGGTGTTACCGGCGACAATGTAGGACTTGAAAGTGCCCTTAATGCCACTGAAGTTATGCTGTAACAACCTGCCGATGTTTGTACGCGTGCGTATACTGTTGTAGTAGCTGTATAGTAGCTATTAGGCAGCGGAGTACCTCCGGCTTCGGCAAGTGCCTGCGTAGTATAATAAGAAACCGTGTATGTGGTATTACCGTTTGTAACATCGCTGTTTTTTGTAGACAGGGTAAATGTAGCCCTACCGGTACCGTCATCGCAAAGCACATAGTCACTTACGGCTGTATTAATAACAGGCAGCGGATTAACCGTTAGTGTAAACGAACCTATACTATAACAGCCAAAAGTATTTTGTACCCTTACCCAAATGGTTTGAGGTGTAGCTGTATTATTATATGACGATGCACCTGCAATAGGCGATGTACCTGCCTGAGCCGCAGTTAAAGAATCAAAATAGGTTACGGTAAGCCCGGCTACACCTGCTGTAGCTTCTGCATCTTTTGTTGTAAGATTAAATGTTGCTACATTTCCTGTAGTAGCAGGGTCATCACACAAAACATAAGGTGTTACAACCGGCACAGCAGGTTTAGGATGTACCACAAGGTCTACCGTTTTAACTGCATAACAGTTTGTTACCGAAGCTGTTTTTACAACTCTTACATAAACGGTTTGTAGGTTTGGAACCGTATTTTGATATGATGATGGTGTACCAATTTGCCCCGTACCCGCCTGCGCATCAGATAAAGACGTATGGTAGGTAACCGTTACATCTGTTTGACCGTTTATAACCTGGTTGCCTGCGGTTGTAAGGTTAAATACAGCTAAACCATCATAATCGTTATCACAAAGCTCCAGATTAGTAGCGTTAACTAATACAGGAAGTTCATCTATAGTAATATTCTGCGTGGATGATCCCGGTAAACGGCATCCCCCCGCGCTACCTGCGTAGGTATATTTTACCTCATAGGTACCTGGCGCTGATGTAGCCGGATTAATTTCTCCACTAACAGAATTAATGGCGAGGCCTGCTGGAGTTGCACTGAAAGTACCTCCATTAGCAAAGTTAGTATCCTTAGCGGGTGTTATTAAAGGATCTGACTGGCACGCAACCGAAGGAATAGTAAATCCTGTTACCGAAGCACCACCCGGGGTAACAATTACATTTACGGCTAAGGGTATACTTTCGCAACCCAGGGCATTTCTCTGGACAACATAATATTGTGTTGTACCTATAGCCGATGTATTTGGCACAGGGCCTGTTGTGATGTACTCTGTACCGTTTGAGTCAAACCACACTAGTGTAGTACCGGGATCTGCAGTTCCTGATAAACCCGGTGCAACTTCTCCCTGGCAATACGTAAAATCAGTTATAGAAGGCGTTTGTGGCGCCGGAGTCTGAAAAATAATCTCCAGAGTTTGTTTACAGTTTGCCCTTCCCCAGTCAAACCTATAAGTACCGGCAGTGGTAAACCCGGAGATATTAGTAACCGGAACACCGGGGTTAGCAATATTTACACTTGCCGGATTATCGGCATGTGGCGTCCATGTGCCAAAGCCTACAGCACGAGTGGTAATACTGTTATTGTTACAGTCTAATGTGGTTGTGGGTGTAACAATGCTATTTTGCACGTATATACTAATATTATCCAGCAGGTTACCCGTACTGCTTCCAAACTGAAATCCAGACTGCTGACCGGCTGTAAGTACAGAACGGAACATAATACGTGTTACAGGTTGACCTGCTGGCGACGTAAAAGAGATGACCGGATTTGTGGTACCGTCTCCGTAATGTACCCATCCCGTACTGGTAGTATATAGCCCAATACGCGTGTACGGGCCGTCTGGCGGGCCTGTTACCAGTTCCATTTGATCTGTATTAAAACTACCAAATGCCTGGCGTGCCCTGTGATAAAAATCTATATTAAATGTAGTAGGATATGGCGTGTTGAATTCCTGGTAAATCGCTTGCTCGTCTATACCATTAGAGCAAAGTTCGCAAATATAGCTCCCGTCTACTGCTGCGGCTGTAGGTGTAATAGCAGTGGTATTACTGGGCCAGTATTCTATATCACCACTACCGGCAAGCGTACGCCAGCCCTGAACTGCAAAGTGATTGTAATCAGAATTTGATGTTGATGTAAAAGCATGGTCTTCAAAACTGCCGTTTACACATACGTTTTCGCAGCCTGCGGGTATAGGCGGGGTAGATACGCAAATGCCAAATGTAGGTGATAACGATGGCGAAATCATATTAAAATAAAAACGCAGTTTATACGACTGCCCCGCAACCAGATTGTAAAGCCGAAGCGAATTAGCATTTGAACATCCTATCTCAGTAAGCTGCCCGCAGTTACCGGAATACGCTGCAACAATAATTGGCTGAGAGTACGCTCCCGGCGCAAAAGGTGTAACATTCCAGATAGATATTTGATGGCTGGATGCTGTTGCCGTAAACTGGTACCATACATCCAGAGGTGCCGTAGTAACTGTACCGCAAGATGAGGAAGGCACACCCGAAGCGGTAGCCCCCGTAAACGAAGCCGTAACAAAAGTAGAGCTGGTAGTACAGCTGGCAGCACTGTTAACGTTTAAGGTAATAGCGCCGCTACAGTTATCATTAGCGGGAGCAAATATTTTTCTTACAGGATTACTCAAGGGTAAAGCAAACAAATACTGTATTGAAAAAAACAATACGAGTAGCAGGGTATTTTTCTTCATCAACTTATAATTTGGCAATAAAATTATGTTAAACCGATGGTTTCATAAACCATTAAAGTTCTAATAACAGGGAAAAATACAATTATCCTACCCAAAAAATTCCATTTTAAGTAAATATCACATAATTGCTATCTGTTGATATATTTGAAACAAAAAAAAACCGCCTGAGCGGGAACTCAGGCGGGGTGCAAGCAAAAGGGGATTGCTTACTAACTAAACCTAATCAGAAAATTATTTTCTTAGTTGATTTACCTGCATCAGTAGTGGTATTAACTATAAGCATTTGTTGCTCAGCGCTAATCCTGTCTACCGTTACAGACGGAGCATTAACTGCACTGTTGCTGTATACCAGTCTTCCTGTAATGTCATATACATCAACTGCCTTTATAGTGCTGTTTTCTGCATTTATTACAAGGCTGTTACCTTTTTTGTATACAACCACACCTGCATTTGTACCCATTTCAGGGTTCGTTGTACCCAGCGTTTCGGTAGTGTAGAACAACTCAAAACGGTTGTTAAACGTACCTTGCCCGGTATTAAATATATAGTCTCCGGCAGTTAGGTTAGTAACTATTCCGGTTACGTTGTCTTTAAGATAAACTGTTTGCCCCTGGCCAAAAATACCCTGAGCGTTTTGCAGGTTTATGGTGTAGCTACCCGCTACAGCCGATGTATACCCCATGGCTACCCTGTCTGTATTTGCAAACACTGCACGTGCCTGTATAGCTAACGGCGTTTCGCTTTGCATAGTATAAGCTATTGCATTACCTTCTGATTGCAGCACTTTAGCATCGTAGCCGTAATCAAACTGATTAGTAGTTTCGTCCATGTAAGCTACGGCAAATTGAGAAGCAAAGCTACCATCTGCCGCCAACATGTTTATCCAGTAACGCGATATCGCTGCCGGAGTTGCTGCATTTCTTAAAAATGCCTGCGATGCACCCGGGGTACCCCTCCTCATTTTATTGGTAAACTTAAGTACCGGTGTAGTTACACCTGTTTTAGTCCTTACTATAAAGCCCTGACCGGGAGCAAGCAACCATGTACTCGCCGGACCGTTATAATACTGTGCCTGTCCTGCTCCGCCGCCTAATGCCGGATTAGCAACAAAAGCTGCCATGGTTAAGGTAGCGTAAGATGTAGCAGCGCTGTTATTCCTCTTCCTCCAGAAATAAACACCAGAAGTAACATCTATAACATTAGCATTGGTAGCAAAGAAATCATATACATTTATAGGAGAAGGATAAGGATTACCCACCGCTGTATAACGGTCTCCTTCTGCAGAAAGATTAATGTTAATATTACCGTTATTTGGAACACCTTTAAACACACCGTTAAACTCTGTAGCGGTATCTCCATCGCCATAACCAGGTAGCGAAGGTATAAGGTTTGGCATCCTTATAAGGTATCCTTTTGCCGGAGCGAACGATGTGCTAAGCGGATCTACGTGCCAGTAGGCTTCCAGCCAATCTGTTCCGTTGAACCCGTACTTGTACTCGTAATAACGGTTAGATGTCGTAGAAGGTGAAAAATCGAGTAGCCTTTGATTTGCCACAGGAGATGACCATAACGTATAGTCGTACCTGTAAAGCTGGTTACTCTTTTTGTTAAAGGTAATGTTACCGGTGTTAACTACATTGTTTACCTGTAGCAGTGCCGCGTTATCTTCAATAATAAGCTGAGCTGCATCGTCTACAAAAACGGCACCTTTTACTCTTAACGTGTGCCCTGAGGCTATGGTAATAACACCACTGTTTACCGCAATACTACATGCCGTAAGACTACCCGAAGAAGTGTAATCACCATCAAAAACAGCAGCGTACTCTATAGACTCCGGCTCCCCGTTACTCCATGATGTTCCATCCCAAACGGTAGTAATGGCGCAAGGCGCTGCCTCCTGCCACTCATAGGCTCCAAGATCTACAAAACCGTCATATACCCTATCATTACCCGCAAAATCTTTTGTAACAGCAAACAAATCAGGAACAAGACCTGCGCTGTAATAATCTGCAAGGCCTGAGTTTACGGCAGGGCTGTTAGTATCTAGTGTATAATCTCCTACTGAAGCATTTGAGAATAGCGGATCTGAAGCTAAAATATTATTACCCGTATTATTGTTTGCCCCAAGATAAGTGGCATCTGTAAGTACATTTTTAAAGATAACAGCATCAAGACCTCCGGCACCGCTTGTATCTACAAAAGTAGCGCCGTTGTTATTCATTACAATACTGTTTCTAAACACTGCCGGAGCCTGAGCGGCACCTGCGTTGCCATAGTACATAAAACGTCCCTCGCCTGAAGCTATATTTTGGTCAAAAGTACAGTTTGTAAAGATAGGTCCCGCATTAATTCCTGAAAACAGGGCGTTGCTACCGCTTACGTAATATAACGCACCACCTTTTTCCTGTGCATTATTTCCTGTTACAATACAGTTAGTAAATGAATCGGCTCCACTTACTACGGCATCGCTATCACCTTCAATATAAAATGCTCCACCTAAACGCGCTGCAAGGTTATCTTTTATCTTCACCCTGTCAAAAACAGTAGCATTAGAAACTGCATTAAATACCCCTGCACCGTAGTCAGACTCGTTTGCTGTAATGGTACTGTTATATACATACGTAGTACTATGAACGTTATAAATACCCCCACCCGAAAGTGCATCGTTACCTGTAAGTACAGACAAATCTTTAATTACCGTACCGGAGCCATCGTTATAGACTCCGCCCCCGTGGGCCGATGCAAAGTTGTTTTTCAGCGTACTGCCCTTTATAACCGGCATACCCGAAATATTAGCAACACCCGCACCTGAGTTAGCATGGTTATTATTAATCTGCGCATTGTTTATAATCATGCCCGACAGACAGTTTTCATTATAAACTCCTCCACCTTTTCCGGTAATGAAGTTCTCTTGAACTAAAACATTTCGTAGTTCGTACTCGCTGTTTTTGTTATAAATACCACCCCCATTATTACGGGCTATGGCATTTCCGTTTACAGTAATGTCTCCGGTACCATCTGCATACGCATCCCTTATAATAAATCCGTCTACCACTACACCAGACGCAGCAGTAATACCGGAACCCACAATAATGTGGTAAAGGTTGTCTGTTTCTATTTCCTCTGAGCCTACTTTACCGGTAAGAAGCGTTTCTCCACCAGATACCCCTGTGGCCAAAGGCAGGTATTGCCTGTTGTTCACAGAAGATTCAAACCCGGCAAATCCACCGTATAAAGACACTCCGTTTAAAAGCACAAAGGCGTTATCCCTGTCGTTAGCATCGGCATTACTATAATTATCTGCCCTGTAAAAAGGCCTGTACTTACCACTTGCCACCCATATTTGCCTTATGGTAGCCGGTGCGGCATCATTAAGTTGTTTAGCAAGATAAAGCGCATCGGCCAGCTCGCTCATTGGGCTCGCCCAGCTTTCACCTGTACCACCCTGGTCTTTACGTACATAAAGCACACCATTTTGTATGTTCATGCCCAGTGTACTTATTTGTTTAACCTCAGATGGTGCAGAGAACATTCCGTTGCTTTCTGCCCTCACCCTGTAGTAATATGTAGTACTACCTGTTAATCCCGAAAGCGCCCTGTAAAATGTATTACCGTTTACACCGTTTAGCGTACCCGCTACAGCTGTAGGTGCTACAGTGGTATAAGATAACGATTGTGTAGTACCCGTGTAATTTGTAATAGCAACGTTATCCAGAATGAAGCGTGTTGCGGGAGAATCTCCAGACGACTGTATTTTGATTCTTGAATTTGCAGTACCACCGGTTAAAGCAAATACATAGCTATGTGGTGTGTTAAGTGCCGCCAGATTTGTACCCAGCTGGTTAAAATTAGTACCGTCTGCGGCATATAGTACTTGCACAGTGGTATTATCTGACTGATACTTTGCCAGGTCTACTGAAAGGAACGTTTCACCTGTTAATCCCGAAAGGTCTATTACCGGAGAAGTTACAGCACCTACCTGCCCGGCAGCACCTATAACCGCAGCACCTGTACCTTCAAAGACATTGCTCACCGCCCAGCCGGCTGACTGGAAACGCGTATCTGCATTTATAACAGGAACAGCCCCATCTGCAGCAAACCCAGAAAAGTCTTCGTTAAGCACATACGTATCAAATACTGGCGATGTGCTTACATTCAATTTAAAGTTATATTGGCCCGGCATAAACCATTTTGCCCTAAGGCCAGACATAGTAACATTAGAAGGCTGTTGCACTACGGGCACAATAACCGACTCTGTTCCTATAATATTTTGAGTAGTGGTAAACGTTTGCTCGCTACCATATCCTATAATTGTTGTATTGTATTCCCACACCCTAAAGTAGTACTGTGTTCCATCGGTAAGGCCCGCAAGCGATACGGTGTAAGTACCATCTGTAAGAGCGCCCCCCATAACCTGGGTACCGGTACCCGGAGTAAAGCCCTGGTTAGTACTGTACTCTACACCATAGAAAAGAGCATCACACAAAATTTGCGGAGCTGCCTGTATGGTAGCACCAGAGGCACTAATATTAGAAACCGTACCACTGTAAAGTATCACAGGGGCTTCAGTATTTTTATGGAAGTTAAGGTGGAAAGGAGCTTCGGCAGCAGCGTTCATAGCAGCCACCCTAATGTAGTAGGTTCCTGCCTGGCTAATGTAGTACTCTATTACCTCTTGCGAAGTGCTGGTTTGAGATGATGCAACTGCCTGCGTTAACGCCGAAGGGCATGAACCCTGAAACAGGAACAAATCAGCGTTTCCTGAAAAATCAGATAGTGAAATGGTATAGTTACCAGGGCAGTTTGCCACAAACTTATACCATACATCTTTAGCGTTATCGCCCTGCGTAAGGGCGGTATAAGTAGATGATGCTAAGGTACCCGTAATATCTCCCATAAAAGAGTCTATTGTTTCGGCATTGGCACAAAGATCGTTTGTAATGGCGGTGCCAATAACTTTTCCGTTAACCACTACCTGGGCAGCAGCTTTTCCTCCGGTAAGTGTAATTACATTGGTGTTGTAAGTACCTACACTTAAACCAAATTTAAGGCGAACATAAAACGTATTGTAAGCCAGTACACCTTCTGCATCGTAAGCAATGGTAACGCTTGGACCGAAATTAGAGTTTGGAGAAAGCGAAACCTCATAGTTACTGTTACCGAAAACAGAGAGGTTTCCTGCGCCCGGAGCGAGGTTAACCGAATTTATGCGAAAACTTTTAGCTATAGATGGGCCATTACCCACAAAATAGTTTAGGTTATAGCGCACCGGATTTATAATATTAATCTCCTCAACGTGTGCCACAACAGGCACAGTATTATAAGAAGAAACCGCTAAGTTTTGTGTAATTTGACTCGCCGCTATATTAAGCCCCATTGAAATGTTAGAATCAAAGTCGGCACCATTATGAGCAATTGTAATCCGAGCCTGAGTATCAGAGGTTCTTACAACACTTGCAATAGATATTCCAGCAGGAACGTTAACCAGTGTAAATCCGTTTCGGTTTAGCGTAGGCACAAAAGTACCTACGGTAAGTTCGGCTACAAAAGTGCTGGTGTTTAACTGATCTTCCTGTAAGGAGCCGTTAAGCATAAGCTTTGGCTGCAATACTCCCTGAAGGTTAAAATCTTTAAACTTCAACGCACCTGCACCTCCCCTTTTACTGAAATTTATTTTTACATCAGATGCAAATACAGTTAGTGCGTTAGATACCGTAACAAAGAAAACCCCTGTAGGAGACGGCGAAGTAATAGTCTGGGCTGTATACGTATTTCCGCCATCGGCAGAAACACTAACGGTTATAGGACCACCATCTGCGGCGGTTTCGTTAGCCAGCTCAAAAATAAGATTTACACTGTTGTAGGAAGATAATTTTTAAGATGGCGTTATAAGATAAGCGTTTCCATCGTCAATTATTGAATAGACGCCGCATACAACAACATCGTTTCCTGTCCATCCCGCCGGAAGGAAACTACCCGCAAAAGATTGCTGGTCTATTACACTCTGCGCATTGGCACTAAAAGTTACGCCAAGCAAAAGCACAAGGACATACTGTCCATAAAGAGCACGTAGCCCTTTCAGACGCTTAAAAACTGTTTTCATAAGATTAGGTCTTTAAGTATAAAAGTTCACACCCCCATGTGAAGATATTTTCCGCCCATTAATTTTGAATAGGAATACATCAGTATTTTATACAGGGTAAACTTATTAAAATGAGGCACAAAAAAAAATACCTAATGTTAGGTATTTTTAATTTATTAGGGCTCCCCCTATATTTTTACGTCATCCTTAAAAATAATATTCAACAACCAGTGTATTATCAATTATAAGCAATAAAATTTGAGTTTTTCTGAAAAAAATGTCGATTTATCAATATTTAAAAAGTAAATAACAAGAAATAACTCAAATAATTAACAATTTATTAACAGTGTTTTAACAGGATTAAACTCGTGAAAAACGTCAGATTAGGGCTTCCCCTAGTCTATACCGATGTTTTTAAGTATGCCATACGTATGGCCACAATAGCCGCCTCTGTACCCTTGTTTCCATGCTTGCCACCACTGCGGTCTATAGCCTGTTGCATGGTATTATCGGTAAGCACACAAAACACTACCGGCACATCTGTTTGCACATTAAGGTCTTTTATGCCCTGAGATACCGCTTCGCAAACAAAGTCAAAATGCTTCGTTTCCCCCTGTATAACACTACCTATAGCTATAACAGCGTCAATGTTTTGGGTCTGTATCATTTTTTTACTGCCGTACACCAACTCAAAGCTACCCGGCACATACCAGGTTACTATATCTTCCTGAGGAACATTGTTTTCTAAAAGTGCCTGCAAGGCACCGTTATACAAGCCTGAAGTAATATTATCATTCCATTCTGAAACAACAATCCCAAACCGAAGACCCTTCGTGTTTGGGATTGTGTTCTTATCGTACTGAGATAAGTTTTTATTTTCTGTTGCCATATAAAATTTAGTCTACTTTAGCAATGTATGCATCAATCAGCATACCTTCGGCAGAAGTACTGTATTTATCTTTTATTTCTGTGTAGTACTTAAGGGCATCTTCTTTTTTGTTTAGGCTTTCGGCAAGCTGTCCTGCTTTAAACAAGAAACGTGGTGTAAATACTTCGTTGTCGCTTACTTTAGCTGCATCAAGGTAATACTGTAAACCTTTAGCAAGGTTATCATTACCACCAAGCTGTACAAAAGCATCGCCCATAGCACCTGTAGCCGAAGCCTTAAGTGCAGGATCTTCAGTTTTAAATGTATCAAGATGCGCTACAGCCTCTTTATACTTACCGGTGTTAAGGTAAGCAGTACCTACAAAATACTCTGCAAGGTTAGCGGCGTCTGTACCAGAATACTCGTCTATTATTTTAAGGAAACCATATTTACCTTCACCACCGTTAAGGGCAAGGTTAAATAATGAGTCCTGAGATTTTTGCGCGTTTAGTGCCTGTGTAAGGTACTGTTCTGCCTGGAACATTTCGTTAGCAGCCTCTTCCTCTTTAGGGGTTACTACAAACTTATCTACCAGTAGATAACCTATGGTTACAAGAGCTACAGCACCAAGTACTATATAAATGAACTTTTGGTTCTTCTGCACCCACTCTTCTGTTTTAGAAGCACCTTCGTCTAACGAGTTGAATACATCGGCAGTAGTACTATGGCCTTCAAATGTAGTTTCCTCTACTTGCTGGTCTATTTCTACTTCCTCTTTTTCTACTTCAGGTTTCGGGGCCTTATAACCTCTTTTATTGTATGTAGCCATTTATTTTATTTTAGTGAGCGCAAAAATAAAATTTTTATTGAAAACTAAAACACCTTTTGTCGATATTTTTCGATAATTTGCAGCGTGTAAAAAAAACCTGCCTCTTTTACGGAAGGTTTTCATATTCAGACCCGTTTACGCCATGCACCTGCAAAGTTTATCGCTACTCAATTACAAAAACATCGCCGAAGCTACCTACGAATTTGATTCGAAAATAAATTGTTTTACCGGAAAAAACGGCGTAGGAAAAACAAACGTGCTCGATGCCATATACCACCTTGCCTACGGAAAAAGCTACTTTAACCCACTGGCAGTGCAAAACATACGCCACGGCGAAGACTTTTTTGTGATTGACGGCACCTTTATAAAAGACCAACGTACAGAGCAAATTGTATGCAGCCTTAAAAAAGGAGCCAAAAAAGCACTGAAGCGAAACGGCAAAGTATACGACCGGTTTAGTGAACACATAGGTTTTATCCCGCTGGTAATTATATCGCCTTACGACAGCGACCTTATTATAGAAGGCAGTGAAACCCGAAGGAAGTTCTTAGACAGTGTAATATCTCAAATGGACGCCCCTTACCTGCAGGAACTTATAAATTACCAAAAGGTTTTATCGCAGCGCAATGCTTTACTAAAGTACTTTGCGCTAAACCACACCTTTGACCGCGACACCTTATATATATACAATGAACAGCTTAGTGGCATGGCACAGCACATTTATGAAAAACGCCGTGCTTTTATAAACGAGTTTACCCCAATACTGATTAAGCACCACCAGGCAATAACCGATTCGGCAGAGGAAGTAAACCTGGTATACGAAAGCCACCTCCACCAAAACAACCTGATAAACCTGCTGGACGAAAACCTGCAGCGCGACCGCGTACTGCAATATACCAGCGTTGGCATACATAAAGACGATCTGCTGTTTGAAATCGCAGGCCATCCTATTAAAAAATTTGGATCGCAGGGGCAGCAAAAGAGTTTCCTGATTGCGCTAAAACTGGCACAGTTTGAGTTTATGAAAAAACAAAGCGGCGTACTGCCCATACTTTTGTTTGACGATATTTTTGATAAACTGGATGAAAGCCGTGTGGCGCGTATTGTACAGATGATAGACGATAAGGTGTTTGGCCAGATTTTTATAAGCGACACCCATAGCGAACGCACTGAGGCTATAGTAAAAGAAACCCACCAGAGTTATAAGATTTTTACGTTGTAAAGTTATAAGGCTATTTGGTGATGCGGTTATTCGTATCTTTAAATTCAGAAAATAAACTTTAGTTATGATATCAGAAAAAACCCTTCAGTTTCTGGAAGACTTAAGAGAAAACAACTACCGCGACTGGTTTCAGGCAAACCAGGATCGCTATGCCGATTATAAAAAAGACTACAAAACCACTACCGAAGCGTTCATTGCAGCAATGGGTAAATACGACGAAAGTGTATCGCATCTGGAATTTAAAGACTGTTCTTTCCGTATAAACCGTGACATCCGTTTTAGTAAAGACAAAGCACCGTACAAAACCAATATGGGTATATGGATGTACCCCGGAGCCAAGCACGATAATCTTGCAGGCTACTACATCCATATAGAAAAAGGAAAATCATTTATAGCCGGTGGCCTTTACTGCCCGCAACCTGATGCGCTTAAAAAAGTCAAGCGCGAAAAAGACGGTTATTACGAAGACCTCGATGAGATTGTTCAAAACGAAGACTTCAAAAAAAACTTTAAGGCCTTAAGTACCGAAGATGCACTTAAAAACATACCGAAAGGCTATGAAAAAGAGCATCCGGCAGCAGAATTCCTTAAACTAAAGAGTTTGATAGCACAGGCACCCGTAACAGATAAGGAGCTGCTTGCTAAAAACTTTGTAGAGGCTACCGCAAAAAAACTTTTCGTATTAACCCCTCTTGTAGATTTTTTAAACCGCGGACTTACCACTGAAGAGTAAAACCGTACTTTTGCAGCCGTATTAAACTTTTATATTTACAATGGAAATCTTAAGCAACTATCCGCTAAAAAACCTCAACACTTTTGGCATTGCAGCGTACGCAAAAGAATATGTTTCGATAACCTCTGTAGAAGAACTTAAGTTGGTACTTAAGGAAAACCAAGGCAAGAAACTGTTTATTTTGGGCGGCGGCAGCAATATGTTGCTTACCCAGGACATAGACGCCCTTGTTATACACATAAACTTAAAAGGTATAGAAGTAGTTGCAGAAAATAACGGCACGGCTCAGGTAAAAGCAATGGCCGGCGAAAACTGGCATGGCTTTGTACAGTACTGTATAAACCACAACTACGGCGGTGTAGAAAACCTTTCGCTTATTCCCGGTAATGTAGGTACTACGCCCATACAAAATATAGGCGCATACGGTACCGAGATAAAAGACACCATGATACAATGCGAAGCCCTGCACATAGCCACGCAGGAGCTCCGAACCTTCACAAATGCCGAATGTGAGTTTGCGTATCGCGAAAGTGTTTTTAAGGCTGAACTTAAGGGACAATACATTATAGTATCTGTAACCTTTGGGCTTACTACAGCAAACCACAAAATAAATACCGCTTACGGCGATATTACCGCCCAGCTAGCCGCAAAAGGCATTGCCTCCCCTACTATTAAAGATGTAAGCGAGGCGGTAACGGCAATTCGCCAAAGCAAACTACCCGACCCGAAAGAACTGGGCAACAGCGGCAGCTTTTTTAAGAACCCAATTATTCCTAAAGCACAATACGAAGCGCTACACGAAAAATTTCCTGATATGCCGCACTATGTAGTAAGCGAAACCCAGGTAAAAGTACCTGCCGGCTGGCTTATAGAACAAAGTGGTTTTAAAGGAAGCCGTTTTGGCGATGCCGGTGTACACACACGCCAGGCACTTGTTATTGTAAACTACGGTAATGCTACCGGTCAGGAGCTTGTAAACCTGTCTAAAAAAATACAGCAAACTGTATATGATAATTACGGAATAGCCATAGAAGCAGAAGTTAATATTGTATAATCCTTGTTTCTTATAAAGATATAAGCCACCTTTTGGGTGGCTTTTTTTGTGGGCGCCTGCACCTCTTACAACCATTCTGTAACTAAAGATTATTCCTACCATAACAAACCATACTGCTGACGCTACATTTCGTGCATTTCACGACATTATTTTTTGCAAACCATTGATTTATTGTTGCTTTGACCTAACAAATCGCGATTACCGGGAAGCCGAAAACGTAGTATAGAGTAGGTGTAAAAGTAACCAATGAAGCCATGAAAAAAGTAATATTCCCATTGATTTTGTTTTTGCTTATGGTACCTGTAGCATATAGCCAATGCGACACCATTAAAGAAATACGTGTAACAATAATCAGCTACACAAAAAAGGATAAAGACATTAACGTAACAGCATCAATAGACAGGAAACAAAATATGGGGCGAAAGGAAATAGCAGCTACCGAAGGCATAGGAAAAAATAAAACCTATGAAGTAGTTAACATAGAAAACGCCGAAGTAAAACTCCTTGAAAAAAACATCTGCTTTGAAAATTTTACTGACAGTGCTTCATATTTGTCGTTTAGTATTAATAAGCCCAACCCAGGCTGGGCTTTTACATACACAATAACAATTGTTACCAGCGGAGGAAAAACCTACCAGGGCGATTATGATGGAAAACTTGATTTCGTAAAAAAAGAAACGGTCTTACGAAATCCCATGCCTAAGCTAAAAGATGTTACACAAACACCTCCTAAAGTAAAAGATGACAGCAACGAGGTATCTAAATTTATGTACCTAACCGCTGCAGACTTCAATTTTGACGACAATAAATCTGGTTACGTAGGTCATTTAAATATGTATAGAAAACCTTACAAAGTAATAGGTTTTAATGCCGGGTTAATGAAGATAAATTACAACAACAACGACAGTATTGTAGCAAATGCATTTAACAATGTAAAAATGAATCCGCTAAACAACGCGGAATCAGACACTACCTACATACGCCAATTTAATCAGTATACACGAAAAGTAAAATCTACTGCATTTAGCATCTATTTTCAGCCGCTTCTAAAAATTAAGTCTTGGGATAAACAATATGATATTTACGCCCACGGACATTTCGAACTCCTCATCTCGCGCTTTACCATTACCACAACAATGAAAAACATAGCGCAAGATACTATAACGGTAACTAAAGACAACATCCCGGCAGTGCTCTCTTTAGGAAGTACATCTAAATCGGTTACCACACAGCAGCTGCTTAACGGGTACTTTGGAGCCGGTGTAACTTTTGATCTAAGTATTACAGAAAGATCTTCCTTATTTTTTCAGCCAACTATTGGATGGACAACAAATTACCCTCAGGTATCATCCGTAAATTCTGGAAATATTTCTTATATTGACACCAGTAGAAACTGGAATGGATTTTACCTTATACGTTCGTACTACCGCAACAAACTGGAAAAATCAGAAATAATAATAGGTACAGACATACGAGGCCTCCTCCCCCGGTACGACCCCTATTATTCTGTTTATGCGGGCATAAACATAGATGTTAATGCACTTGCCGATATACTAAAGTAAATTAATATAAACCTTTAAAACTTTACAATTATGAATGAGCATCTTAACGGCGATCTAAAAAAAAACGGACCAGATTTCGTATTCACGTTAAAACAATTGACGGGCAAAGCTGGTTATAAAACAATTGAAAAAACAATCATTAAAGTAATGGACTATTATGGTATTATAGTACGATACGAACATCCTGATGATGTTGCCGACGATTATTCCACTGACCCGAATATTTCTTCAGACCTCAGTTTTACTTTGCAAAATAGTGAATGGGATAGTATTAGTGACCTAAAAGTGAGAGTAATGCCTATTAACGACGATGGAACTGAAACACAAGACTTAATTCCTTATTTTCGTGAGCGCCTGGCTTATTACAAAGATAAAGAAGGGATAGCTCATAGTGAAATTGAGAAGTTTACAAAACAGTGGGAAGAACAAAAGAACATTATCATCCCATCGGCTGAACCAAAACACACGAAGGCGAAAGATTTTAAACCAAAAGTTATAAAAGGCGATATTATTTTAAGCTTAAAATAATGTATTTAAACTGAAACCAACCTATGCAAAAATTACTTTTATTAGTAGCGGCCTGCTGTTTACTTACCACTTCACTAACTGCACAAGAGCTAAAAAAGTATGCAGAACCGTTGGCTTCACAAAGCCCTAAAAAATATATCAATGAAGCACTACAAAAAAATCCGGCAACCACAATAGAGGCTGCTGGATTTTTTTATAATTTGGGGCTTTCTTACTCCTATCTTAACCAGGAAGAAAAAGCTGTAGAGTACCTTATAAAATCAAAAAAGCTTTTTGAAAAAAAGGGAATGACGTCCGTTGCTAAAGATATTTCTTTAGAAATACATTGTGTTATTGCTTCTCAGGAGCACTATAACAAGTATAGCGACAACTTTTTAAGCGAGTTTTACAACTACGCAAAACAAAACGAGTCTGCTCACAGGCTGGCATTAGCCTACAATGAGTTTGGAAAAATGGATTTAGATGAGTGGCAAAAAGACAGCATAAGTAATCCCGTAAAGCTTAATCATTCTGAAAAAATGTTTAAAACCGCATTACAGTTCAATAACAAGGACAGTAAACCGGGAACCGCTGCTAAAATTTACCATAACCTTTTTGCCGTTTATCTATTTAGAGGAGAGCTGGAAAAAGCAAGAAAATATCAGGATACTGCTTTTGTATTCGCAAAAAAGGAGAATAATGCCGAAGAAATATTTACCGGCAACTACAGCGTAGGACTAACCTACTTTTACGAAGAAAACTATGTTACCGCTATAAGTTGGTTTAAACAAGCTGAACCAATAAAACTAGCTTACTATGGGCAAAAATACCGACGGCTACTTTACAAAAAAATGATGGAGAGCTACGATGCGCTAAACGATCAACCTAACCGTCGTAAGTACCAAAAGCTTTATCTGGACCTTGAAGCTAAAATAAACGACGAGCAACAAAACATAGCCATCCACGAGACAGAACAAAAATACAATGTTCAGGAAAAAGACAAAAAGATAAGCTCGCTACAAGAATTTAAAGACAAATTTTACAAGAACAGGTTAATATTCGGTGTCTTATTGTTCTTGGTTTTTTTGTTGGCGCTTTATTCCTTTGTGCGATGGAAAAAAGTAGATTATTACAAAAAGAAACTGCAAACCGAGAAACTACAGGTGCAGGAAGAAAAACAGGTAATTGAGGAAGTACATTTAAAAACAGTAGAGGAGCTGGAAAAGGTAAAAAAAATAGTTACCGAAGGGCACATTATTTTAAAAGACAACACCAAAGTATACTTGGCAGATCTTATGTATGTAAAAGCCGAAGACCACTACCTTAACCTGTATAGTAAAGATGGAAAGAAACATTTTGTACGCGGCAAAATATCTGACATATTAAACGAGTTACCTCCTAATTTTTTAAAATGCCACAGGTCGTACATTGTAAACACTAACTATATCAACACATACGGAAAAGGCGCTGCGATCTTAAAAAATAAGGAAAAAATACCGGTATCACGCAATTTTAAATTCTGAAAATGTTTATTATTAAAAGTGATGTAAAAGCACTAATTTTGCCACCAAATTTGAAAGGCTGATGCTCGAAATTACTTTTTACGTATTTATCGGAATAATTGTACTGCAACTGGCATACTATCTTGGTATTTTCGGTAAGTTTATATTTGCAGCACCCCCACAGGTTACGCAAAAAAAACTTCCGGTTTCTGTACTGGTATTAGCAAAAAACAATGCCGATAAGGTAAAGGACCTGGTACCAAAACTGGTAAACCAAAATTACCCTGACTTTGAAATTGTTCTTATAGACAACGCATCAAGCGATGAAAGCATAGACATTATGGAGGAGCTGGAGCTTGCCCATAATAACGTACGCCTGGTAAAAGTAGAAAACAACGAAGCCTTTTGGGGCAGTAAAAAATATGCACTTACCTTAGGCATTAAAGCCGCCCGAAAAGAATACCTGCTGTTTATAGACGCCGACTGCGAACCGGCTTCAAACGATTGGCTTATGCACATGGCCTCTCAGTTTACCATGAGTAAAACCATTGTTCTTGGTTTTAGCGCTTACAGGCTGGTAAAAAATTCGCTATTAAACAAACTCATCCGTTTTGATGCCCTGGTAAATACTACACAACGTTTTGCCTGGGCCAAGCTTGGGTCGCCGTTTAGTGGCGATGGGCGTAACCTGGCGTACAAAAAAGAAGAATTCTTTAAGCGTAATGGTTTTATTAACCACATGAACATCCGCACCGGCGAAGATGCTCTTTTTATAAACGAAGCTGCAAACAGTAAAAATACGGCAGTGTGCTACACCCCCGAAAGTTTTACCTATAGTGATGCCCCGGTTAGTTTTAAAAGCTGGATACTTGACAAGCGTAAGGCGGCCTACACCACCACATTCTTTAAAACATCAGACCAAGTTAAGCTAAAGGTATTTACCTGGCTGAAAGGGTTATTCTTTTAGGATATGGCGGTGCTTATAGCCATTCAGTTTACGTGGATGGTG
>JAAXJD010000146.1:0-26292 GCA_012270005.1 Flavobacterium sp. | reverse complement strand
TTATCACCACTACGAGCGTAAGCAAGTTTTTTCAACTTTAGAGGCACAAGGAGTGTAGCTTTTTTTTTTGGGGGAGCATCTGGCATAACGTTTTGTGTATTTGATTGTTGTGACTGCTCTACTTGAGAATCTTCAAAAATTTGACCGTCAATATAAGTATTCACAAAACTTTTTGGTATTTCGAACGAAAAAAGTCTTATGACTGGTGATGGTCTCGCTCTACCTCCCTGAAAACCAGACAAACCGGGAGGCGTCGCAAGCCCTACACCACCACATTCTTTCAAACATCAGACCAAGTTAAGCTAAACGTATTTACCTGGCTGCAAGGGTTATTCTTTTTGTTTATGGCGGTGCTTATTGCCTTTCAGTTTAACTGGATGGTGCTGGTTCCGGTAATTGCTTTCCGCTACCTGCTATGCTGGATTATTATGGCACAAAGCGCAGCCAAGCTAAACGAAAAAGATACCATATACTGGTTCCCTTTTATAGAAATAATGCTTATCTTCACACAACTGTATGTATTTGCAGTTAATCTTCTTTCACGAAAAGCACATTGGCAATAAACTCCCAACGTATACAGGATAACATAGCAAAAGCAAAAAAAGGCGACCAGGTGGCGTTTACTTTTTTGCTGGATTTTTATTGGAGCGAGGTGTACAACTTTATGCTTAAACGCACACAAAACGAAACAGATACCGAAGACATAGCTATAGAAACCTTCGCTAAGGCTTTTGACCGCATAAGCACCTACAATCCGGAGTATGCTTTTAATACCTGGCTGATAAGCATTGCTAAAAATGTGCATATTGACATGCTGCGCAAAAAAAAGTCGGTATTATTCGAGGAAATTACCGATGATGAAGACAGCCGTGCCCAGAACATAGCCGACAGCTCTCCTACTGCAGAAGACCAGCTTATACGCGAACAAAACCTTTCCAGTCTGTTGCAATGCATTAAGCAACTTAAGCCACAATATCAGGAAATAATACAGTTACGGTATTTCCAGGAATTGTCTTACCAGGAAATAGCTGATCAGTTGCACGAGCCTTTAAACAATGTAAAGGTAAAAATACTTCGTGCAAAAAAGCTTTTACTGGAAATCATCACAAAAAAATAAAGTGACGATTGCATAAAAATCACCCTGCCGCAAAAAGCATTATTAAACAATCTGCTTAATAAATGTGATTTTAGGGAGATTTTTCTAACAAAATGATTCAAACCTTACTTTACACACTACTCACTTTAAACACTTTACACAATACCAGCAGACACTACATCGTTATAGTGATATAGATAATTTTCAAACCTAAAATCACCACTTATTTATGTCAAAAGTAGATGTATTCCACAACGGTTGGATCGACCTCGTATTTGAAGGACGCAACCAGCAATACGGTGCTTACCAGCTCCGTAAGCAAAGCCCAAAAACTACTGCCATTGCCCTTTTCTCAGGCATCTCATTCCTTGGGCTTGCAGTGGCCATACCCGTTACAATAAACCATTTTTCAGGAAGTGAAACTGCGGCATTGCATCCCACAGCGCCTCATCTTATGGGAGTAGTTGAGATTGATACTGATATCACACTTGATGAGCCTGAACTTCCTAAACCTGCAAAGCTTGAACCAAAAACTCCGGCGGCGGCTGCACCACCTGTAATAGATGTAGTTAAATTTACAAGCAACCTTGTAGCTACATCAGATCCTGTAGAAAATCCGCCTACGCAGGAGCAGCTTTTAAATGCTAATCCAGGCCAGGAAAACATTAAGGGTGCAGGGGAAAATGGTAACCCGCTAAACACTACAGTACCGGGCGTACCCGGCGGCACGGGAGAAAACCCGGAGGGTCTAATTACTGGCAACACCGTAGAAACGACCGTAACGGTAGACGAAATGCCGGAATTTCCAGGAGGTATAAAAGAATTTTTAACCGCGGTGGGGCGTAATTACGAAGTACCGGAAAGCGATGAGCCACAAACAGCAAAAGTACTTGTGCGCTTTATTGTAGAGAAAGACGGTTCTATCAGTGATATTTCGGTTACACGAGACCCTAAGCCAGAACTAGGCCTTGGCAAAGAAGCCATAAAAGCCCTAAAACGCATTAAAACCAAATGGACTCCGGGTAAAAAGAACGGACAATATGTGAGGACGGCGTACAACCTGCCCATTATGGTAAATATTCACTAAATAAAGAGCTCCGAAAGGGGCTTTTTTTATGGCTAACCGCAAACGCAAATTAACTTTTGTAGACCGCAAGCGGCGTATTGTGTATGTAAAATTAACGTATCTTTGTACTCTGATTTTGAAAGTATGGAAACTGTTTTAGATACTTCCAGGCCTGTTGCCCAAAACGGCCTGCTTACACAAAAACCAAAATGGCTTAGGGTAAAACTCCCAACAGGCCAAAAATATACAGAACTTCGTGGCCTTGTAGATAAGTACAAGCTGCACACTATATGTACTTCGGGAAGCTGCCCTAATATGGGCGAATGCTGGGGCGAAGGTACTGCTACGTTTATGATTCTGGGTAACATCTGTACACGTTCGTGCGGCTTTTGTGGCGTAAAAACCGGAAGGCCGGAAACCGTAGAGTGGGATGAGCCTGAAAAAGTAGCACGTTCTATTAAGCTAATGAACATAAAACACGCGGTAATAACCAGTGTAGACAGGGATGACCTAAAAGATGGCGGTTCTATCATTTGGGCTGAAACTGTAAAGGCGGTACGCCGCATGAGTCCGGGTACCACTATGGAAACCCTTATACCCGATTTTCAGGGTATAACCCTTAATATAGACCGTATTGTAGAAGTAGCTCCTGAGGTGGTTTCCCACAATATGGAAACCGTAAAACGCCTTACCCGTGAAGTGCGCATACAGGCAAAGTACGAGCGTAGCCTAGAGGTACTGCGCTACCTGAAAGCAAGCGGCATTAACCGTACAAAATCAGGTATTATGCTGGGGCTTGGCGAAACCGAAGCCGAAGTGCTGCAAACCATGGAAGATCTGCGCGGCGTAAACCTTGACGTACTTACCATAGGCCAGTACCTGCAGCCGAGCAAAAAACATCTTCCTGTTAAGGAGTTTATTACCCCTGACCAGTTTAAAAAATACGAGGAAATAGGCCTTGAGATGGGCTTCCGCCACGTAGAAAGTGGTGCACTGGTACGTTCATCTTACAAGGCACAGAAGCAAATTCTCTAATTTTTTTTTTAATATATTTAGCTTCTGATGCGAGTATCGTTTCAGATTGTCAAAAAAAAAAACCGCTAAATATAGCAAATACTGTATTGTAATATAGAGCGTCGGATTGTGGTTCCGAAGGTCTTCACAAAAAATTTAAACACATAACAGTAGCGAATCCCGTCTTCGCTACTAATATTAATGCAAGTGGCATCTTTTTCCTGAAATGAAAAAAACAAAAATAGCCATTAACGGTTACGGGCGTATAGGTCGTAATCTTTTCAGGCTGCTGATAAACCACCCTGCCATAGAGGTGGTTGCCATAAACGACATTGCCGATGCCCACACAATGGCGCATCTTACCAAATATGACAGTATACACGGTACATTGCCCTACACTGTTTCGCATACTGAAAACAGTATTATTATAGATGGGCACTCCTACCCTTTTGTCAGGCAAAAGGATGTTGCAGATATCAACTGGGCTGCGTACGATGTAGACATTGTGGTAGAATCTACAGGGAAATTTAAAACGCTGGAGGATGCACAGAAACACCTTAGTTCTGGTGCTAAGAAAGTCATCCTTTCTGCCCCACCCGAAGACGACCGTATTAAAACCGTAGTTCTCGGGGTAAATGAAGGGATTTTAGATGGTACTGAAACCGTTATCTCTAACGCCAGCTGTACAACAAACAACGCAGCGCCCATGATGAAAATCATTAACGAACTGTGCGGTATAGAACAGGCGTACATAACTACAGTACACTCATACACTACAGATCAAAGCCTGCACGACCAGCCCCATAAAGATTTGCGTCGCGCACGGGGTGCATCGCAGAGCATAGTACCCACTACAACGGGTGCCGCAAAGGCACTAACAAAGATATTCCCTGAGTTTGTAGGTAAAATAGGTGGTGGAGGTATTCGCGTACCGGTACCCGATGGCTCGCTTACAGACATTACCTGCTACGTACGTAAAGAAGTAAGCATAGCGCAAATAAATGACGCGTTTAAAACCGCTGCTGAAGGCGAACTTAAAGGTATCCTGGCATATACCGAAGACCCCATAGTTTCGGTAGACGTAATAGGTGTACGAAATTCCTGCTTGTTTGATGCCCAGCTAACCTCTGTAATAGACAAAATGGTGAAGGTTGTAGGCTGGTACGATAACGAAATCGGCTACTCGTCACGCCTGATTGACCTGATAACTTTTGTATCAGAATAAAACACAAAAAAGTCCGCATTTTTAAAAATGCGGACTTTTTTATATTTTCAAAACCTCTACTCTGCTTTTACGTCAAGCGCATCGCGCAAGGCGTTACCCGCCATCATAAAGGCAAGAACCAGTAGCAGCATGGCAATACCCGGAGCCATAGCAAGCCATGGTTTACCTAATATTATGTAATTATAATGATCTTTTATCATGCCGCCCCAGCTTGGCACAGGCGGCTGTGCCCCCAAGCCTAAAAAGCTAAGCCCGCTTTCTACTAATATGGCGGAAGCAAAGTTAGCAGCCGAAATTACAATAACCGGAGCCATACTAGTTGGCATTATATGATGGAATATAATACGGCCGTTACCATAACCTAAAGCACGCGCAGCGGTAACGTACTGCATTTGCTTAATGCTCATTACCTGGCCACGTACCACACGGGCCACCTCCACCCACATGGTAAGCCCCACCGCCACAAACACCTGCCAAAATCCTTTACCTAAGGCAAGGGTTATGGCTATAACCAAAAGCAGCGTAGGAATGCTCCATATAATATTAACCAACCACATTACAAATGCGTCTACCTTACCGCCATAATAACCGGCAATAGCGCCAAAAAATATACCCACGATAAGCGATATAAAGGCAGCTACAAAACCTATGGCTATAGACACGCGGCTGCCTATAATGAGCCTGCTTAAAAGATCTCTGCCCTGGCTGTCTGTACCTAACAAAAACTTTTGTTTGGATATGTACTGCCTTTCAAAATCCTGAGCACTGATGTTGTTGCCGAAATCAGACAATGGCACTGACTTATAGAGCGCCAGTGAAGCATCTGAGTTGTACTCCGCGTAGCTAAGGCTATCTGCTTTTATTTTATAATCAAGTATAGGCACCTTTGGTTGAGGGTCTTTTTCGCCAAAAAATAATTTGGACAATGAGCCCTGACTACTTTCCGGGGCGGGAAATTTCAGCATGGTTACTTCAAATCCCGGAGGTTTGCTGTGTATGGCAAGATCTCCCCAGTTAGCATTTTCTGATTTTTCCGGAGCTAACACATAGGCAAATACTGCCACGAGCACCAGTATGGTTATGAATACAAAACTTAAAACGCCCCAAAGATTCTTCCTGAACCTTTGGAGCGCCAAGCCCGTAAGCGATTTTCCGGATTTATCCATGTACGCGCTTATCGTGTTTTTATTTTACTTTCCTTTTTTTCTACTGATGCTGCCGCCTTGCCGCTTTTGTTATGCATATCACTAAGCAGGTTAAGTGCCTCATTTACATACGCGTCTTTACTAAGGCTTTTGTACCAGTCTTTTTTCTTCTCAGCAAGTGCAGGATCTTTTTTAAACTGTTCTTTCTCGGCAGGAAGGCCATCAAAAACCAGTTCGTTGTTGTACGTATTAAGCGCTTTAAATTTCTTGGCTGCAGCTTCTATCCTTTCGGCATCTGCTTTAAATTTATCTGCATTAAGGCTGTAGTTATTATCATCCTTACGTGCGCTAAGGAACTTCGCATTTTCATCCATAAGCGTAAACTCCGGATTTTCGGCAATACGTTTCCTGCTTGCTGCAATAACTTTGCTAAAGTCGTTTTTAAAAGGCTTGTATGGCGCTGGCGCAATTTTATCCCAAGGGAGGGCGTTGTCGCTATCGCGCTCGCCTATTTCTATGTAGCTATATTTATCCGGCATTACAATATCACTCTTAACACCCTCGCGCTGCGTAGACCCACCATTAATACGGTAAAACTTCTGCGTAGTAGTTTTAAGCGCACCAAGGTCGCCAAAGCTGTTACCACGTACAAATCGGTTCAGGTCATAAATATTTTGCACCGTACCCTTACCGTAGCTTTGCTTGCTACCCATAATAATACCGCGTTTATAATCTTGTATGGCTGCTGCAAAAATTTCAGATGCCGAAGCAGAGAAGTTATTTATCAGCACCACAAGCGGGCCGTCATAATGCACTTTAGAGTCGTTATCGTTAAGCACTTCAGTATTTCCGCTATCCGAACCTTCGCCACGGCTGCGCACTTGTACTACAGGGCCTTTTTCTATAAACAGTCCTGCAATATCAACAACAGTTTTTAACGAGCCTCCACCATTATCGCGCAGGTCCATTACAATACCGTCTACACCCTGGGCTTTTAGTTTATCTACCTCGGCAGCAACGTCTTTAGCCGCATCGCGGTTGTCCTTGTTTTCAAAGTCGATATAAAACTTAGGCAGGTAAATAACGCCGTATGTTTTACCGTTTTTATTTACAATGCTTGATTTGGCATACGTTTCTTCAATTTCTACCACCTCGCGGGTTATAGCTATAACCTTAACCGTACCGTCAACTTTTTTAACGGTAAGGCGCACTACAGTACCTTTTGGCCCTTTGATTTTCTTAACCACATCATCCAGCCTCATACCGCCTATTTCTACAGGCTCCTCCTTGTTTTGGGCTACTTTAATAATGATGTCGCCCTGCTCAAGCTCTTTACCCCTCCAGGCAGGACCGCCGGGAATAAGCTCCGAAATCTCTACGTAGTCGCCCTTCTTTTGAAGACGCGCCCCTATCCCCTCAAGAGAACCTCTCATGCTGGTATCAAACTTCTCTTTATCATCCGGAGCAAAGTAGTACGTATGCGGATCAAAACGCTCAGCAATAGCGTTAAGGTATACGCTAAACCACTCCTCACGTTTTAGTTCGCTTACAAACTCAAAGTAATCGTCAAGCGACTTTTTAGTAGTTTCACGCGCTTCTTTTTCAAGCTCTGCAAATGATTTTTTGACACCTTCTGCTTTGGTTTTATCGTCAGCAGGCGCATTTTGCATCTTTTCCTTATCGGTAACCGATGATAATACCGAAAGCTTTAACTGTTTCCTCCAGCGCTCGCGCAGTTCTGCATCGTTTTTAGGATACGGCATTTTTTCGTAGTCCGTATTAAATTCTTCCTGCGTTTTAAAATCAAACGGCTGAGAAAGTATGTCTTTATAAAACCCTTCCGCCTCTTTTACACGCTGCTGAAAACGGGTGTACGTAAGGTTAAAGAAATCAAGCTTACGATCGTTTATCTGCTCATCGAGCTGGGTTTCATATTTGGCAAATTCATTAATGTCGGCCTGGGTAAAAAACCTTTTTGAAGGGTCCAGGTTTTCCAGGTAATCTTTATAAACGCAGTTACTAAAATTGTCATCAAACGGCACAGGGTTGGTCTGCGCCTTGTCTATAACGTACGTCAACAATTCTATCAACATCCGATCCTTGTCAGGATCGCCGTTTTTCCCCGGGATCATACTGAACCCAAACAGCGCGCCGGCTAACAGCACAACTACCGCTACTATTTTATAGTTTCTCTTCATAAATTGAATAAAGGCATTCATTACATTCTTTTCTTCGTAAGTATTAACACAGTAAAAATTGTGCCAAAATCCGTAACCGTCGTTCTTTCCCGCTACTGCGGCAAAAATTGCGTACTTTAGCAAACGTAAAAATACAACTCTTATTTTTAAAATCAGCATGACTACACAAAAACCTTTAATACTGGTTACAAACGATGACAGCATAAACGCGCCCGGAATACGCACCCTGATTTTGGTTATGAAAGAGCTAGGCGACGTAGTGGTTGTAGCCCCAGACAGCCCGCAAAGTGCTATGGGCCACGCCATAACCATAAACAGCACCCTACACATTAACAAACTTAATAACGACCCGGAGCTGTATGCTGAATACAGCTGTAGCGGCACCCCGGTAGACTGTGTAAAATTTGCCGTAAACGAAATACTGCACCGCAAGCCCGATTTATGCGTAAGCGGCATTAATCACGGCTCTAACTCGTCTATCAATGTAATTTACAGCGGTACCATGAGCGCCGCCGTAGAGGCCGGAATAGAAGGAATACCTGCCATAGGCTTTTCACTACTGGATTACAACTGGAATGCTGACTTTGAACCGTGCCGGAAATTTGTAAAGAAAATTGCCGCGGAAGTATTGCAAAAAGGCCTGCCAGACGGAGTTATCTTAAACGTAAACCTGCCAAAACTACCGGAAAGCGAAATTAAAGGTATTAAAATTTGCCGCCAGGCAAAAGCCTACTGGGAGGAAAAGTTTGATAAACGCACTAACCCAATGGGTAAAGATTACTACTGGCTTACCGGTAAATTTGTTAACCAGGACAACGGCGAAGATACAGATGAATGGGCGCTGGCACAGGGTTATGTATCGGTAGTGCCGGTACAGTTTGACCTTACGGCGCACCACGCCATACAAACCCTGAACAGCTGGGGACTGAACGGGTAAATTTTTTATACTGTTTCCTGAAAAATCATACATAAAACCAGTATTTTTATCATCAACCAATTTGTACCAAGATGAAAAAAATACTGGCTTTTTTTATGCTGGCATTTGCCCAGTTTGCATTTCCTCAGGATGATTCGCCAAGCATTGTAATTGCACTGAGCCTTAACGATTGTGTTAATTGCAATGTTTCAATACACCAAATAAGGGAGCGTATTAAAGATCAAAAGCTGACTTTTGTATTACCCAGGCAATTTGAAGCGGATTCCACTTTGGTAAATACAAAAACAGGAATCAATAATTTTAAACCCCAAGTTACGTTATACTCCGATGCTATCTTTTATAAATACTCGAAGGGGTTAAGAAGCACAGCCAACATAGTCAAAAACGACCAGCCTGTTTACACTGACTTTTTATACAAGCTAAACATTGATACCCTTATTTCAGAATATAACAAACCCTCTACCACCCCACAAGCCTGCTACTCTCCTTTACGGAGCGGCATACAGCTTATTCAGCCCGACCAGACACTACTGATAAACGACTACCAACTCGGAAGATGGACGTATTACAATAACAAGGGCAGTTATAAAGATATTATAGCAGATAGCCTTTGGATAAAAAAAGCCTATCAAACCTACTACAAGCCACAAGAATGGCATAAACGATATAACGAAATAACCGATTTATTAAGAGAATACCCAAATGCACTGCCTGTTATAAACGCTGCTATTATAGACAACAGCGAACTCCTAATGCTTGCCGAAATCAGTTTTATGGAGCCCGGAAAAGACAACAAAATAAACATTGTTAAAAAGCCTTTTATAGCAATAATAGATGCTGCAACAGGGGGGCTTAAGGCATTTAAACGCATAGATACAGTTGCACTTAGCAACAAAAACTACTACATTAACACAGCTGATTTTACAAAACAAGGAAACGTTTATCTTTTCCCTATAAATTTAAACAATGACCCGGTAAAGGACACTAAATTCCTGGCAACTTTCACAGAAAACAGTAAAACAGGCGTTCTTGAACTCAGGGAAATTTTACCCGCTACCATTCCGGAGAATTATATAAAATATGGGCTTAACAACAATTTCCACAACTACATTATGAAAGGAAATCTGGCTCTTTTAAAATTTGGCGAATACATTTACGACTGGAAAAATAAAATTAAATATCCCATACCATTTCCCAAAGAAGATTTTGATACGTTGGCAAATCTTTACGACGGGGTTATGAACGGAGGAAAACCATTAAGCTATTACATTAACGATATTTACGAAGATGCAGACACCGTTTACATACTATACAACGACAAAGACAATAACTTATGGGTAGCACTGGTTGACAAAAAGACAAAAACACCCAAAAAGAAGACCTTAGTGTTAGAAAAAGAAAAGCTAACAGCCATAAAAAACTCCCCGGGTTTTAAATTTAAAGATAACAAAACACTTGTATACTTAGATAATAATAACTGTTTAGCGTATTATCCGTTTTAAGTGTAATGTAATGACAACCCTGCCCTAACCCGGCGGGTTTTTTATTGCTTTATCAAAAAACATTACCTTTGTGGCTAAAGCTACTTCGTAATGAAATACTACATTATAGCCGGTGAAGCCAGTGGCGACCTGCACGGCAGCAACCTGATGAAACAACTTTTTAAGGCCGATCCGCAGGCGGAAATACGTTTTTGGGGCGGCGACCTCATGCAGGCAGCAGGCGGCACGCTGGTGAAGCACTACCGAGACCTGGCGTTTATGGGCTTTGCCGAAGTAGTAGCCAACCTTAAAACCATTTTAAACAACATTAAATTCTGCAAGGCAGATATAATGGCCTTTAATCCCGATGCCATAATTTTTATTGACTACCCGGGCTTTAATATGCGTATAGCCAAATGGGCAAAAGAACACGGCATACCTACGCATTATTATATTTCACCGCAAATATGGGCTTGGAAAGAAAACCGCATTAAGGCCATAAAGCGCGATGTAGACCACATGTACATTATCCTTCCGTTTGAGAAAGACTTCTACGAAAAGAAACACAACTTTAAGGTACACTTTGTTGGCCACCCACTTATTGATGCCATACACAGCCGCACCCCTGTTAACGAAGCTGATTTCCGTAAAGAGTTTAACCTTGATGAACGCCCCGTTATAGCACTGCTACCCGGAAGCCGTAAGCAGGAAATTTCTAAAATGCTAAGCGGCATGCTGTCTGTAGTTAACGATTTTCCCGGTTACCAGTTTGTAATTGCCGGTGCGCCATCTCAGGAATACAGCTTCTACCAACAGTTCCTTACAAACGACAGTGTTCATTTTATAAGCAACCGTACGTACGACCTTTTGGGCATAGCGCATGCGGCTCTTGTAACATCGGGCACAGCTACGCTGGAAACCGCCCTTTTTAAAGTCCCTGAAGTAGTGTGCTACAAGGGAGGATGGATAAGCTATCAAATCGCAAAACGCATAATTACCCTAAAATATATCTCCCTGGTAAACCTGATAATGGACAAGGAGGTTGTTAAAGAGCTGATTCAGGATGACTTTAATTCTGTTAATTTAAAAACTGAATTAACAAAGTTATTAACACCGGAGTACAGAGCCAAAGTACTGGAAAACTATCATATACTAGAAGAAAAACTGGGTGGCGACGGAGCCAGCGAAAAAACCGCAAAACTTATTGTTAAAAACTTTAACACAGCAAATTAAATAAATTTTAACCTTAACCGTTATATTTGCAAAAACACGAGTTGAATTTGAAAAAATAAAAGTTTTGAAGTTACTACAGTTTACATCCCTTACCTTACTACTATCATTAACTACTTTAAACGCTAATGCCCAAAGCGGCAAAGAGCGGGGTTCAGGCAGCCAGGTAAGCGCTATGCAAACAGCAATAGTAGCAGAAACCGCACTCACAAGTATTGAAGGTGCGGCAGAAGCCGAAACTGCAACTCCTGCAAACGACCTTGCTTACAACGACACCTCGCGTGAGAAAAGCAAAGGCGGACCAAACAAATCAGATGGCCCTAAGAAGAAAAAGAAAAAACCGGTAGAAGTTGTAGAACAACCTGAAGAGGATTTTTCTCCCGCTCCTAACGAAAACTACTTTGCACGCCAAATTGTAAACAATGCACTTCAGTTTGAAGGTGTACGTTACCGTGGCGGAGGTACTACCACTGCAGGTATGGATTGTTCGGGCATGGTGTACGCTACCTTTAAAATGTTTGACTGGACACTACCACGCAGCTCGGCTTCTATGGCAGATGGTGCAGGGCGCGAGGTAGACCTTAAGGAAGTGCGTATAGGTGATTTGTTGTTTTTTGACAATAGCCCTTACAAAAAAAGGATTAACCACGTAGGTATAGTTACCGAAGTTACGGAAACCGGCGAAGTTAAGTTTATACACGCCACCCTTAGCCACGGTGTTGCTATATCGTCTATGAACGACAACTATTATATACGTACATTTGTACAGGCTAACAGGGTTATAGAAGATTAATCCTGCAGTTACCAAACCCAATCAACCAACCTAAAAACCTGTTCAATATCTTATGAAGGTATTGAAATACCCTTTAATACCATTTACACTATTTATAGCAGCCGGAATTATTACCGGCTGTACTTATTTAATGCCGCTTTATTTTGTGCTGGGTATTTTACTCATCACGCTCACGGGTACACTCATTGCTTACAAAATCACTAAAAACGCCCTGCAACCAAAACCCTACTTTGAAGTAAGCATTTTGCTACTTGGGTTTAGCCTTGGGCTTTTATCGCAATGGATTTACTACGCACCAAATGCAAAATCACACTATAGCCATTTTGTAAAAAATGACAGTATTCCGGTATTTTACGGAACTATAACCGAAAGGCTAAAACCAAATGAATTTTACGAGAAATACCTATTTGAAGTAAAAGGTGTAAACAAGCGTGCTGCATCGGGTACGTTGCTTTTAACACTGGCAAAAGATAGCCTGAAAACAACATTACATACAGGACAAATGCTTTTTGTGCAGGCAAAACCCGAAGAAATTGCGCCACCGGCCGCGTATTATCAGTTTGACTATAGCAGGTACATGGTACTGCAAAATGTCTTTCACAAAGTCCGTTTAAAGAACAACTATGTTACTACGGGAACAGACAGCAGATTTCTTATGCACGTGTATAGACTGCGCGACACACTTATAAATAGCTATGCACAGCATCATTATCCCGTAAAAATACAGCTGCTCATAAACGCGCTGGTGTTTGGACAGCGGCAAGATTTAGACCCTAACCTCAACAGCGATTACACTAATGCGGGGGTCGTACACATACTCGCTATTTCAGGCTTACACTTTGCGTTACTTTTTGTTATTTTCAATTGGCTGCTAAGTCCGGTAAAGCGCATTAAACATTGGGGCACAGCAATACATGTAATGTGTATACTTGCGTTAATGTGGCTCTTTGCCTTTATTACAGGATTATCTGCCTCTGTGGTACGTTCTGTAGTTATGTTTAGCTTTTTGCTTGTGGGACAGGCCCTGAACCGACGGGTAAGCATCTATAATTCGCTCGCCGTTTCGGCTATGGTATTGTTGCTGGTAAAACCCGCTTTTTTATTCGATGCTGGGTTCCAACTCAGCTACACGGCCGTGTTAGGCATCGTGATAATGCAGCCGCTATATAAACGGAAGTTGCAAAGCAAGCACCTCATTATAAACAACCTCCGCGATTTGGTAATGGTTTCGCTAACTGCACAAATTGCAGTATTACCGTTAACCCTTTATTACTTCCATCAGTTCCCGTTACTGTTTTTAGTCGCAAATATTGTAGTAATTCCGTTATCAAACGTGGTGCTCGTACTGGCTTTAGTAACATTAGTGCTAAACTTTTGCTGGGCCTGGGCAGCGGCATTCACCGGCAAATTATTACTATGGTGCATCAACATCATGAACAGCTTTACACACTGGATAGCCTCGTTTGAAAACCTGCTGATTAAAAACATCCCGTTTACGCCAGTTATGCTTTTACTGCTCTATAGCGCGCTAACTGCAGCGTTGATGTATCTATACAAGAAATCTTTTAAAAATGCCCTTACAGCGGTTGTATTAGTGCTGATATGCCAATGCAGTTTTATTGCCATAAAATATAGCATAGATAACAAATGTGAGTTGGTTGTTTTTCAAAACTTCAATCATAGCATTATAGCACAGAAACAGCAGGACAAGATAATTATAAACACTTCAGACAGCACTGCACTTACCAACCTTAATGTAACGAACTACATACGGGATAACTTTAACCCAAACACGGTTGTAAAACCACTGCAAAACTTTTTATATAGCAATAAACAACGGATTTTTATAATGGACAGCTCGGGAATATATCCACCAAAAATAACGCCCGACATACTGATAATAATCGGATCGCCTAAAGTAAATTTTGACCGCGTTTTAAGCACACTCCGCCCAAAACGCGTGGTAGCCGATGCCACAAATTATAAAAACTTTGTAACGCGATGGAGTAAAAGTTGCGCTAAACAAAAAATCCCTTTCCATGCCACAGCAGAAAAGGGAAGTTTTGTATTGGAATAGTGGATTTGTTTATTTAGAAAGCGAAACTGCCAAATAAACAAATCCACAAATTAACGTATTAGCTCTTTTTAATAATTTTATTAGCGCCATCGAGCCAGGTAGCAGGGCCACCGGCTACATAACCGGTACTCCCAAGAGCTTCAAAGCTGATTTTGCCTTCGGCTGTTTTTACACCTTTAGCAAACCATACCGTAGGGTATCCCCTAACCTGGAAAAACTGCTGAAGGTTTGCATTCTGCGCCTTTAATTCGTCGCTTTGCGGTGCACGCCTCGGAAAATCAAGCTCTACAAGAACCACATTATACTTAGCCCATTTAGCAAATTAAGGTGTATTACGCACCTCTTTTTGCACCTTCATCCACCAGCCACACCAATCGCTACCGGTAAAAAATAAAAGTAGCGGCTTTTTAGTTTTTTGAGACAGCGCTGTAGCCTTAGCCACATCGGTATGCCATTCCAGCTCCTGCGCCTGTGCGGCAAAAGAAGCAAGGGTTACAAACAGTATTAATAATGCTCTTTTCATATTAAATATTTTGAAATGGAATAAACCAAAAACAATGCCGAATTATTTTACGCCGTGCATTAGCTTTTTTACCAAAGGATGCAGCGCCGTTATAACTAAACCAAGCCCTACCGGAACAATAGTAAATATCAGGAAGAAGGTAGTTAACGAATATTTAGCTGTAATTTCTTCAATCATACCACCCATGGTACCAGCCAGCTTGTTACCCATAGCAATAAACAGGTAATAAACGCCAAACATCATTCCTATCCACGTTGGAGGAACTAATTTGCTTACGTAAGATAACCCTACCGGAGAAATACAAAGCTCACCCATAGTATGGAATAAGTAGGCAAGGATAAGCCATATCATGCTTACTTTAATATCGGCACCGCCGGTTAGTTCCATAGAACCATATGCAAGGAAACCAAAACCTGTTCCAAGCAACACAAGACCTAGACCAAACTTAATCGCTCCCGGAAGATTGTATTTACTCTCCCACCATTTAGAGAATACGGGCGCAAGAGTAATAATAAATAAAGAGTTAAGGATACCAAACCAAGTAGCTGCTACTTCTGTAGCATCATTAGAAAACTCACGGTTTACCCTCCATATCACTAAAGCCCATATTGCAG
This sequence comes from Flavobacterium sp., assembly GCA_012270005.1. Lineage (GTDB taxonomy): Bacteria > Bacteroidota > Bacteroidia > Flavobacteriales > Flavobacteriaceae > Flavobacterium. The sequence continues at coordinate 10,893 of JAAXJD010000146.1, read as the reverse complement.
CAAAGCTTGTTGCAAGTATAATGTTACCCAAAGAAAACCTTTTAAAAGTTTTTCCAAACAGTTTTATAAGCACATAGGTAATAATAGCTACCGGAGCTATAGTAAGCAAAGCATCTATGACTTTAAAAGTCATACCGGCATTTCCTTCAAGCACGCGCTGTGTGTATCTGTCGGCAAAGATTGTCATAGATCCGCCAGCCTGTTCAAAAGCAGCCCAAAAAAATATAGTAAATATTGAGAAGATGATTACAACGATAAGCCTATCTATAATCACATTTCTTGGTGTTACAACCTCTTCTTTAACAGCTTCTGTTTTTTGAAGTTCTTTTGTGTTCTTTGGAGAAAGCCCTACGTTACCAAAAATTTTCTGGGTAAAATAGAACTGAAGCATACCCAAGAACATAAAAATACCAGCAAGACCAAAGCCCCAGCTGTACGATACCTTTTCGCCTATGTAACCACAAAGTAGTATACCCAAGAAGGCTCCTGCATTTACACCCATATAAAAAATAGAGTATGCGCCGTCTTTCTTTTCCGGATGCTCTTTATACAGATTACTAATCATAGAGGTCATATTCGGTTTAAAAAGACCGTTACCCACCATAAGGCAACCAAGCCCCACATAAAGGAAGAACTCTGTTTCCAGCGCCATTGAGGCATGACCAAGCGTCATAATAAGCGCTCCCAGCAATACGGCCCAGCGATAGCCTAATAACCTATCGGCAATAACACCTCCCAGTACCGGAGTAAGGTATACACCCATGGTATATGTACCGTATAGGCCAAGAGCTCTTTCTGTGGTCCACTCCCAGCCGTGGTTAATACCTGTTAATGGTGCAGTTAAAAAAAGAACCAAAAGTGCACGCATACCATAGTATGAAAAACGTTCCCACATTTCGGTAAAAAACATTACGAAAAGTCCGGATGGGTGACCCAGCACCGTATCTTTAAAGAAATCGTTTTGTGTAGTTGTCGCAGTTGATGACATATATAGTTGTTAAGTGTATTTACAAAATTATTTTACTTCTTGCATTAACCTTCGGATAACCGGGGCAAGAGCAATCAGGATTATGCCTGCCACTACCGAATATATAGCTAAATTGTAGTATCCATCTGTATACGACAAAAGCTTAGACATAAGTGTACCACCGGTATTAGATTTAGATATTTCGGCCCCTAATTTACCAGCAGCAAACTGCCCGCAAGCACTGGCAAGGAACCACAGCCCCATCATCATACCAAAAAGCCTTTTAGGTGCTAACTTGGTTATAATAGACATTCCTACAGGCCCAAGACAAAGTTCACCCAACGTAGTTACAAGATATCCAAATGTAAAAACATTTAATGACGCTATACCCTGATCGTTTGCAAAGAAACGGGTAAAATAGAAAACATAAAAGGATGCTCCTAGGAAAATAAAGCCTATACCAAACTTGATTACCGTGTTAGGCTCCAGTTTCTTATTGGCAAGCCATAACCATAACAATCCTACAAGCGGACTAAATATAATTACAAACAATGAGTTAGAGCTATTATTTACCACGTTAGGATCTATATGAAAAAATAGTAACGTGTCGTTTAGGTTATCTTTTGCAAAAAGCGATAAAGACCCTCCACTCTGCTCAAAAATCGCATTAAATAAGAAGTAAAAGAAAATAAACAGGAAGGCAGCAATCATTTTTTTTCTTAACGACGCGCTCTCCAGCCTGAATGTTTCAAATAAAAAGTATGAAATAGCCACTATACCTATGGTATACATAAAATAATCTGTATAATCACTGTTTTTTACCATTATAAAAATAAACGGTATACTAACCAGTGAACCCAAGTACACAGCGATTTCCTTTTTAATTCTGCTTTGAGGTTTTTCGTTCTCTAATGGAGAGTTACCTATAGGACCAAGATACTTTTTGGTTGCTAAAAAAGTAACTACACCTAAAATCATAACAACTGCCGCTGCCAAAAAGCAAAGCGACCAAGAATAGTATTTACCAAGAAAAATACACAGTGCACCACCTAGTAATCCCCCTATATTTATGCCCGCGTAAAACATACCATATCCTGCATCTCTACGAGCATCATCTTCATGATATAACTCGCCTACCATAGAACTGATATTTGGCTTAAAGAAACCTGTGCCTATAATAGAAAGTGTAATCCCGTAATAAAACATTTCCTGCGGGGCTGATGCTATAAGTAAATTACCCAGAATCATTATAAAGCCGCCAAAAACCAGTGATTTTTTAAATCCTAGTATTTTATCTGCAAAAATCCCCCCTATAAAGGTAAAAGCGTATACAAATGCCTGTATAGCACCGTACTGAAGGTTTGCTTTGTCATCTTTAAGAAACAGCTGATCTACCATAAAAAAGGTAAGTACCCCGCGCATGCCGTAAAAACAAAAACGTTCCCACATCTCTACAGTAAAGAGGTACCACAACTGTTTAGGGTATTTCCCTTTAAAGTCCTGAATTTGTTCTAAAGTTAAATTCTCGCTCATTTATAGGTTTTCTTTAATAAAATTGGTCATTTTACTGTACAGCTGCAGCCTTGTTTTACCACCGTAAATTCCGTGGTTTTTATCCGGGTAAATAGCCCAGTCAAACTGTTTATTGGCCTGTATAAGGGCTTCTATCATCTGCATGCTGTTTTGTACGTGTACATTATCATCGGCAGTACCATGCACTAACAGGAATTTGCCTTTTAAATTCTTTACAAAATTTATAGGCGAATTGGTGTCATACCCTGCCGCATTTTCCTGCGGGGTTTGCATATAGCGCTCTGTGTACACGCTGTCGTAAAAACGCCAGTTTGTAACCGGTGCCACGGCAATTGCCATTTTAAACACGTCGGCACCTTTAAACAGGCAGTTACTGCTCATAAAGCCACCGTAGCTCCAGCCCCATATTCCTATACGGGAAGCATCTACATAGCTGTATTTAGCAATAACTTTAGCCGCATCTATTTGGTCCTCTACTTCATATTTACCAAGTTCCTTATAGGTAACCTTCTTAAATTCTGCGCCCTTAAAACCTGTACCACGGCCATCTACGCACGCTATTATGTAGCCTTGCTGCGCAAGCATATAATACCAGTAATCGTTAGTGCTGTGCCACTTGTTAGCTACCTGCTGGCTGCCGGGCCCACTATACTGATACATTAAAACAGGGTATTTTTTATTCGGATCAAAATCAGATGGTTTTATAAACCAGGCGTTTAGCACATTCCCTTTTTCAGTAGTAATGGTTGTAAACTCTTTATCTTTAAGGCTATATTTACCCAGCTTATCTTTAAGGGCATTGTTATTAAGCACCTCTTTTACCGGCTTACCATCTTTACTACTGTTAAGCGTAAAGGTTTCAGGCTGTGTAGCACTCGAAAAGAAGTTAAGGAAGTAGTTATAATCCGTACTAAATTTAGCGTCGCTGGTACCGGTTTGTGTGGTAAGCCTCATTTTATTTTTACCGTTTACCCCTACGCGGTACACATCACGGTTTATGCTTCCGTTTTCTGTAGACTGATAAAAAATCGTCTTTGTTTTTTTGTCGTACCCATAGTAGGCAGTTACCTCCCACTTACCTTTGGTAACCTGGTTTACCAGCTTACCGGTTTTAGAATACACATAAATATGGTTGTAGCCGTCTTTTTCGCTGGTCCATATAAAACTGTTATCATCCAGGAAGGTAAGATTATCTGTAACATCTACATACGCCTTATCAGTTTCGTTTAGCACCACTTTTGCGCTACCGCTGTTAGCATCTACAAAAATTAGATCAAGATTATTCTGGTGGCGGTTAAGCACCTGTACACTTAGGGTTTGCGCCTCGTTAGTCCACTTTATCCGCGGAATATAAAAGTCAGTATAGTTACCTAGTTTAATCTCTTTATCAGTATTGGTATTTACGTCATAAATATGTAACGACACCAAACTGTTTTTTTCACCCGCCTTAGGGTATTTAAAAACATCGCGTGTCGGGTATAGGCTTTTGCCATAAATATCCATAGAAAACTCAGGCACCTCTGTCTCATCAAAGCGAATGTAGGCTATTTTATCGCCTGTCGCATTCCACTCGTAGGCTTTTACAAACGAAAATTCTTCCTCGTACACCCAGTCGCAAACACCATTGATTATGGCATTCTTTTTACCATCTTTAGTTACCGGGCGCACTATACCGTTAGCCAAATCACTAATATAAATATTGTTATTATAAACGTACGCTACTTTTTTACCATCAGGCGAAAATGAAGGTTCTTGTACTTTGTTTTCGGCAATGCGGGTTAATTTTTTAGAATAAACATCATAGCTGTAGTAATCTGCCACAAACGAATGCCTGTAAATCTGGTCGCTGTTAGCGGCCAAAAGCATCTTCTTCTCATCGTTGCTAAAGCTATAACTGTCTATACCCTGCGGAAACTCGCTCATACCCCTTGTATCAATCAGGGTGCCTACTTTGTTAAGCGTGGCAAAATCATAGAGGTCTACAGTGGCTGTCCCTGCATTCCAGTTTACGTTTAGCACGGTATACTGGTTGGTATTTTCCATAGCCTTTACCTCGTCCATGCCTTTACTACGGAAAGCCCCTCCCCATATTTCTTCAAGTGTTATTTTTTGCTGTGCAAAAAGAGGCACTGAGGCCAGTAAAAAGAATAAAATTGACTTTTTAGCGTGTTTCATTTTCGGTATGATAAAAAACCTCCAATTTTAGTAATTTTTTATGACTTACACCTCCTTTTTTTTGTTAAACTAAAATTGAAGCGTGTATTGATTGCATTTTTGTTTAAAATGGCATGGCAAACCCCTATCTTTGCACCGAATTTTAACACGCATAACTAAAGATGAGCAAGGCGATTAGCGGTTTTAGTAAACTAACCAAAGAGCAAAAGATAGCATGGCTGGCAGATAATTATTTTCAAAACCCTGACGAAGCAACTTCCCTGCTTAAGCAGTACTGGAATGATGATGCCCCACTGCAAAAACTGCACGATGAGTTTATAGAAAATACTATAACCAACTTTTATCTGCCGCTGGGCATAGCACCAAGCTTTACCATAAACGGTAAAGACTACACCATACCCATGGCCATTGAAGAAAGCTCTGTAATTGCAGCAGCCAGTAAGGCTGCTAAATTCTGGTCTACACGCGGCGGTTTTAAAGCAACTATACTAAACACCGAAAAAATAGGCCAGGTACACTTTAAATATGAAGGCGATGCGCAAAAACTTACGCAGTTTTTTGAAACCGTAAAACCAAAATTGTTTAGCGACACCGAAGATATAACTAAAAACATGCAAAAGCGTGGCGGCGGTATACTGGATATAACCCTGCGCGATAAAACAGCTCTGATTGACGGCTACTACCAGCTGCACGCTACCTTTGAAACCGTAGACAGTATGGGCGCTAATTTTATTAACTCGTGCCTGGAACAATTTAGTAAAACACTAAGACAGGAGGCGCTAACCTACGCCCCGTTTACCGAAGAAGAAAAGCACATACAGGTTATAATGAGCATACTGAGCAACTACGTACCTAACTGTGTAGTACGTGCCGAGGTAAGCTGCCCTGTGGAAGACCTGAACGAAGATAAAAACATTAAGCCGGAGGAATTTGCACAAAAATTTGTTACCGCGATTAATATAGCCGAAGTAGAGCCTTTTAGGGCGGTAACGCACAACAAAGGTATAATGAACGGCATTGACGCAGTGGTGGTAGCCACAGGAAACGATTTTAGGGCAGTAGAAGCCGGTGTGCATGCGTATGCAGCTAAAGACGGCCAGTATACCAGCCTGAGCCATGCCAAAATAGAAAATGGCATTTTTACGTTTTGGCTGGATGTCCCTTTAGCGCTTGGCACCGTTGGCGGACTAACTACCCTGCACCCGCTGGTTAAGTTCTGCCTGGAAATGCTGGGTAACCCGTCTGCTAAGGAGTTAATGCAAATTGTAGCGGTAGCCGGCCTGGCACAAAACTTTGGTGCGGTACGTTCGCTTACCACAACCGGGATTCAGCAGGGGCACATGAAAATGCACCTTATGAACATACTGAACCAGCTGGGTGCTAACGATAACGAAAAGAAAGCAACCATAAAACACTTCGAAAAACATACCGTGTCTCACGCAGCGGTTGCCGAACTTCTTGAAGGACTACGTAAAACCGACACTACCACCATTGAATAAGACTTTATATGCCAACGGAAAACTGCTCATTATAGGTGAGTATACCGTTCTTGACGGTTCTAACGCGTTTGCCCTGCCCTGCAGGTTTGGGCAGTCTATGGAAGTGCGCCTTGCTGAATCCGCTACAGTGAACTGGAAAAGCCTGGATGCCGACGGATCAGAATGGTTAACCGCAACTATTCCGCTTGCAGACATTTATTCCGGCAAACACGCTGATGCTCCAACCGAAACAGCAATGCTGGTAAAGGTACTGCACCAGGCGCATACCGCCAATCCTGAGGTATTAACTTCAGGATTTGATGTAATTACAAAGCTGACGTTCCCAAGACTTTGGGGACTGGGAACCTCCTCTACCCTTATTAGCCTGGTGGCCGACTGGTTTAGCATTGACCCATACCTCTTACTTGCAAAAACCTTTAGTGGCAGTGGCTACGACATAGCCTGCGCGCAACAAACAGCGCCGCTGCTTTTTAACCTGAAACAAGGAATAGCAGAGGTAACTACTGTAGCTTTTAATCCTGTTTTTAAGGAGAAGTTGTATTTTGTATACCTTAACCAAAAACAAAACAGCCGCGAAGCCATAGCCGCCTACAGGGAAAAGGTATTTGACAAAGAAAAGCTGATACAGCAAGTAGATAAGCTGGTGGCAGAAACCTACCAGGCGCAGGATTTAGGCGCTTTTTCATCGGCTTTGGAGAAACACGAAGCCCTGCTCGGTGGTATATTAGGCATAGCCCCTGTGCAGGAACGTATGTTCCCAGATTTTAAGGGAGTAATTAAAAGCCTGGGTGCCTGGGGCGGCGACTTTGTTTTAGCCGTGTCTGAGGATAACCCGATATCTTATTTTGAAGAGAAAGGTTACAATACCATAATACCGTATACCGAAATGGTATATTAACACAAAAGCTCCCTTTGGGAGCTTTTGTGTTAATATACAGCAATAGTACTATTCGTTCTTTCTTGGTGCCTCATTATTTACTTCTGTTTTACGAAGCATAAAATACCCGCCTACTGGGTGCTTACCTACGCATTTACAATTACCATAGGTGTCTGATTTTTCAAACACAAGTTTACCCCTATTGTCTTTATACCATTTGTCTATAGCTTCTTTTAATGCAGCGCGTTTCTTTTTATCCTTTAAACCCTTGTGGTAAAACTTCCATCGGTCACTGTACGACTCGTATTTTACGCCTGCCAGTTCTTCTACCGGAAGCTCGTGTATAATTTCTACAAGCGCCATTAGGGCTACATCGCCTAAACGATAGTACCCTTTCCCGGAAGGAAGTTTAGCCTGAGTGGGTTCCTGGCTTTCTATTAGCGCTATAAGATATGGCACCCCTTTTTGCCTTAACTCCACCACTTGCCAAAATAAGTGATCACCGCAGCCTGAGTTGTATTTAAATTTTCCGGTAGGATCTGACGTTATACTGTCCTTTCCGCAAACAGGGACGTCAAAAACATACTGTAAATTCCGCACGGTCTTTGCAGCCGGGTCTTCCGTTTGTGTGGCGGGCTGCTGTGCCTGCAACAACACAGGAAGCAAAAGCAGGATAAAAGCAATGATTTTTTTCATGATGTGTAGAAAATGCATTTTGGTTTGCCCAAAGGTACAAAAGCAGCCACATTTTTTTACACAATAAAAAAAGGGCCGAAGCCCTTTCGTAAAAAAAATCAGGAAACTAAAATATATAAAAAATCTTAAAATCTATTATCTCCATCAAGCAGGTTACCTAAACCTCCCAGAATACTGCCCTCATCGCGCTGGCTACCGCCCCCTTGAGGAGCAGAAGCATAAATACGCCCGGCAAGCCTGCTAAACGGAAGCGACTGTATGTACACCACTCCAGGCCCTTGCAGGGTAGCGTAAAACAGGCCTTCGCCTCCAAATATAGTGTTTTTTATTCCCCCTATAAATTCTATATCATAATTAACACTAGGAGAAAAGCCTACTATACAACCCGTATCGACTTTAAGTACCTCTCCGGCGGCAAGTTCTTTACGTGCCAGTGTACCACCGGCGTGTACAAATGCCAGCCCATCGCCTTCCAGCTTTTCCATAATAAAACCTTCGCCCCCAAAAACGCCACGGCCCAGTTTACGTGAAAATTCTATCCCTACAGATACGCCTTTTGCAGCGCATAAAAAGGCATCTTTCTGGCAAATAAACTTACCGCCATATTGCCTTAAGTCTATAGGTACAATTTTACCGGGATAGGGAGATGCAAAACTTACCTTTCTTTTACCGTGCCATTGATTTAAAAACACGGTCATAAATAAGCTTTCTCCGGTAAGCAAACGCTTCCCTGCGCTAAACAACTTACCCATAAAACCTTCGTTCTGGTTAGAGCCGTCGCCAAAAATGGTTTGCATTTGTATACCGCTATCCATCATCATAAAGCTTCCTGCCTCTGCCACCACGGCTTCCTGCGGATCCAGCTCTATTTCTACATATTGCATTTCTTCACCGTAGATATGATAATCTATTTCGTGTGCTGTCATTTTGTGTTTTCGTTTTTTGATGTTGATTACATATTAGACAACAAGTAAAAAAAATGTTACACGTTGTACGATGTTTTATTTTGTTAAACTTTAGTAGCCCTAGAACGAGAATTAAAAAATTACTCTCCAGACAAATAGTACCACATTCCTTGTATCTCTACAAATGTAGACAGCTCATTATGCACGTGTGCCGTTAGCCTGTCATCCATATAGTAGGCTTTAAATGCTACTTTATCGTCTTTGGCATAAAGCACCTCAAGCTTTACCCAGGTACAGGCGTTTGCCCATTCTTGTATATGTTTTTTAGAGGTATACTTTCGTTCTTGCGGTGCAGTTGTATTATAAATATAATCTATGTTTTTAAGCACATACGCCGTATAACGGGACCTCATTAACGCCTCAGGTTTTTTTGGCAATAAAACACCGTTTATAAAAGGCTGGCAGCACTTTTCAAAATCCATACCCGACCCGCATGCACATTTCTTCTCCATAACACATTCAGTTTTAAGCAAAAGTAATATTCAGAAATTAATTACGAAAAAATGTATGGTACAACTGTAACAAATGATTTTAAAAAACGTCTATTAATACGAGTTCAGTCATCAAAATCAAAAAAAGAAGAGAAATGGCTCCGGCCAAAATGGATTTGAAAAGATTTTACCCCTGCATAAATACATGCAGGGGTTTTCTTTTTATATAAATAATGGATGCAATATCGCAATGATATTAAAACTGAAAGCCGGCAGGATTCGACCTGTGTATGTGTGGCTAAAAATTAGCGAAATTTTTATTGGGCGGAAAACGCCACACCTACATCCATACCGGCTTTGAGGATATAATATGCTAAACCGTCACTGTTTTTTTTAACTCCACTTAAAAAAATAAGATCCTTGGTTTAAACGAATTTTTGTGCTGTAAAAATTCTGTGCATTTCCCGTTATATCCGGTACAAATGTGATAATAATGTTGAAATTGTCAACGGTAGAAAATACCTGTTTTTACCTTTAAAGTAAAATTACAATATATTTAAAATACTACTGAATCAGGGGTAAATCTTCTATTTTTATAACATTGTTCTGTATGGCATATATAACAAGCCCGGCAATGTTTTTGGCTCCTGTTTTTGCAAATAAATTGTTTTTATGACCTTCTGCTGTACGCTGGGTTATATAAAGCTCATCTCCTATTTCTTTTGCCGTTTTTTGCAGGCATATAAGCCTTAAAACTTCTATTTCCCTATCCGAAAGCAAATCCTCCTGCTGGCATACCGGGCGGGGTGCTTTGCCCGAAATCTGCTCACGCAACGCATCAAGTTGCTCGTCTTTAAAGTAGTAGCCCTGGCGCTGTACAGTGCGTATAATATCAGTAAGTTCTATAGGCGAGACACCTTTAGGCAAAAAAGCAGCTACACCTGTTTTAAGCATAAAACCAGTAAATGCGCGCTGATAGTGCGATGATATAACGATAGTACGCACCGTAGGAAAGTCTGACTTAAGGCGTTCTGCTACGGCAATGCCATCCATACCGTTCATGCGAAGATCCAGCAAAATGATGTTAGGAACGGTTCCGGTATCTGCTAACTTCTGAAATAACTCTTCGCCGCTTGTGGCTGTAAAGTTTACCTCTATATCTGGGCAGGTTTGCAAATAGTTTTCCAGAAGGCTTACTATAAGTGCATCGTCATCGGTAATTACAACAGAAATTTTTTCCATAAAAAGGATAGATTGGTAAAGCACAAAATTAACAATTTTAAAATCGGAATTTTATGATATTTCTACACAATTTACCCTACACAGCTTTCGCAGCAAGAATAAAGCGCGTGCCTTTGCCAAGCTTTGAGACTACACGGCACCTACCACCCAAATATTGGGCGCGCATTTCTAAGCTGCTTAAGCCCACACCCTGTTTAAGCCCGGCACTGTTAAAACCTACACCTGTATCTTTAACCGATAAAGCGTAAAAACTAGGCGTGTGCCTCCAGGTTACTTCAATCTTGTCTGCTTTTGCGTGTTTAATGGCATTAGTAACTACTTCCTGGAGCATACGCACCAATTGTAATTTTGCCTGAGGATTCAAATCCTCAAACGAACGCACATTCGATACAAATTGTATGTTAAATTTATTTTTCCAAGGCTCAAGTACTCCGTTTATTAATTCAGAAACAGCCGAAAACTCTAACATTGGCGGCATAAGATCATGAGATATGCGGCGGGCTTCGGA
>JAAXJD010000181.1 GCA_012270005.1 Flavobacterium sp. | reverse complement strand
AATCATTCTTTTTCTATTCTCTTAAATATATCCAATTACAAACATAGGATGACAGACCGGAGGAGATTTACACCGCCTCAAACAACTTACCCGGCAGTGGCCTGATTACGCCTTTTAACTCCATATTCAGCAACATAGACGAAAGCCTAAATACCGGCATATCGCAGTTCAGGGCTATAATATCCAGGAGTTCCTTGCCGTTTTTAAGCAGGTAGTCGTATACCTTTTGCTCATCGGGCTCCAGGGTTACAAACAATTGCTTTTGTATTGGTGGGAGTTTCTTTTCTTCCAGCTCCCAATTCAACATATAAATAAGGTCGGCTGCACCTGTAAGCAGGTTGGCACGCTGGGTTTTAATAAGGTCGTTGCAGCCCATGCTGTACTTATCTGTAATGCGCCCGGGCAAGGCAAACACATCGCGGTTATAATCATTGGCCACATTAGCCGTAATAAGCGAACCGCCTTTTTCGGCGCTCTCTATAATAATGGTAGCCTCACTAATGCCTGCCACTATGCGGTTGCGCTTTACAAAATTTTCCCTGTCCGGGTTGCTAGTACTCCAAAACTCGGTGAGGAAACCACCGTTTTGCTCCATACGCGCCACGTACTTTTTATGTGGCTTGGGGTACACCTGATTCAGGCCGTGCGCTACCACACCTATGGTTTGCAGCCCCAGATCCATAGCCACAAGATGGGCGTGAATGTCTACCCCATACGCAAATCCGCTTACAATAACAGGATTTAGTGGCACTAGGTCTTCCAGCAACTTACGGCAAAAATCACCGCCATAGGCCGTCATTTGCCGCGTGCCTACAATGCTCAGGGTTTTTCGCCCGGCAAAATTTATATTCCCCGAGCCAAATAACAGTACCGGCCCATCCACGCAATGCTTCAACCGTTCCGGATATTCGGCATCCTGATAAAAAAGCGGATTAATACGGTTTGCTTCTATAAACTTCAGCTCATTTTCGGCAAGCTTATAAATGTTTTGGTTTTGCAGGTTACGGTACAGCACTTCGCCCACACCTTCTATAGAAATGAGTTGGCTTTTCTTCGCTTTTAAGACGGCTTCGGCGCTGCCCAGGTGGTTTATGAGCTTTTTGGCCATAATGTCGCCCACACCCTCTACACGCATGAGCGCCAGGGTATTAAATAATTCCGGTTGGTTCATTTTAAATTGTAATCAGCTCGTTATCAGCTAATCATTATTGTTAATAAAATTTGTGAATAAAATTTTGCCCACCCCACTCAATGATTAATTTTGTGTTTATGAAGATAGAGAAATACATATCAGCACTATTATACCGTTACCAGTGTGTTACCGTTCCCGGTTTTGGCGCTTTCCTTACCGAAATACGCCCGGCACAGTTAAACGCTGTTTCGCACACATTCTATCCTCCTAAAAAGGTAATTTCATTCAATGCGAATGTAAAGAATAATGACGGTCTTTTAGCCAATCATATAGCGCAGCAGGAAAAAATTTCTTACGAAGCAGCCGTTTCGGCAATTACCGAAACTGTAGCCCAGTGGAAACGAACCCTTAGCGGCATGGATGTGCTGTTCCTTAAAAACATAGGCCAAATAGGGCTTAACGCAGAAGGCAGCCTGGTATTTACCCCGGACACTCCTGTAAACTACCTTACCGATGCCTTTGGGCTTAGCGCGGTGGTTTCTCCAGCTGTACGCCGTGAGGAACTTAAGGCGGTTGTAGAGGAACTGGAAGAAAAAGCACCAATTATTTTTACCCCAGAGCGTAAACGCAGTTACAGCTACCTTAAATACGCTGCCGTATTTGCCCTGTTTGCAGGGGCGGGTGTTATAGCGTATGCTAACTACTACAGCCGTAAAATAGACCAGGAAACGCTTGCCGTGCACAATGCCGTACAAAGCAAAGTAGAACAACGCATACAGCAGGCTACATTTTTTATAGAAAATCCGCTGCCGGCAGTAAGCCTTCCTGTAAAACAAGATGAGGCAGCACTGCAACAAGAGGAAGCCGCTGTAGCCATAGCACTGCCATACCACGTGGTAGCGGGCGCATTTAAAAGCGAAGCAAATGCCGAAAAGGCCGCCGCTGCCCTTATCGCTAAAGGATATAAAGCCCACAGGCTGGAAGTAAACAAGGCCGGACTGTACCCGGTTGTTTATGGTAGCTTTGCTACCTATGCCGAAGCCCAGCAAAATGCTAACGAAATACACCAAAATGGCGAGATAGATGCCTGGATTTTGGTAAAATAACTACAATTTAGTTAAAAAGATCAGCCCGTTGCGGAGGATATTTGT
>JAAXJD010000206.1:6724-11574 GCA_012270005.1 Flavobacterium sp. | reverse complement strand
GGGTAACCAGGAAAAAGCGGCAAAAGGAGATACGGTAATGGCTACGTCTACCCGTTTGTTCCAGGGCCGTGTGGTAGAAGACAGCGAGCGCAAAAAAGGCGAATCGTTACTGGCCTCTACACCGGTAGTGGTACTGTCGGCAATTTTAGGCCGTATCCCTACAATTAACGAATACAAAACAGCGGTTGAAGGCATTAACCTTACAAAATTTGCACCGGCTCAGAAAGAGTTGGTAGGATAATTGTGGTGCTTTAGCCGTTTCATAAATACATTGTATAATTCTAAATTATAAACATATGGCTTTTGATATCGAAATGATCAAAAATGTGTATGCTAAGATGGCCGAGCGTGTAGATAAAGCACGCGAACTGGTAGGCCGTCCGCTTACGCTTTCTGAAAAAATCCTATATTCTCACCTTTGGGAAGGTACGCCTACCCAGGCATTTACAAGAGGTAAAGATTATGTAGATTTTGCACCAGACAGGGTAGCCTGCCAGGATGCAACCGCTCAAATGGCCCTTTTGCAGTTTATGCATGCCGGTAAAGCCAAAGTAGCCGTACCTACCACAGTACACTGCGACCACCTTATACAGGCAAAAGTAGATGCTGCTACCGACCTTAAGCGTGCTAAAGAGCAAAGCAATGAGGTTTTTGACTTCCTATCTTCAATTTCTAATAAATACGGTATCGGGTTCTGGAAACCGGGTGCCGGCATTATTCACCAGGTAGTGCTGGAAAACTATGCGTTCCCCGGCGGTATGATGATTGGTACCGACTCTCACACCGTAAACGCCGGCGGCCTTGGTATGCTTGCCATAGGTGTAGGTGGTGCAGATGCGGTAGACGTAATGAGCGGTATGTCATGGGAACTTAAATTCCCTAAGCTTATAGGTATTAAACTTACCGGTAAGCTAAGCGGCTGGACTGCCCCTAAAGATGTTATCCTTAAAGTAGCCGGCATACTTACCGTAAAAGGGGGTACCGGTGCTATTGTAGAATATTTTGGCGAAGGTGCACAGGCTATGTCTTGTACCGGTAAAGGTACCATTTGTAACATGGGTGCCGAAATTGGCGCTACTACATCTACCTTTGGGTATGATGAGTCTATGGATCGCTACCTGCGCGCTACAAACCGTGCCGATGTAGCCGATGCTGCTAACGCAGTTAAAGCTTACCTAACCGGTGATGCCGAAGTGTACGCTAACCCTGAGCAATATTTTGACCAGGTTATAGAAATTAACCTTTCTGAGCTGGAGCCACACCTAAACGGGCCGTTTACTCCTGATTTAGCTACGCCTATCTCTAAAATGAGGGAAGAGGCAGCTAAAAACAACTGGCCACTACAAGTACAGGTAGGCCTTATAGGTTCTTGTACAAACTCGTCTTACGAAGATATTTCGCGTTCGGCTTCCCTGGCAAAACAGGTTGCCGAAAGAAACTTAAAACCAAAGCCAAGTTTACCATAACCCCTGGTTCAGAGCAGGTGCGCTACACTATAGAGCGCGATGGTTTTATTGATACATTTGATAAAATTGGCGCCACGGTATTTGCCAATGCCTGCGGACCTTGTATAGGTATGTGGGACAGGGAAGGTGCCGAAAAAGAAGAACGTAACACTATTGTACACTCGTTTAACCGAAACTTCTCTAAGCGTGCCGACGGTAACCCTAACACCCTTGCGTTTGTAGGTTCGCCAGAACTTGTAACGGCTATTGCCATAGCGGGCGACCTTGGGTTTAACCCACTTACCGATACCCTTATTAACGAAGACGGACAGGAAGTAATGCTGGACGAACCTACCGGGCACGAACTGCCTGAAAAAGGTTTTGCTGTAGATGATCCTGGTTTCCAGGCTCCTGCCGAAGACGGTAGCAGTGTGCAGGTGTCGGTAAGCCCTACATCTGAGCGCCTTCAGTTGCTGGATCCGTTCCAGCCATGGGATGGTAAAAATATTATGGGTGCCAAGCTGCTTATTAAAGCATTTGGTAAGTGTACTACAGACCACATTTCTATGGCAGGTCCATGGTTACGTTTCCGTGGCCACCTTGATAATATTTCTAACAATATGCTTATAGGTGCGGTAAACGCCTTTAACCAAAAAACAAACAACGTTAAAAACCAGCTCACCGGCGCGTACGATGCCGTACCTGCTGTACAGCGTGCCTACAAGGCCGCAGGCGTACCAAGCATAGTAGTGGGCGACCACAACTATGGCGAAGGTTCGTCTCGTGAGCATGCCGCTATGGAGCCGCGCCACCTTGGCGTTAAGGCGGTACTGGTTAAGTCGTTTGCACGTATACACGAAACTAACCTTAAAAAGCAGGGTATGCTTGCGCTTACCTTTGCTAACGAGGCTGATTACGACAAAATACAGGAAGACGATACCTTTAACTTTATAGACCTTACAGAATTTGCACCGGGCAAGCCGCTAACGCTTCAGGTTGTACATGCCGATGGCAGTGTGGAAAACATTATTGCTAACCACAGCTACAACCAGGGACAAATTGAATGGTTTAAGGCAGGTAGCGCTCTAAACCTGATTGCTGCCGGTGCTAACTAAGCCACAGTATAGCTCTTAAATACACAAAAACTCCCATCGGTACACGGTGGGAGTTTTTTTATGCGCAAGAGGCAAGTGTTAAAACTTATTTTAATTTTTTAACACAGGTTACATAACCACATCCGTTAGTTATAAACAAACTGTTATAATCTGCACGGGTTAAAAATATGAGGTTGGTATACTGCGTTGGTGCAAAAACAGTGTACACTAACCGTTAACAATTATTTTTAACCACCAATTTTTTCTTCACATGAAAACTAATCTATTATGCAGTGCCTTTGCCGCACTGATGATGCTTACCGCCTGTAAAAAGGCTGACGGGGGCGAAGCCGATGCAGCCGCAGATTCTGCAAGTATGGAAATGGTTGAAATACCCGAAGCCGTTTCTAAAGAAACCACCGCAGACGCCGTACAGCATAACACTGAAGAGTACGACCGTATTGTGGAAAACGATTTTAAAGACGCTACTTCAAATCCGCTTTCTACATTTTCTATAGACGTAGACAACGCTTCGTACAGTAACGTGCGCCGTATAATAGAATCCGGTAACCTGCCAGAAAAAGGGGCTGTGCGTATTGAGGAGTTCATTAATTATTTTGACTATAACTATCCGCAACCTGCGGGCGATTTGCCTTTTTCTGTTACAACCGAAGTATGGAACGCACCCTGGTCCAAAGACCACCAGTTGGTACGTATAGGCCTTCAGGGGAAAAAACTGGATTACAGCAGCGTAAAACCGGGTAATCTGGTATTCCTGCTCGATACCAGCGGTTCTATGGACGATCCTAACAAGCTTCCGCTGCTGCGCGATGCCTTTATGCTTATGGTAGATAACCTGCCTGCCGGTAGTCGCGTATCTATAGTAACGTATGCCGGTAGCGCGGGGCTGGTGTTGCCCTCAACGTCTGTAGATGAAAAGGATAAAATTAAAGAGGCGTTACAGAGTTTGCAGGCGGGAGGCTCTACCGCAGGAGGCGAGGGGCTTGAGCTGGCTTATAAAACTGCTGCGGCTAACTTTATAATAGGGGGCTACAACCGCGTTTTCCTGGCAACCGATGGCGACTTTAATGTAGGGGTAAGCTCGAGGTCAGGTCTTTTAGACCTGATAGAAAAAAATAAGGGCAACGAAATTTTCCTTACGATTTGCGGGTTTGGTATGGGTAATTATAAAGATGCCACCATGGAGGAAATCAGCAATTGGGGCGATGGCAATTACTTTTATATTGACAACATGAAGGAAGCACAAAAAGTTTTTGAAAAAGAATTGCTGGCTAATCTTTTTGTGATTGCAAAAGATGTAAAGATTCAGGTAGAGTTTAACCCCGAAAAAGTACAGGCATACCGGCTTATAGGCTACGAAAACCGCGTTATGGCAAACGAAGATTTTAACGACGATACTAAAGATGCAGGCGAACTTGGGGCAGGCCACCGCGTAACGGCATTGTATGAGGTGGTTCCTGTTGGGGTTAATTTTGAAACCCGTAAAACCGATAAGCTGAAGTACCAAAAGCCTACCATAACCTCGGGTAACAGCGGCGATTTACTTACGGTGAAGCTTAGATATAAGTCTATTGGCGAGCACAAAAGTTTACTGATTGAGCAGCCTGTAGCGCCGGTTTCTGTAACTCCGGGGAACGATGCCCGGTTTGTTTCTGCGGTAGCAGGTTTCGGGATGTTACTGCGCGACAGCAAGTATAAAGGTTCACTGTCTTATGATATGGTAGAAGATCTTGCCAAATCAGGTATGGCGGGTAATGACGGTTTTAAAGAGGAATTTATTAAACTCGTAAAAGAAGCTGCTACTCTTTCTTACAAGAAAGGTTGATGATATTGATTTTTAGTGCAAAACTCCATTAAGAATCTCTTTTGGGAGTTTTTTTGTTTGACGATATGGCATTAGCAAAGCTGAATTTCACCCATAACCAAAAAAAAAAGCCCCTCTGAGAGAGGGGCAAAACCAACCAACCAAATAAGTTTTCCTAGTGCAGAAAACTTATAGTACAAATGTACTACAATTTTGTGTATTTAAAAAAATAAAATTTCGTTAAAAAATCAATTCTTAAGCGATTTTAAGGCGGAGCGCCGTGAACACCCTGATTTACAAGGTGAACTGAATTTTCGGAAATAAAAAAGTCGCGCACCTTATACGGTATCGCGACTCATTTTTGGCAATATAAGGTGCAGGTGGGATTCTCTTACAAGCTGCACCTTTGTATGATACCGGCAATTTTGGGGACTGCCAGTAGATTGGTAGGTATATTTTAAACCTTTCATTATGAGTATTTATGCT
>JAAXJD010000206.1:0-6714 GCA_012270005.1 Flavobacterium sp. | reverse complement strand
CGTGGACAGGGATATTGTAAACTATCAAGTCAGGACTTCAAGAAGGGGGGGAGCTGTTTTACATTTCAAACATACTACTTAATAAAATCGGAAATTACCAGAAAACTAAAATCAGGTAAAAATACCTACCATCTGTCGTGTCTTATATGTTTGATATACATATGTTTACTTTTCGTCCAGTGCATGGGTAGTTACCCAATACTTCCATCCTATAATTGCTTTTTGCAGTTTAGAAGCCTTAGCCAGGTCCAGCTGCTGTCGGGTATAGTTGGGCAACAGCCATTTATTTAGTTTTGCAAGTAGTTTATACATGGTGCATTGTTTTTGGTACTGTAAAAATAACAAAAGGCAGCTGATAATCAGCTGCCTTTATTCATAACAGTTTGTTATGCTATATGTAAAACTAACCCAAAATATAGCTTATGCTTTTTTGCCCGCTGCTGCTTTTTGCTTGGCAATCTGTTTTTTCAGCTCCTTTTTTATTTCCTCAAGTTGCTTTTTCGCTTCTTCAAGTTGCCTGCGTAGCGTAGCGTTATCGGCATTGCGGTTTTCCCTGTCTGCTCTTTTATCAATAATAATGGCCTTTCTTCCGGCTATTTCAGCACGCCTTGCTGCCAGTTCTGCCTGGCGTCCGGCACGTTCGGCAAGCCTTGAAGCATGTGCAGCCCAGGCGTTTATGTCGTCGTTACTCATGCTTTCAATGTCAGAAAATATCTTTAGGTCGCCCAGTTTTTCCAGCTCGGAGAAATCAAGTTGGCCCAGGTCTGCAAAGGATTCCAGACCTTCAGGGAATGCGCCGTGAAACTCTATAATGTCCCCCGAAACATCGCCATCAGGCATGCTAAACGCAAACGCCGCCGAACCCGGTACATTAATACGGTTAACGCTCACTTTATCAGCACGTTTCTTTGCAGTTGTTATTTCTATGGCGCCATCTTTTGCCTCCTTGCCGTATTTCTTTTTGCCTTCTTTACCCTTTAAAACATTTACCGAAGCTATCTCACGTCCAACAGGTAATTTTACGGGTGCGCCTTTCGGTTGTTTTATACCGTCTACCAGCACAAGGGTATTGTCGGTTATATTCATGGCTACGGTACTACCGTCTGGGTCTTGCCCAAAACCTCTCTGCGGAACCGGTGGTGTCATAGGCGGTTCTAAACCGGGTACCGGTGGAGCGGGTATCATGTCTGCGGCTACTTCTGCGTCGTCTAGGGGCATTACATGCTCTGCGGCTTCAACGGCGATTACAGCGCGTTTAGGCAGTTTTTTTATCCCCGGGTATATAGATATACCTACCAGCTTTCCATTTTGCTGCTTGGCGGTTACTATAAAGGGTTTTATGGGGTCAGAGCTTTTTACATTATAAGCCTGTTCCTGGCCTTCGCCTTTAAGTTCTAATTTTATGGCTGTGATTTCTCCCTTGTCATTTTTTTCAATGAAGCTCACATTAAAATCAACCCCTATTTCGGCAAACTTTTTCTTCAGCCCATCCAGCTCCTTGTTCTTGTCTGAATCTTTGTTGATTTCCGTTTGAATGATAACCGACTCCTCAGAATGGCTACTGCTTGTGGTTTGCGGTGCTGATTTTTCGCGGGCTACTGTTTTTACCTGAAACGCCATTGTAAACAGGGCTAGTACAGGCAGTACAAGCGCGTACTTCCACGTGCTGTACCTGTGCGATCTTTGTTTGTTTAACATAACTATTCGTTTTTTGATTAAAGATTGATAAAAATGATTCGTAATACTAATGGGCTGTGTACCCAGTGCCAACCGTAGCATGGTTTTTTGGTACGCCGTTTTATCGGCTACCTGTTTCAGTGCTTCGGCGTCGGCTATAAATTCCAGGTTTTGAGCTATGGCTTTTTTATACAGCCACGCTACCGGGTTAAACCAAAACAGTATGCAGTAGGCCTGAGACAGTAGCATATCAAGCGTATGCTTTTGCCTGCTATGCACTTTTTCGTGGCTTATAATGCTTTCCAGTTCCTGTGGGGCCAGGGTAGAGGAATTAAAAACGATATAATTAAAAAAGGAGAACGGCGAGGCTACCACAGGCGAATCTACCAGTTTATAAGGCTGTTGCTGAATAACCTGTTTACCGCGTAGCATTTTTCTGATTTTAAAAATATCAGTAAAAAGTGCCACCATAAAAAAAGCTATTCCCAGTATATACACCGCACCGGCTATGTACCACCAGTTAAAAGGCTGTGGTTGTGCTACCTGTACTGCCTGCCCTTTAAGCGCGGTGGCAAGGTAGGCCAGCTGCGCGGCGCTTAACTGCTGTACGGGTTTTGGGTTTACCCAAATTACACGTGTGTATTCTACCAGCGGCAATAGGGCAGAGGTAATGAGCCCTGCAAGTAAAAAGCCCCGGTTAGCACTAAAAAAAGTTTCCTTTTTTAGCAACAGGTGATAGGCTGCAAAAAACGTAAGCAGCAATGCCGAAGCCTTAAGCGTATACAGTAGCAGTGTTTCCATACTATTCCTTATTTTTTTCTATCATATCCAATATTTCGCGAAGCTCATCGGCACTGATTTTTTCTTCTTTGGCAAAGAAAGATACCATACTCTTGTACGAGTTGTTAAAGTAATTTTCCAGCGTGTTGCTTACAAAATTTGTGCGGTAGTCCTCTTTAGAAACTATAGGGTAGTACTGGTGGGTATTACCGTATGCGGTATGGCCTACGTATCCCTTTTCATCCAGGTTGCGTATAATGGTGCTGTTGGTGTTGTAGTGTGGCTTGTCTTCGGGCGCTTCGGCAAGTACATCTTTTACAAAAGCTTTTTCCAGCTTCCATAGTATGTGCATTACTTCTTCTTCCTTATTTGTTAGCTTTTGCATTGTGTATTTTTTTAGTAATTCAAATGTATAACTATTTTTGTAGTTTACAAACTAATTTTATAGTTTAATAACTACAAAATACGTTTTTTATTGTGCTTAGGCAATTATTTTTGAAACAAAAAAGCCTCTTACGCAAGGTAAGAGGCTGTAAAACAACTTGTATTGGTGAAGTTAAAATGTAGAAAATTCTCCGCTGCCCGTAACAGACAGGTCTTTTTTAGCAGGGTTGCCACCGTAGCTTACCCCACCCGAACCGGTAATACGGCCTGTAATGGCTGAGGTAGTAGTGGTACTTACATCGCCACTGCCGGTAACGGTAACATCGGTAGTGCTGCTGGTAAGTTTATCGGCATGGATATCGCCAGAGCCGGTTAAGCTGCACTCAAGCGCATCTGTGATGACCGATACTTTAATATCTCCTGAGCCCTGAAGCCTTACCTCAATTTTGTTTGCTTTTACCGGAACGGTTACATCTCCGGATCCGTTAAGGCTTATGGCGCAGTTATTAGTAATTACATCATTAGATACAATGTCGCCAGAGCCGCTTAGGTGTATTTTTTCCAAAGTTGTAAAGTACACGGTTACGGTTATGCCTTTGCCATTTTTTAGGTTATACCCTGATTTAAGGCCTACGTACAGTTCTCCGTTCTTACTCTGGGTTTCTATAAGGGGCACAATATTTTCCGGTGCTTCTATTTTTACAGCGTCTTTATTGCTGTGTACCAGTTTTACCAGGAACGATGTATGCGCATCCAGCTTTGTAAAGCTTCCGGTTTCGCGGTTTTCGGTTACGTTAGGCCCATGTGGTGTAATGCCCGCCATGTTACTTACGCTATTACAGGCAAATGCAAGGATGCCCAGGCTAAAAAGTAAAACAATTTTTTTCATAATGCAGATGTATGTGATTGATGGTGTAATTAATTGCGGCTTATTTTTATGTCGCCGTAGCTTGTTTTTGCGGTTACCTTACAGTTGCCGCTTCCGCTTTTACTAGATCCTGTATAGTGTGCTGTAAAGCTTTTTTCAGATGCTTCGTTAAAGTTAAGCAGGTCTTTACCGCTTATGCTGCCGTATTCTGTAGTAAAGTCAAAAGTGAAGCCAGCATCTGTTGCAAACCCTAAGCGTGTTTCACCATACTCGTTTTTAACCGCTACTACACGGGCATCTTTACTAATGGTACTTACTTTAAGGTCGCCGTAGTTTAATGATGCTGTAAGCATACCATTAAGGCGGTCGCATTTTACGTTGCTGTAATCGCCATCTACTATTACCTTATCTGCCCAGCCTGCAACAAATTCGCTATATGCCATATTTGTTTTTACATCGCTTATGCTTTTTACCTTAAGGTCAGAATATTCGCTTTTTACATTGGCAGTGCCTATTTTACCGGCATCAATGCTGCTGTATTGCATACTTATTTCCGCTGATTTTACATACCCGATTTTAGAATCCGAAGCATACTGTAAATCCAGTTTATTGTTTTCAGAATTTGCTTCGTCTATGTTAAGGCTGCCATACTGAATTTTTACATTCATGCCGCCATACATTTTGCCCAGGCGTATGTCGCCATACGTATTGCCTATACCCAGTGTACCGTTTTTTGGCATTTTTATGGTATAATTAATTTCAAGGCTTATGTTCCTGCCTTTAAACTTACCCATACGGGTGTAGGCTTCCACTAAAGACGGGCTGTCTTTAAACTCCACATTTATACTTGCAAGGCGGTTGTTTACATCTTCCTCATCGTTACCGCTAACGCTAATTACCACATCTATGTTGGTTTTATTTTCATCCCAGGTGGTAATAGTTACGTTACCGTATTTGTTCATTACCTGCAGGGCTGCGGTACTGTTTACATTAAACGCACGGTTTATTTTTTTCTCTTTTAAATACTTTCCTTTTGTAATCCCTGCAAAAGAAAGCACGGGAAACAGCAGTAACAGTAAGGTAATTTTATGTATTGCTTTCATGATAATTTTCCTTTATTTTTTTAATGTTTTCTATCTCTGTAAGTACATGTTCCAGGAACGATATCCGTGTTTGCAGGTTGGTTATCATAGCGTGGATTATTTTTTTGCTTTCACCTTTGGTATTCAGTTCGTTTACCAGCTTATTATAGTCGGCTTCCAGGCCGTTCATGCGGGCTTGTGTGTCCTGTACCAGTTTTCGTGTTTCGGGGCTGTCCTCGCGGGCTACCTTGGCCAGTTCTTTTTTAATAACCATATTAAAATACTCCTGGGTTTCGCGTGTTTTAGCCGACATATTGTTTAGCGCCACCTCGTGGTCAGTAGGGCGGTTTACAAAAATAAACGCAAGCCCAAGTACCATAATTACCGCTGCAGCCACAGGGGTAATTACCCAAAATATGCCTTTTTTTCGTGGTTGTTGTTTTTCTTCCAGCCGGTCCATAAAGCGTTTGTGGTGCCCCAATGGCGGTTCTTCGGTATCCCATTGGCCTTGCAGGTGTGCAAAAAGGTGGTTCAGCTCGTCATGTTTTTTCTCTTCGTTCATAGTCCTTTCAGTTTTTTAATAAGGCTTTCTTTAGCCCTGCTAAGGGTGGTGCGGCAATTCCCTGCCGATATACCCATTATTTCACTAATTTCTTCCTGGTCGTATCCCTCTATATACAGCAGCGTAAGGATAATGCGGTAATTTTCCTTAAGGCTGTTTATGGCGGTGTTTACCTGCTGTACCTGCATTTGCTGAAAGTCGACTTTTAGCTCTTCTTTGTAGCCATCGTCTTCTACCTTGTACAGTACGTCTTCTAACGGGTCCATGGCACCCTGATTCAGTTTTTTATAGCAGTCCAGGCTGTGGTTTACCACTATACGTTTTAGCCAGGCGCCAAAGGCCACCTCTCCCTTATACGTATCTATTTTTGTAAATGCTTTAAGAAACGCCTCCTGCATTACATCTTCGGCCCAGTGCGCATCTTTTACCACACGCAGTGCTGTGTTGTACATGGCCTTATAATAGCGGTTGTACAGCTCAAACTGTGCACTGCGGTTACCCTCCCTGCAAAGGGCTATTAGCGGATCTGTATGCTGGCTTGTTACCGTCAATGTTTTGCGTTTGTTCGTTGCTTTTATATAATGACACCTGTAAGATAGTGTTTGTTACAGTTTGCAATAATTTTTTTTTGAAGGAATATCGTTATCGTGTGTTTACGGTAGTGTAATAGCGTTGTCTTTGTGCAGGTTTTACCGTATCTTTACGCTAATTCTGATTAAATATCATTTTAATGAAAAAAATACTACTTATGGCAGCGCTTGCTTTTACATGCGTTGCGGGAGCCCAGGCCTATAAGGGTAAAGGCGATACTAAACTGCAAATAGGTTTTAATGCACAGGATCATGCTAACGGTAATACCGGAACGGTAGATTTTGGCTTAGGAAAAAATCTTTCGTACGGGTTTTCGGCTACATATTTATTAAATGCCGACAGGATAGAGCCCAAAAAAGCAGGTTTTTATGACCGTGCCGATCTTAAAGCGCGCCTTAACGCTAACATAGGCGATGTAATTGGTATTTCAGATAAGCTGGATGTGTACCCGGGATTAAACCTGGGGCTGCGTAACTTTGGCGGACACCTGGGGGTACGTTATTTCTTTACCGATGGCTTTGGTTTATTTTCTGAAGTATCTACGCCATTTGCCCGCTACAAAAACAACCCGGTAGGGTATGATTATTATAATAACCAGTTTACGTTTCAGGTAGGGGCTTCCTTTAACCTTTAAGGTAAAATGTACATATAAATGAAAGGCTGCCCATGGGCAGCCTTTCGCTTTATAATTCAAAATTTATAATTTAAAAGAAATTACTCCTGCATGGTGTGGTACCCGTTCATAACGTCTTCATATTCTTCAATTTTTT
>JAAXJD010000129.1 GCA_012270005.1 Flavobacterium sp. | reverse complement strand
CAGAAGTAGGGGACAGTCCGTCGGAAGGGCGTCGTCGTTAGTCCGTGTGCAGGAAGAAAGCGTGTTGGAAACGAAGCCAGAAAGTGCTGGTTCTCAAGTATCTTTGATGCACGACGAGGGGAGCGGGAGGATAGCAGGTGCGGGGCTAGCCGGTCCGGCGGGAGGAGGCGGACGAGTTGAATTACAGCAGGAGTCGGAGCCAGATGCAGAATTACTTCAAGTTGGGGTTGTTGCTCGCAAATCATTTTTAGCAGGGTAAGCCCTGGCAATTCATCGTCAAGCAGTAAGCATCTTATTTTTGTGTTCAAGCAGGTTGATTTTTAATTGTGCTACATAAACATCTTCTTCGGTGTACCTTTCCAGCTTATAGCAGTTGTTGTACAGTATCTTTAACCTTTGATCCAGCGTGCTGGCACCTATGCCGCTATGCTCTTTTAAAAAAGCCGATTTTGGCGAAATCTTATTTTGTACCAATACCGAAAAAACGTTGTTTTTAAACTCTATTATTATAGATATAAACGCGTCAGGGCTTTGTAAATCAGCATGTTTAAACGCATTTTCTATTAAATCAATAGAAATCAGCGGAGCCAGTATTTTTTGTTCGTAAAGCTCATCCATTTCGTCTATTTTCTTTTTTACAGTAATAGAAAAAAGCGGGCTAAGCTTAATCTTGTTTATCTCAATCAGGTTTAATGCAAAATCTATTTCTTCGCGGGGGCTTACATAACGGTTTTGGCTTTCGTACAAAATATAGTCCAGTACGTTACTAAGCTTATCCATGGCAAAGTACGTTTGGTATGCATGGCTTTGTATACTGTTGAGTATATTTTTAAACAGGTGCGGGTTCAGGCGGCTTTCAAGGGTTTGCAGTTGCAGGTTATTTGTTTTTGTTTCCAGCTCTACAAACTTTTTTTCTACCTCTTTCGTTACTTTTTTAGCCTTTTTATAGGCCATAAAAAGCCATGCCAATACCGCGAGCAGTATGCCCGTACTTACAGATAATGCTATTATTTCCGTTTGTTCTGGCATTATTTGGCTACCGGTTTTCCGGCTTTGTTCCAGGCATCAAGGCCACCCTCCAGTTCTACAATGTGCTTAAAACCCTTTTGTTCCATAACCTGTACAGCTTCTGCACTGCGTGCGCCGGCCTTACAGTATACATATACAGTTTCGTCTTTATCCAGGCTATCCAGCCTTTGCTGAAAATTCTGGTCGTAAATATGGAGGTTTTTAGCCCCCTCAATATGCCCTTCGTTGTACTCTTTAGGCATGCGTACATCTATCAGTTGGCCTGCGTCATTTTTTAATTCCTGTTCAAAGGCTACGGGTGTTACCTGCTCAGTACCTTTTTTTTGCTCTTTTTTGCAAGCCGTTAGCAATGCCAGTGCCGTAAGGGCAAGGATGTATTTTTTCATTTCTTTTGTTGCTGATTACGTACCGCAAGGTACAAAATGTTTTATTTGGTTGTAAATGGCTTTTAAAGGTTAGTTTAGCTGAGGCTGTGTATTTCTATCCAATCTATAATATATTCGGCCTGTTGTTGCCAACCAGGCAATGCTATTGAAAGATGATTCCTGCCGCCAAACTCTTTATAATCTGTAATAGAATGGTCTTTAAGGTAGCGTGCGTAGTTTTCGTAGTTAAGCGAGTTAGGTGTTATGCGGTCGTCTGTGCCAGTAATAAAAAGCAATGGAGGGTGTTGTTTTATAAAGTCTATCTTCGCCATATCTGTAAGCGCGTCTCTTAGTATCTGGCGTGATTCGGGTATGCAATACTGCTCATAGGTAGCCTTTTGTTCAGCGGCGCTGATCCCGTTTGCAAACGAGTAATTCCATTCGTTTTGCTCCATCATAAACACTTTTTTGCCAAAAGGTAAAAACCCTATGGGTTTCCAAACTGATTTTAAAAATGACCATTCAAACGAAAACACACCTTTTGGCGGTACACTGTGCAGTGCCACCCCGGCGGCTACAACATTGCGGTTGACTAATACCTGCGCTATGAGCCCGCCCATTGCATGGCCTACAACTATAGGCTTGTCTGGCTGCTCTTTTGCTATTTTTTCGTAATGCGCTATGAGGTCAGATAAATGGAGTGAGCTAAAATCTTTATTATCAGGTAGTGATTGTTTCAGTTCTGCTACGGTTCCCTGCTTATGCGGCCATGCCGGGGCTATTGCATTAAATCCTTTTTCGGTAAAAAAGTTAATCCAAGGCTCCCAGATGCTGTTATGTACAAAGGCACCGGTAATAAATATGATGGTTTGTTGTTTCTTCATTAAATTGTGGAGTAGGGGGCAATATGGAGTGGCAATAGCATTTACGCTCCTGCCAGCACATCATTTATTTCCGGACGTTTTTCAAACATCCGTTTTGCAAAAGAGCAAACCGGGATTATTTTAACGCCTTTATGTCTTGCGAAGTCTACCGCTGCATTAAGCAGTACGGTACCCACGCCTTTAAACTCTGGTTTACCTATGGTGTGTTCTATGATAAAAGTATGCTCATCGTGCCAGGTGTATGATATAATTCCCGCTTCAGCGCCATTTTCAAACGCCCTGAATGATCCTTTGCTACCGTTATCGCTGTGTTTTATTTCCATTATTGTTTTTTTATGGTCAGGTTAGGATTTATCTCTGGTAATGGCACACGCCCGTGTTCACCGAGTATTTTAGGAAATTCATCGTTCATCCATCGTTCTTTTGCATCTTCTATCAACTGAGCATCACTCGAAACAAAATTCCAGTAGATGTATCTTGGCTCTGCCAAAGGTTCACCGCCAAAGAGGTACAGCGTAGTGTTCGCCTGTATTACAAACTCACATAGTGTGGCATCCTTTGCTACCAGCAGTTGTTTCGGGCCAAAGGTATGACCTTCGGTTTCTACGCCCCCTTCCAGTATATAGAGGCCGCTTTCCCCGTGTAGATTGCCGTTAAACTGCACTTTTTGGGTTACGTCACTTTTTATTTCCAGCAGGTAGAGTGGGCTAAACACCGGGACAGCCGATTTGTGCCCCATGATTTCCCCGGCTATAAGTTTATATTGAAGTCCGTTTTCCTGCCATTCCGGCAATCCAGTTCCTTCTATATGGGCAAAGGATGGCTCGCACTGTTCCAGGTCTTTTGGTAGTGCTACCCATATCTGCAGCCCATGCAGGCTCTTATCACTTTGGCGCAGGTACTCGGGAGTACGTTCAGAGTGTACAATACCCTTGCCGGATGTCATCCAGTTTACCTGTCCGGGTAAAATTTCAATTTCGTTGCCCAGGCTGTCGCGGTGCATTATGGCACCTTCAAACAGGTAGGTTAGGGTGGAGAGCCCTATGTGTGGATGCGGGCCCACGTCAAAATTTTCGTGGTCGCTTAATTTAGCTGGCCCCATGTGGTCTATAAAAGCAAATGGCCCTACGGTACGCTTTTCGCGGAAAGGCAACAGCCTGCCTACCCAAAAGTTGCCAATATTGGCCGGACGCTCTTCTATGACCATATTGATGTTTGACATTATATAATCGTTTTCGTGATGTTAAATTACTAAATATTACAAAATACAGGAATCAAAAAATGTTAAATACATAATTATGGTTTGGTTATTTTGTTGCATTACTGGTTTTCAGCCAGCTAACTTTTGTTAAAAAAAAATGATGCCCTGCATACACTGCGGGGCATCAAAGTAGTTGTGTAGTAAAAGTGTTTTTAGTTTAGTGGTACAAGGTGCGCTTCTATATCTTCCCTTATATTTTCATATTTAGCAGGGAGTTTTAGTCCCTTGCCAAGGTCTTCCAGTGTTTCGTCTACCATAAACCCGGGGTTGTCGGTAGCTATTTCAAACAATACGCCTCCCGGTTCCCTAAAGTATAGGCTGTGGAAATAGTTACGGTCTATCATAGGGGTTATATTTAGCCCACTGTTTGCCACTTTTTCGCGGAAGTGCATAAGTTGCTCATCATTTTTTACCCTAAAGGCTACGTGGTGCACAATACCGTTTGCCACATGGCCGCGTTTTTCGTCTTTTAAAGCTACAAGGTCTACAATGGCTGCCTGATCTACGGCATCTGTAGCATAGCGGTAGCGGTTAGCTTCTGCACTGATTAGTTTGTAACCAAAAATGTCGGTAAGTACCGCTGCCGTGGCAGTAATGTCATTAAGGGTAAGGGTAATATTATGAAACCCCCTTGTAGCCATATCTGCTTTAACCTCGGCTGTTTCATAAGGTTTGCGATCGTCTGTGTCTACCTCGTACAATTCCAGCTTAAGTCCGTCCGGGTCAAGGAAGGTAAGGTAGCGCTCGCCAAACCTTGTTGCGGGTTTGTTATAAATAACATTGTATTGTTCAAAACGCGCCACCCATTTTTCAAGGCTGCCTTTAGGCACGGAGTAACCTATTTCGGTTGCCATGCCGCTGCCGCGCCTGCCCTGTGGTATGCCGGCTCCCCAAGGGAAAAACGTAAGTATAGTACCTGCACTGCCTACTTCATCGCCAAAATAAAAATGGTAGGTACCCGGATCGTCAAAGTTTACGGTTTTTTTTATGAAGCGTAAGCCTAACACGTTGCTGTAAAAATTAAAGTTCTTTTTGGCATCTCCTGCTATCGCAGTAATGTGATGTATGCCGTATATCCTGTTTTCCATGATGCTGTTATTTAAAATGTTGTTGTTGTATTTTGATGATGTAAAATTACTCTCATACATCCTCCTGTGCATTGAACTAGGTTAAGAACGAACACAAGCATTTTTATTAACACATGATACGTAACCGTAGTAGATTGTTTAAATTTTGGTAGTCAGTAATTTATGATTGCCTTGTGATTTTTTTAAGAGTGATGCAGATACCTTTGAGTCAAATTAAATGTGATATAGTACTTATGAAAAAGATTGCCCTGACCTTAATCATGGCTGCCGGAATCGGGATGGTTTCGTGCAAGTCGAACAAAACGGACGAAAACTCCGGAACAGCTGTAGACACCGCTGCCACCGTTACCGATAGCGTTCCTGCATCGGGCGAAAGTGTAGCCCCGGCATCAGACAGCGTAGCCCCCACTACCGATACTGTTCCGAAGCAATAGTTATTGTTAAACCAGCGAACCGCCCCTAAGGCGGTTTTTTTTATCATTTAATTGTGAAACAGATAAGAAAATGTTGGGTTTATAGTAGGTAACTTTATACTATACATGTTGAAAAATAGTAAAGTATGAATGTTTTACCTAATCAGCAGCAGCATATAGTAGGTATACTGATTTTCGGGCCTATTATTTTTAAGGGGAATGCACCGCAAAATACTTCGGTGCAAGATACGATTACTGATAAACCGCTTTTCCCACTGCTAAACACAATAGAGAAAAGCGCAGATAATATTCAGATGAAGGAAAACAGGCAAATTCCATAAATGGATTTGTTTAAATTTGGGTAGTTAAGGGGAGCAGCTTCGCCATAAGGCGGAGCTGCTATTTTTATGGTGAGGTGCTGGGGTGTCACCGTTTTATTATTTAATTGTTATCAACGAAATGATAGCTGAGTAAATTACTGGAATTATTTATTATTTTTACAACTCATAAATTAAATTTTTAAAAAACTAATCAATCAACCATGAAGAAACAACTACTATTTAGCCTGGTAACCTTGGCTTTTTTCGCTACGGGTAATGCCCAGATAACAGCTATACCGGATGCTAAGTTTGAAGCATACCTTGTAGAAAAGAATATTGATACAGACGGGGTAGTGAACGGACAAATGGCTACAGCCGATGCCGAAGCCCTAACCACATTATCAATTAGCAATTATTCTTCCAATGGAGAATACATTTATGACCTTACCGGCATTGAAGCTTTTGTAAACCTGGAGTCACTTACGGTTCACAGCACCATGATTACAGAGCTTAATATTCAGACGTTAACAAACCTAAGGAGTCTTGATTGTGGAGATAATAATCTTACTTCGTTAGATGTTTCTCATAATACATTGCTAACATCTTTAGTAGTACAAGGTTTTGGAGATCTTTTGCCAATGAACCAAATATCTCAGCTGGATCTCAGCCATAATCCGCTAATTACGAGAATAGAAGCAATAAATGTACAAATGATTGATCTTAGGAATGGTAATAACCAGCCACAAATGTCAATAATTATTAGTTATGATAGGGGAGGTATTCCGCCCGATTACATATCCGGACATACCTGTATTTTAGTTGACGATGAAAATTTGGCCAGCGCAAATTCAGCTCCCTACAACACCTGGCGTATAACGTCTCAACATCGCACCTATTCATTGACAGAAACATGCGAAGTTAACAGAAAAGAGCATAAAGCTAACATGGTATCGGTTTATCCTAATCCGGCACAAGATGTATTTACCATTAACACTGCAAAAGGAGAAACGATTACAGATGCCTCTCTTTACGATATAACCGGCAGATTAGTAAAAAAATACGACGTGCTGCAAAATAGCTTTTCTGTTGCGGGAGTACAAAATGGAACGTATGTGCTAAAAGTTGCCACAGCTACTGCCTCTCATGATATTAAATTGCTTGTAAACTAACTTACAGGTTTAAGGATTATATAAAAAACGCGCTGTGTAAACAGCGCGTTTTTTATATAATCTTTTTTATAACCCTTAGTTTGTGGCTGTGCCTTTTGGTGTCTACGTTGTATATACCCAGGTGGTCCAGCCGGTCTATGCGTACCTTGCCATGGGCATGGATTATGTAATTGTCTTCCATAATAATCCCTACGTGAATAATACGTCCTTCGTCGTTATCAAAAAACGCCAGGTCGCCGGGTTCACTTTCTTCTATAAAACTAAGTGCTTCGCCCTGTGTAGCCTGTTGGCTGGCATCACGCAATAGTTTATGGCCGTTTAGCTTGTATACCATTTGCACCATACCAGAGCAATCTATGCCAAAAGGCGTTTTGCCACCCCATAAGTAAGGGGAGTTAAGGTACAGGTAGGCGGTATCTATAAGTTTTTGCTTGTCTTTTTTACCGGAAACTTTAAGCCCGTCAAAAAAATATTTTTCAGCGTTAAGTTCGCTATTTTCCAGAGCCGTAACCGATGCTCCCAGCGGAATAGGCAGCAACTGGTTATCTGCCGAAGCCAGGTATTCTATAAGGTCGCCGTTCATAACCGGATCTGTTTGTTGCAGCAAGTTATACGCCGCTTCGCTTATGGTACGAAACTGCTTGTTGTCTATCCAGCCGTTATATCCGTCAAAGCCAAGCTCTATGCGGCTCCATTTTTCGGTTTGCTCCAGTATTTTAAAATGCTCGCCAAACAATACCTGGGTGGTAAGTTCGCTGCGGTCGCTGGGTTCCAGCCTTATGGGTACAATAGCAAGGTTACAGATACCAAACATCCTTTGACTTAATATTTTTTATATTTCTTATAGAATTTGCAGTAGCGGTTTTCGCGTTGCTACAAATATAGCAGTAATTCTGAAGCTTTTTAGTACCTGTGGGTATTAACAGGCCTTTTGTGGAAAAATTTTTATCATAAAAAAACGGGACACAAATAAATCTGTGTCCCGGGTATTTATAGAATTTAGTTTGTAGTATTATGCTCTTTCAATAACAATAGCCGAAGCACCGCCACCACCATTACAAATGGCAGCCGCACCTATTTTGGCATTGTTTTGTTCCAGTACGTTAATCAGGGTAACAATAATACGCGCTCCTGAGGCACCCAGCGGGTGACCCAAAGATACCGCACCACCGTTTACGTTTATTTTGCTGCCATCTAAACCAAGGATTTTAGCATTAGCAAGGCCTACTACAGAGAACGCTTCGTTAAACTCAAAAAAGTCTACATCTTCCTTAGTAATGCCTGCTTTGTTTAGTGCTACAGGTAGTGCCTTAGCCGGGGCAGTAGTAAACCATTTTGGTTCCTGCTCTGCATC
This sequence comes from Flavobacterium sp., assembly GCA_012270005.1. Lineage (GTDB taxonomy): Bacteria > Bacteroidota > Bacteroidia > Flavobacteriales > Flavobacteriaceae > Flavobacterium. The sequence goes on along the minus strand of JAAXJD010000129.1, from coordinate 3,812 downwards.
GGCATAGCTTTTTATGTAAGCAAGCGGGGTAAGGTTTAGTTCTTTAGCCTTGTCTTCGCTCATAAGTACCAATGCTGCCGCGCCGTCGTTTATGGTAGAAGCATTTGCAGCAGTAACAGTACCGTCTTTTGTAAATACCGCGTTTAACGATGGTATTTTATCCAGCTTTACGTTAGTGTATTCTTCGTCTTTGCTTACGATAACCGGTTCGCCACGGCGCTGAGGTACAGCCACCGGCACTACTTCGTTATTAAATTTACCGGCATCCCATGCAGCAGCCGAACGCTTGTATGAGTTTATCTCAAATTCATCCTGCTCTTCACGACTTATTTTATATTCGGTAGCACAAAGGTCTGCACATACGCCCATGGCGTTATTATCGTACGCATCGGTAAGGCCATCTTTTTGTAAACCATCTATCATGGTTGCAGGGCCAAATTTGTACCCGTTCCTCCTGTGCACGTAGTGCGGAATCTGGCTCATACTTTCCATACCACCGGCTACCACAATTTCGGCATCGCCCAGTAATATGGCTTGTGCAGCCTGGCTTACGGCTTTCATACCGCTGGCACAAACTTTATTTACAGTAGTAGCTATAACATTATCGGGTAGGCCTGCCAGTTTAGATGCCTGCCTTGCCGGAGCCTGGCCTACACCTGCCTGAACTACATTACCCATTATTACCTCATTTACCAGGTCTGGGTTAAGGTTTATTTTTTCAAGGGCACCTTTAATAGCAGCAGCACCCAGCTGAGGGGCAGTAAGGGTAGAAAGGCCGCCCATAAAGCTGCCTATAGGTGTACGCACTGCAGATGCTATAAATAGTTTAATATTCATGGCTTTCAAAATCGTGTATTTATGATTGTATTTATTTCGAATTTACTGAGGTGTTTGGCTTAAAAAAATTAATCTTTGAAAAATATTTATAAATGTGTCCTAAACCTTAAAAATAGATAAAATTTAGGGGTGTTTTACCAAAACTACTTTTTATGCCCTAATATTGTACTGTATTAAATAATCGTATTATGAATGTAGTTGCCGTACTAATGGGGGTAGCCGCCCTTGTTTTTTTGGTAAATAAGGTATACCGCACGCCAGGCGATGTGGTTTTTACAGAGTCTGACAAAACGTTTGAAGGAGAATTAACTGTAGTCGAAGGCGCTTTGCCGGTACTTACACCCGGCGACCAGGTGGTGTTTCAGGAGAGTGCCCATGCCGGTGAAGTTTTTGTAAAGGCCAAAAGCAATTCTGGGGTTTACCAAACTATAGGTACCCTTAATAACGCAGAGTTATATAAAAAGGTACAACAGAAACGCGCGCGTGGTAAAATAGCCGCGGCAGAAGGCGGCGTAGTTAAAGTATCTTACAGCTATTCTTAAGTTACTTTACGTATAAAGGCAAAAACTCCCTTTACTAAGGGAGTTTTTTATTTTATGAGTTATACTATTATCCTACCAGCGTAGCCGATAGTGTTTTTTCGGCATTAAGCACTTTAGATACAGGGCAGATTTCTTTAGCCTTTGCAGCGGTTTCCTGAAAATCCTGCTCGGTCATTCCCGGTACATTAGCTTCCAGTTTCAGGTGGATTTTTGTAATGGTACCATCTTCAAAAGTTACCTGAGCCTCTGTAGTTAAGTCTTCCGGGGTAAATCCTTTTTCAGAAATTAAGAAGCTTAACTGCATAGTAAAACAACCAGAGTGGGCCGCTGCTATTAGTTCTTCAGGATTAGTGCCTATACCATCGGCAAAGCGGGTTTTAAAAGAAAGCTGCGTATTGTTTAGCACGGTGCTTTGTGTGGTTACGCTTCCTTTTCCTTCCATTCCTGTGCCTTTCCAGTTGGTGCTCGCGGTTCTTGTAAATTTCATGATAAATAAATTTTTAAAGTGATTATTGTTTATATGTTGTTTGTTGTGGCCTAACGGTTTTCGTAAAGTTATAAATTGCCTTAGCGCTTATTTGTTAAGCCTTTGTTATTTTTCTTATTATCAGTTTACTTGCGCATTTTGATGATACAAATATAAGTGGGTGGCTGTATATAAATCAAATTAATAATTTTTTACCTTTATAAAATATTTTTATAATTATGACGATTCAACAGCTTAGGTACATAGTGGCATTAGACGAACACCGGCATTTTGCAAGGGCTGCCGAAGAGTGTATGGTTACACAGCCGGGGCTTACCATACAGCTAAAAAATCTTGAGGAGGAAATAGGCATTAAGGTATTTGATCGTACAAAAACACCCCTAAAACCCACACAGGCAGGCGAAGAAATTATATTGCGGGCGCGAAAAGTATTGCGCGAAGCCGATGCTATACGTGATTATGTGGTAAATAAAAAAAACGATCTTGAAGGTACTGTAACCCTTGGGGTTATAAGTACGCTGTCGCCGTATTTAATTCCGCAATTTATTAAAGCTATGGCGGGCGTGGCGCCTAAAATGGAGTTTGTTATAAAAGAAGGTGGAACAGGCGAACTCATGCATTGGCTGGAAACCGGCGCTATAGATGTGGCGCTTATGGCTACGCCTACCGGCCATGCAGCATTGCATGAGTATCCGGTATTTACAGAGCCTTTTGTAGCGTATTTAAATCACGGCCATCCTATGATGAACGAACCTTTATATAAACTTCAGCCACAGGACAGGCCCGAATTGTTGCTACTGGAAAGTGAATATTGCTACAATGCCCAGCTATTGGATATTTGCGGATTAAAAGAAGGAGGGTACAAAAAAGAGCGTTTTGTGTACGAAGTTAATTCGATAGAAACGCTTAAAAACCTGGTAAGGGCAGGGTTGGGATTTGCATTGGTTACGAAGCTGTCTGGATTGCATTAGTCTGAAAATGGCGTTTTCATGCCCTTGGCTTAGCCGGTACCGGTACGCGAAATAAGCCTGGTGGTGGCAGATACCTTTACACGTAAGTTGTTGCTCGAAAAGATGAGTGAGGTAATTTGGGGTTGCCTGCCCGATAGTTTAAAACAGAATAAGCCGTACCGAAAAATCAGGTGGAATGATTCGCCTTATTTTGTAGAAAAGGTTTCTGAAGCTATGAAAGCCGCGAGGTAATCTCATTGCCACGAATTACGATAGTTAGCAAAAATGATTGCTGGAAACTAGTGTAATTCGTGGCTTAGATATAATTTAAAACATATCTTCAAACTGGGCATACAGTACACCATCAGTAAGCGTGGCACCCTGTTGCATAAGGCTGAATATTTCACCATTACGGTCTTCGCCAAAATCTTTTTTGCCGCGGGTTACTTTTACGTCATCGCTAAAAATATTTTCATTTAGCCATAGAAGGCCATGCTCTGTTGTAAGGTCGGCATTAGGTGTATGGGCGTGTATTATAATACTTTCCATACTTTCTATTCCCATCTTAAACAAAAAAATATGATTAGGGCTGTAGTGTTCCAGCCATTGTGCTTTGTCTAGTACGTTTTCCCAAATCAGGTCGCTAAACACATCCAGTTCCTGTTCGGCTACTTCTGGTTTTTCTTTTTTTATGGTGTCCCACTCGTTGCGGTCTATTTGCTGCGATGCCAGGAAACGGCTAAATTCAGGGTGCAGTTCTTCAAGCTGTTCTTTTGTAAGGCGGATGTATTTCATCTGTAAAAATTTGCTAACAAAAATACTAAACACTGTAGTTTTTGCTATATTTTATTTTTGTAATATTGATTAGTAATCTTTAAAAAACATTTATTATGAAACCAACCATCAGGCACATTGTAATGTGTCTCTTTTTGTTTACACTTCTGTCTCGTCCTGAAATAGCGATACACAAAAAAGTATCGTATGAATAATTACTCA
>JAAXJD010000165.1 GCA_012270005.1 Flavobacterium sp. | reverse complement strand
AGTTGTCCCAGGATCGCGATGCCATGATGCAGCTCGCATTTGCCGCCGGGGTTACCCGCCTGTTTGTACCCGCCATAGACAGTGCGTATGCGCCGGGCATGTACGCCGTACAGGAGCAGTACCCTGATAATGTTTTTATGATGATGGGGCTGCACCCTACACACGTTAAAGAAAATTACGAGGAAGAACTGGCTTTTGTGGCACAGGAGCTGGCGCGTACCGACAAGAAGTTTTATGCCGTAGGCGAAATAGGGGTAGACCTTTTTTGGGACAAAACCCTCTTAGCCCAGCAGCAGGATGCTTTTTCACGGCAAATAGCCCTGGCCAAACAATACGGCCTGCCCATAAACATACACTGCCGTGATGCTTTTAACGAAACCTTTGATGTGCTGGAGAGCCACAAAGGCGCTGGGCTTTACGGTATATTTCACTGCTTTACCGGCACGCAGGAACAGGCCGAACGTGCCATAGGCTACGGCATGAAGCTGGGCATAGGAGGCGTGGCTACGTTTAAAAACGGTAAAATAGACCAGTTTTTAAAAGACATAGACCCTAAGCACATAGTGCTGGAAACCGATGCGCCTTACCTGGCACCCGTGCCCCACAGAGGCAAGCGAAACGAAAGTGCCTACGTGGTGCTTGTGGCACAAAAACTGGCCGAAATTTATGGACTGAGCGTGCAGGAAATAGCACAGATTACCACACAAAACAGTAAAGACGTATATGGTATTTAATGCCGAAACGGGGCAAAATCCGATTAATTTTTGTTCATTTGTACCATCACCTTAAAAAACCCAAGAACAGAAGCACATGCAGAAATTTGATCATATAAGGCCTTTTTACGACAGTGAAGTAAATGAGGCACTGCGTAGCGTAATAAACCACCCTATGATGAAAGCGCTCATGAGTTTCACCTTCCCCGAAATGAGCGAAGAAGAATGGAAGGCACAGCTGCTGCGCACCCATTCTAAACGGGATTTTCAGGCTAATTTTATTTATCATGCCATACACATGATCCTGCAAAAAAGTTCGGAAGGGCTTACCACCTCGGGTTTTGAAAATCTGGAGCCGCATACCTCGTATCTTTATATAAGCAACCACCGCGATATTATACTGGACACCTCGTTACTAAACGTTACCCTGCTGGAAAAAGGCCTTACCATGACCGCCAGCGCCATAGGCGATAACCTGGTGCAAAAGCCTTTTTTACTTACACTTTCGCGCCTTAACCGAAACTTTTTGGTACAGCGCGGCCTTTCGCCACGAGAGCTGCTGCAAAGCAGTAAACTTATGAGCGAGTACATGTACCACCTTATTCGCCGCGAAAACCGCAGCGTATGGATAGCCCAGCGCGAAGGCCGTACTAAAGATGGTAACGATGCTACACAGCAAGGGGTGCTAAAAATGCTTACCATGGCTAATGAGGGCCAGCCGCTTACAGAGTTTTTCCGTAAGCTGAAAATAGTGCCGGTAAGTATTTCGTATGAGTATGACCCTACCGATGCCCTTAAAATGCCGCAGCTTTTGGCTAAAGCCAATGATGAGGTGTACGTTAAGGAAAAGAATGAAGATTTTAATAACCTGCTTAGTGGTATCATTGGACAAAAGAGACGCATACACCTGCATGTGGGCAAGGTTATAGATGCTGAGCTTGATGATATTGCAGCACTTACAGATAATGCTAATAAGCAAATACAGGCCCTTACCCAGGTGCTGGATGAGGCCATTATAAAAGGGTACAAGCTTTGGCCTACAAACTACATAGCGTACGACCTTATGCACGGTACCACAGAGTTTGCCGACAGGTATACCGAAAAGGAAAAGCAGGTATTTGAGCGCAGGCTGGAAATGCGCATAGATGAAGACAACAAAATACTGCGCGATGGTTTCCTGGCCATGTATGCTAACCCTGTGGTAAATAAGCTAAAGTATGACCACGCCTAAGCCACGCATACTGCTGCTGTACACCGGGGGTACCATAGGTATGGTAAAAAACTTTGATACCGGTGCCCTTAAGGTATTCAACTTTAAAAAACTGCTGCAGCGCATACCCGAATTGCGCCAGCTTGATTGTGATATAGAAACCATATCGTTTGCCCATCCCATGGATTCCAGCGATATGAACCCCACCGGGTGGGAAAAAATGGCGCGTATAGTGGCAGAGCATTACCCTGATTTTGATGGGTTTGTAATACTGCACGGCAGCGATACCATGAGCTACTCTGCATCGGCGCTCAGCTTTATGCTGCACGGGCTGCAAAAGCCGGTGGTGTTTACGGGCTCTCAGCTGCCCATAGGCGACCTGCGTACCGATGCTAAGGAAAACCTGATTACCGCCATACAAATAGCCTCCCTGCGCGAGGATAACGTACCGGTAGTGCGCGAGGTGTGCCTGTATTTTGAATACAAGTTGTACCGCGGTAACCGTACTACTAAAATAAGCGCGGAGCATTTTAATGCGTTTACATCGCCTAACTACCCATCGCTTGCCGAAAGCGGCGTGCACCTGCGCGTAAACCGCGAGCAGTTGCTGCCCCGTACCACAGACAGCTTTAGTCTGCATACGGGTTTTAAAGGAGATGTGGCTATTCTAAAAATGTTTCCGGGCATTACGGCACACGAACTGCGTTCAATAACCACCATACCGGGCCTTAAAGGCATAGTGCTGGAAACCTACGGCAGTGGTAACGCTCCCAGTGGCGACTGGTTTATAGGCATACTGCAAAAAGCCATAGAAAGTGGTGTGCATGTAGTAAATGTAACCCAGTGCAGCGGTGGCCGTGTAAACATGGGCCAGTACGAAACCAGTACACTACTTAAGGAGATAGGTGTTATTAGCGGAGCCGATATTACTACCGAAGCCGCTATTACTAAAATGATGTACCTGCTGGGTCAGCCCGATGTGCCGGCGCATCGTTTTAAGCAGCTGTTTGAGGCGCCTATGTATGGCGAGCTTACGCAGTAGCTTGCACAGTGTGTAGTTTTAGCCTATTTTTGAAACTGTAATTTTTTTAGAGAGGTGGCCGAGTGGTCGAAGGCGCACGCCTGGAAAGTGTGTATACCTCAAAAGGGTATCGAGGGTTCGAATCCCTTCCTCTCTGCGAAAAAGGACTCAATTATGAGTCAAAAATATCTTAAATAGATAAAAACCTGCAAGTTATCAATTTGCGGGTTTTTTATTTTTAGCCTGCAAATACACAAAATTTGCAAAAATGCACAAAATTTTTGTGGTGCATTCGTGGCGCAGAGGCCCGAAAAAAAAAGTGCGCCACAAAATCCTTGTAACTCATTGATTAGCAAGATGTAAAGCACGTTAACGACTTGATTTTTAAGTACAACAGTTCGACCTTTATTAACTTTAAATGTTTGAAATATGATGGAAATCAGTTTTGGATTAACCTTCTTTTTGAGGACTCCGCGCAGAAAGACCAATATCAGGGCTATTTATTTGAGAATTACCGTTGACGGTATTCCTAAAGAAACATCTATTAAATGTACCTGGGATTTAACCAGGTGGGATCAAAAAACAGAACGTGCAACCGGGAGCAAGGAAGATGCACGCGTCTTAAACAATGTGCTTGATGCAATAACCGTCAAAGTAAATAAGAGAAAAGCTGATCTTATCTATGCCGAGGAAACAAGAACTGCACAAAAGCTTATCGATTATGTCAAGGGAAAGGTTGCTTCCAGGGCAAAGGTTCTGGAAGAATTCCAACTTCATAACGACGAAGTCAAAGCCCTTGTACCAAAAGAGTATTCAGCAGGAACACTTGAACGTTTTGTTACCGCTAAATCTCACGTCAGGGATTTTATAAAGTTTAAGTACAGGGTAGATGATCTGGAGTTTAGGGAACTGAATTTCCAGTTTGTTAAAGATTATGAATTCTACCTTAAAACGGTCAAAGGATGCTGTAATAATACTCCGTTGAAATATATATCGAATTTTAAAAAGATAGTATTGCGGGCAATTGCAAAGGAAATTATAACGGTTGACCCTTTTAAACTTTTCAAGGGGAAAAAGACGAAGACCAATAAAAAGCCTTTAAGTAGGGAAGAACTCCTAAAAATCGAGAGGCATAGTTTTTCTACACCAAGACTTGAATTAGTACGCGATATTTTTGTATTCCAATGTTATACGGGCTTAGCTTATATTGATGTATTTAACCTAAAAGCATCAGACATTAAAACTGGCATTGATGGTGAGCCATGGATTATGACTGAAAGGCAGAAAACCGGTTCAGAAACCAATGTCCCACTTCTTTCAGAAGCTTTGGAAATCATGTCGCTTTACATAGGTCATCCACTCAGTGAAAAGCGCGGTGCTGTGCTACCAGTCAAATCAAATCAAAAGATGAACGCCTATCTGAAAGAAATCGCAGACTTATGCGGCATCAACTGCGAATTGAACACGCACAAAGCGCGTAGAACGTTTGCAAGTACAGTAACCCTCGGCAACAATGTTCCGATACATGTTGTGAAGGAAATGCTCGGCCATCATTCCATTCAGCAAACGGAAGAGTATGCTATCACTGAGAAACAGAGTATATCACGAGAGATGCAGGGACTAAGGCATAAATTTGCCGTTGAAAAAGCAAGCAAGCCTGAAGTAACGTGGGAGGCCATTCATAAATTAGAGAATGAACTTCAGGAAATGAAAATGAAATTCCTCACCATTCCAAGTGCATAATAATTAAGCCTTAAGATAAATCTTAAGGCTTAATTATTTAATAGAGATTATAGCTTAGGTTTGGAAGTGTAAGTTTTAGTACCAGGAATAGCTGTCTTGAAAGCTCCAACAATTCCAACGCTGAAACGGGCTCGCGTTATTCCAACATATAATTTTGCCCTCGCTTCATCTTTTAAGGCAGAACTGTTATTCTCTATCCATTTCTTCATATCAGATGTAGTATAAATTAAAACACGATCGAATGGCTTGCCTTTTGAAGTCCCAAAGTTTGCAACTGCAAAATCCGGATCCGCTTTTACAGTAATACTCCACCGTAATTGCACAGGATCAAATTCCTCTAAATATGATCTTGCGTCAGCTTCGTTTATTAAATAAATGCCAGTATGGTCACTCTCACCGCTGCGGCAGGACTGACAGTCGCAAGCTGATGTTGCAGCGTATTGTGGATAAAGTTTTGATGAGTAGTCGCAAATAAGCTGGTTGTTCCGGTGTGATGCGGCAAGTGTTGTTTCATCAATGTTCCCATTAATTAACTTTTTGCATTCAGTCTGCAAAAATTCTTTTATTTTCCCGTCAGCATACTTTTTGTATTTTGCTTCGTGGTGTGTCAAGTAAGTTACCTGTCGCGGATCGCCTACAAGCGTGATAGTACTCGCGGATTTAAAAAGAAGTTTTATAATTTCCAGATCGTAACCTGCCAGATCTTGTACCTCATCTATAAAAATATGGGGGTAAATCCTCCTTATGCGGTCTATGATTTCGCCTTTCAAAGCTGCATCAGCGTTTACGACGAATTTGGCAAGTTTATCGGAGTAGATTCTCCCGCCACCCGTGAAGTAATGCTTTATAAAATTTTCGTGCTCACCCCAGAATAACGGATGTCCGTTTGAGACTACACCCTTTCCCTGCTTATCGAATTTTGCTCCAGATCTTTGATTTACCAGATCTAATCCTCTGACCGATTGCGTGAACATTACTTCATTAAAGGTTCCCTGATAGGGCTTTACGCCATGCTGAATTAGAAACGAAAACCACGTTTGTATTTTTATATTGCTGGGAACATACTTGTTCAGTTGAATAATTTTGCTGCGAATTTCTTCCTCGTTGTATTCCGTATACGTCGTGATCAGGACCTGTTTGTCTTTGATCTTTAAAGCCTCCTTTACGATTGCGGTTGTCTTTCCCGATGCTGCTGCTTCAATGATAAGCTTATTGTTCATTAAACCAGGCTATTGCATCCAAAATGTACTTCGGATAGGTGATTGATTTTGCCGAGTTGAATATTTTCATCGCGCATTCGGTTTTATTGTCCTGCATATATTCACTGATTGCCTCCTCAGTCTTATATATAGTCGCACTGATGCCCAATATGTCGCAGAGGTTTGACAAATTGCCTGCATTGGCCCTGACGATTTGCGGTTCCAATGTGTTAAGGCTATTATCAGAATCGGCAAAGATTTTAATGGTCATTGATCCCGCATAATCTTTGTACTTTTTCGTGATTTTTGTTGCGTAATCTTTGTCATTGTCGGTCAAAACCGCGACAGGCTTTTGAACCAGTTCCGCTATTTCCAGAAATCTTTTAAAAGAAGTGCCTACTGAAATAATGTCTATTTCGTTTTCTATTGGCAATGTATTGGCATGGCTGTCTTTGTATGCACGCTGAAATACAAGTTCGTCAGACGGGCCTTCAACCAATAGCGCTTTCTTTGAGAGTATCATGCGTAAAGTTTCGTAGCCAGGCAATTTTTCGAAAAAATCGTATGTGTCAGACTTCAACGCCGTCAAGCGGATTTCCTTTCTATTATGAAGCAATATCAGATTTTTTAAACTCAACTTGTTTGCAACAAAGCTACTATGCGTACTGACAATAATCTGCTTGCCCTCACATTTTTGCTGGATACTTTTAATGAACTGATTCAGTTTTGTATGAGATAGGTGGTTTTCCGGTTCCTCTATTAAAATGAGGATTGACTCTTTCGCTTTTTTGTGGGCAAGAGCCAAGTTGGTTTTGATCAGGCATTGCTCGCCCTTTCCTATCTGATGGAATGGTATGCCTTCGAGATAAGTCATTAGCGATGTTTCCCATGAATTTTTTGCTGACAAATCAACTGAAATATGAACGGTCTTTGTCGATATATCTGCTTTGCCGGTAATTTTTGTATTGATTGCCGCAACAGATTTGTCCGACATAAACGTCTCCTTCATTTTCCGATAGGCTTGGGATAAGTCTACGATTTCCTTTTCAATCAGGTCGTCCTTGATAATTTTGGAAATATAAACATCCGACCCATTTTGAAATCTTGTTCCGGAGGAATCTATCATTACTGACTTTACAGGAAGCGTCCTGATCGATACTGTATCCCGCGCAAAAGTCGTCCACGTCATCTTATAGAATTCAATCGGAATAGTCATGACATCGCCGAGAATTAACTCGTTATAATCATCAATATAATCGTGGTCGAACTCTATTTTAAAACTTATTCCGCATCCCTTTTTTCGCTGAATGTTAGCATCACCTTCGAAGAGGGGGAGTGGGTCACCACAAAAAAAAAATCTCAATCACGATCTCGGGCGGCTTCTGTGGGGCAGCAGTTTTAAGACTGGCAAGGTAATCGATTTCGACGTCCTTATTAAATAAGTATTGTGAAAGTTCGTTCTTAAGATAACGTCCGCAAAGCAATCCTGATAATGCCAAATGAATAGCTTCAAGAATTGTAGATTTTCCGGCTTCATTGTTCCCGACAATGATATTTATACCGTTTGATAATTCCAACGGAAAAAGTCCTTTAAAGCATTTATAATTTACAATATTAATTCTCTCGATAAAGTTCATTAAGCGATTTCGTTTTAAATTTGATTTGAGGCGCGCTATATTAACAAAAGTTTAGCTAATATAGCAAAAAAAGAAAGGCATGTTGTCGAAAGCAATTCCTACTACCGGCAAGTATTCAAACAAATAGCAGTGCATTTGGAGAGTTGCTTGTAAATTGCGGACGGCACGAATGAACCTTACGGTAAAATTAGTAGAATGGAAGATTATTTTGTTTCGGCAGCGAGTATAGTTTATACAAAAAAAAGATTGCTGCCTGGCAATGGTTACGATGAACGTTGCTTGCAGCAACGCCTGCAGGCAGGCTTGGGATTGCTCCCCGAACTTACAGAGGAACTGGAAAATTTTGCAACATTTTTCATCCTCATTAATCAGCCAATGACAAACCGGCAAATAAGATTGCTTGCCTCTATTAATAACGAGCTGATAAGTTCCTTTATTTCCGCGATATAAAGCGGAAACAAGTCGATTATTGGGCTATTTTCAGTATTACTTCACTTCGATACCCTGGATGATATGAAGGACGATAATCGATATATCCCATAACTTGAAGTTCCTTAAAGGATTTATGGTAAGTGTGAATTGTGTGGATGTGTGACAGGCTCATCAATTTACTCCGGCTCACTTTAATTATACCGCTCTCGCCCTGCCTGTAACCTAAATACAATATGGCGGTAAGCAATGCAAAATGCCAAACATTAAGCCTGTTGTCCTTTTCAAATATTGAAAGATATTTTAGAAGATTTGCCAGTTCCATATTTAATTTTCCCCGAAAAGTTTCAGAAGGTCAGACTTATTGTAGTAGTAGGAACCCAAGACTTTTTTGTAGCGAATCTTTCCACTGATACGCAAGTTTTGCAAGGAGCCGGCAGAAATGTCCAAAAGCTTTCGCACTACCCTTCCCTTTAACCATTCAAAGTCTGTTCCGGCATTTTCTGTTCTTTCACCTTGCGCTAATAGCTGCCCGATCTGTTCAAGGAGCAGTAGCCCAAATTGGCGCAGGTCGTCTTTAGTTACATTATTGTCCATCGTTCACCAATCGTTTTCATATGTAAAAATGAAATTACGTAGTGTTTCAATACCTTTTGCAGATGTGGAATTGGATGGCGTTAATTGACCTTTAGTGTTATTACGTCGTAACTGACATGAAAACTGTTTTTACTTTGCGGCATGAATCCAGATGAGATAAAAAAATATTTTGAGAAAAACCCGCCGCCGGTTGCTGTTGACTGGAAGCCTTGGGCTAAAATCAGTGACACCCAGAAATTCCTTAATAGCTGTTATACTTCAATTGCCAGCTTTAAAGACCCTATGACAAGTGCCCTTCGTATTGGCATTTAAAGGAATTTTATGATGATATGCGCTCAAAGGAATAGTAAAGCATCAGGGATTGTAGTGAAAATCCCCCCTTGACGATTGTAACGGAAAGCGCAGCGGTGTCGGATGCCCCAAAAAAACCAGCCCTAAAAGAACTGGTTTCCAACGTGGATAACGAAAATCATTGCGCTCCCATAATTTTTTTTGGATTTGCAGCATTTGCCCTCCGGCATATTCTAATTCATATGTGTATTCTTTTCCTTTCAGTGGAGTAAACAATTTTCTATACTTCTTTTTAGTGGTATTGTAGATTTTTAAAACTATAAAAGTTTGAAACCAATTCTTGTCCATTGGTATTTCATAATTGTATATTTTATGACTGCCATCTGAGTAATCATAATAATCAAATGCAAATTAGAAATGCGTCAACAAACTGGCGCTGGCATCTTAACTACGTAAATTAAAACCTTAAAATCGTAATTTTGCAGGTAAATTAGGAGTGCCAATGACAACATTATATATAAAAAATATGGTTTGCAACCGCTGTATCATGGTGGTAGAAAACGAACTCGGTAAACTTGGCCTGAAGACAAAATATGTACGATTGGGCGAAGCTGCATTGGAAAATGAGCTTTCAGTCACGGAAAGGGAAAAGCTGAAAGATATCCTGATCTCCCTGGGATTTGCCCTTATAGATGACAAAAAGGGCAAGATTATTGAAAAAATAAAGAACACAATCATCCCTTTGGGGCACTAGCACCAGGGTGAATTGAAGACCAATTTGTCAGATGTGCTTAAGGATGAGCTGAATCACGACTACAATTACTTATCCAGTCTTTTTTCAGAAGTGGAGGGCACTACAATCGAGAAGTACTACATTGCGCAGAGAATAGAAAAGGTAAAGGAACTCCTGGTGTACGACGAATTGTCATTGAGTGAGATTGCCTTCCGCCTGAATTACTCCAGCGTTGGATACCTGAGCAACCAGTTTAAAAAAGTGACCGGACTCACGCCGAGCCATTTCAAACAGGCAAAGGAAGAGAAAAGAAGGCCCCTGGATAGTTTATAAAAGTTACAAATCAATTAAAGAATTCCACAATAAACGACAAGGATGCCGTAGCCAAATTTGCAGGGTAATTAAACCAAGCAAAATATGGCAGCAAATGACCTTTATACTATAAAACAGGTGTTCCCTGTTCTGGGTATGACTTGCGCTTCCTGCGCGGCAAGCGCTGAAAGTATCGTTAACTTTCAACCGGGTGTCAAGAGCGCTTCAGTGAACTATGCTACGGGAAATTTGACAGTCGAATTTGAACCCGGCAGAATAGATGTCATCCAACTGCAAAAGGCGGTGCAGTCTGTGGGTTACGACCTATTGCTGGAAGATGAGGAACAAAGGCAGGAGGCATTAGAAGCGATTTATGCCCAAAAGTATACACAACTTAAGAAAAAAGCTTTCTGGGCTGTCCTTTTCTCGTTACCCGTAGTAGTACTGGGGATGTTCGCTATGGATATGCCCTATGCGAATGAGATGATGTGGGTATTTTCTACTCCTGTCGTAATTTGGCTGGGTAGGGACTTTTTCATCAATGCATGGAAGCAGGCAAAATACCGCTCTGCCAATATGGATACATTGGTAGCGCTCAGCACCGGCATTGCTTACCTGTTCAGTGTTTTCAATATGTTATTTCCGGCCTTTTGGCACAAGAGAGGCTTGCATGCGCACGTCTATTTTGAAGCAGCAGCGGTTGTCATCGCATTTATCCTGCTTGGTAAGCTTTTGGAAGAAAGGGCTAAAGGAAGCACCTCCTCGGCCATCAGGAAGCTGATGGGCCTACAGCCAAAAACTGTTACGGTAGTGCTCGCAGATGGATCGCTTCAGCAGACTCCTCTTGACCAGGTAATCCCTGGCGATGTCATACAGGTGAAACCGGGCGAAAAGATAGCGGTGGATGGTATAGTGACCTCGGGAACGTCGTATGTGGACGAAAGTATGTTAAGCGGAGAGCCTATACCGGTAGCCAAAAAGATAGCCGAAAAGGTATTCGCAGGTACGATTAACCAACGGGGCGCTTTTGAGTTCAGGGCGATAAACGTAGGGAAAGAAACCATGCTTGCACACATAATAAAAATGGTGCAGGATGCCCAAGGCAGCAAAGCACCCGTGCAGAAACTGGTGGATAAAATTGCAGGCATTTTTGTTCCCGCGGTGATGGGTATTGCAACCGTTACCTTTATGCTATGGTGGGTGTTAGGTGGTGAAAACGGCATAGTACAGGGGTTACAGGCAGCTATTACCGTTCTTATAATAGCCTGCCCCTGCGCATTGGGGTTGGCGACTCCCACTGCCATTATGGTTGGTGTTGGTAAAGGCGCAGAGAATGGGATACTTATAAAAGATGCCGAAAGCCTTGAGTTGGCGAAACGAGTTACTGCCGTGGTACTTGACAAAACGGGGACTATTACAGAAGGAAAGCCACTTGTTATGAACATTGTGTGGCTGGATAATGATGATACATCAAAAAATGTCCTTTTGAGCATGGAAAAGCGCTCCGAGCATCCTTTGGCAGGAGCAGTGGTTAACCACTTTGGTGATCTTCCAACGATTCCTTTATCCAACTTTGAAAGCATAACAGGTAAGGGGCTAAATGCCCGGCACAATAACGAAAACTACTTTGCAGGCAGTAAAAGGCTGTTAGAAGAAAATAATATCCGTATTGATGTGAGCCTGCAAAAGCAAGCTGAGGAATGGGATAGACTATCGGTTACGGTTATATGGTTTGCCGATAGCAGACAAGGCTTATGTGTAATCGGCTTATCGGATAAGGTAAAAGACACTTCTGCAATGTCCGTCCGACAGATGAA
>JAAXJD010000220.1 GCA_012270005.1 Flavobacterium sp. | reverse complement strand
TTTCGGGACAGGTAACAGACGAAACCGGATTGCCGGTCCCGGGTGCCTCTATTTATGTAAAGGGAACCCAAAATGGTGTATCATCTGACATAGATGGTAAGTACCAAATTAAAACTGACAACGGGGCAACGCTTCAGTTCAGTTTTGTTGGTTACGCTACGCAAGAGGTAGCTGTAGCCGGCAAAAAAGAAATTAATGTACAACTTGTACCGTCTACTAATGTACTTGAAGAAGTTGTTGTTGTAGGTTATGGTACACAAAAGAAATCGGTGGTTACCGGTGCAATTTCTTCTGTAAAAGCAGAACAACTTGAAAACCTTCCTTTAACCCGTATAGAGCAATCGCTACAAGGTAGGACTTCGGGTGTTACTATTTTTGCAAACTCTGGCCAGCCAGGCTCGTCTGCCACAGTACGTGTAAGGGGTGTAACCTCTTTTAGAGCAGATGCTAACAATCCATTGTTCGTTGTTGATGGTGTTGTTATGGATAACATTAGCTTCATCAGCCAGTCAGACATCCTTTCAATGGAAGTACTAAAAGATGCGGCTTCTGCTGCTATCTACGGTACCAGGGCAGCTAGTGGAGTTATACTTGTAACTACTAAAAAAGGTAAATCAGGTAAAATTTCTGTTACCTACAACGGTTTTGGTGGCGTATCTCGCGCAGCACGCAAGCTAGACCTGCTGAATGCAGAGCAGTATGCTGCTTTAAGGAACGAGCAATATGCTAACGGTTATAACGGAGTTGGTGACTTTAAACTGCCTTACCCTAATGTAGGCACATACGGTAAAGGTACAGATTGGCAAAGCAAAATATTTAACGATAGCGCAGCACGTCAGCAACACGAATTTAGCTTGAGCGGCGGTAACGATAAATCTAACTTCTTTGCTTCATTTAGTTACACAGACCAGGAAGGTATAGTAACTTCGCAAATATCTAACTACCTGCGTAAAACCCTTAGGTTAAACTCTAACCACAAAGTAACCAGCTGGTTAAACGTAGGACAAACATTTACCTATTCTCGCGAAAAAACAATAGGTTTAGGTAACACTAATAGTGAATTTGGCGGCCCTCTTGCTTCTGCCATTAACCTTGACCCTACTACACCTGCAATTGTTACAGATCCTTCAACAAGGCCAAACCCTAGTGATTATTCTCAAACGTTTTCTGTAAAAGATGCCGCAGGTAACTATTATGGTATTTCTGATGCTGTACAGCAGGAAATGACTAACCCACTTGCGTATGTACAAACAAGGCTTGGTAATTACGACTGGGCAGACAACATACTGGGTAGCGCGTTTGCTGAAATAACTCCTACAGAAGGTCTTAAGTTCAGAAGCCAGGTAAGCGGTAAACAAGCTTACTACGGTTCAGAGAGCTTTACGCCAAAATCGTACATGGGACCAAACAGCAACACATTAAGAAACAGCCTTTTCAGGTCTCAAAACCAGTCGTTCCTTTGGAACATAGAAAACACTGTATCATACTCTAAAAACATTGCAGGCCACAACTTTACAGTACTTGTAGGTCAGGGTGCTTATGTAAACAACATAGGCTACGGCCAGGGTACTACTTATTACAACCAGCCGGTAAACAACCATGCTGATGCATCATTTAACTGGAGTACTCCTGCTATAGATATTCAAAGCTATGCCTTTGACAACGCAAGAAATACGCTAAGCTCTGTATTTGGTAGGATTACCTACGATTACAAAGAACGTTACCTGCTTACTGCGATTGTCCGTAGAGACGGTTCTTCCAAGTTTGGTTCAAATAAAAAATATGGTGTATTCCCATCATTCTCTTTGGGTTGGAACGTAAACAAAGAACAATTCTGGAAAGAAAACGACTATGTAAACCAGCTTAAACTTCGTGGTGGTTATGGTGTAACCGGTAACGACAACATTGATCAATTCGGCTATCTTTCACTTGTAGGTGGTGGTTATAACTATACCGTTGGTAATCAGGGTAACGTAGCTATAGGTAATACTATAATACGCCCGAGTAACCAATCCCTAAGTTGGGAGGAAACAAGCATGACTAACGTAGGTTTTGATGCTACCCTGCTTAAAGACTTTACACTTACTGCAGAATACTATGTTAAAAAGACAAGTGGCATCCTGCAATATGTAACCATCCCAGGCTACATTGGTGCTTCTAACGCTCCACTAGGTAACGTTGCTTCTATTAAAAACAGCGGTATAGAATTTGAGCTGGGCTATCGTAAGCAAATCGGCGACCTTAAAATCAGTGCAAACGGTAACTTCTCTACACTTAAAAACACTGTAACAAGTGTAGGTGCAGACAGGAAGTTTAACGACGGTCCTGGTATACAATCTTCTGCTTTCCCGTTAACCCGTAGTGCTGTAGGCAGTTCTTACAACGCATTCTACGGTTTTATTAACGAAGGCATATTCCAAAACCAAGCAGAAATAAATGCTTACGTAGATGCAAGCGGTGCAAAAATTCAGCCGGATGCAGTACCTGGTGACTTTAAGTGGGCAGATCTTAACAAAGACGGAAAAATTACAGAAAAAGACCGTACTTACATTGGTAAGCCTCTACCTGACTTTACCTACGGACTTACTGTAAACCTTGAGTACAAAAACTTTGACCTTACCGTATTTGGCCAGGGTGTTGGTGGAAACCAAATATTCCAGGGCGTACGCAGGCTGGATATGATTAACAGCAACTGGCAAACAAACGCCTTAAACAGGTGGACTGGCGAAGGTACTTCTAACACCTACCCTAGGCTTTCTACATCAGACCCTAACCAAAACTTCAGCAAGCCGTCTAAATTCTATCTTCAGGATGGCGACTATTTCCGTATAAAAGTGGTTCAGCTTGGCTATTCACTGCCATCAAGCATTATATCTAAAGCAGGACTATCTAAAACAAGGCTTTATGTAACCGGAGAAAACCTTTTAACATTTACTAAGTATACAGGTTTTGATCCTGAAATTGGTGGAGACGTAATGGGTATTGACCGCGGTTATTATCCTCAGGCAAGATCATTTATGATTGGTTGTAACTTAGCATTCTAATTAAAATTGTGCGAAAAATGAAATACAGGAACATCAAATTAATAGTATTGGCCGCTATGGCGCTATCTGCCCTAAACTCGTGCACCGATAGCTTTGTAGAAGTAGATCCTATAGCTAGTATAGACGAGTCTAACTACTACAAAACAGAAACTGAAGCCTATTCAGGGCTTGTAGCAGTATACGACATTATGAAAAAAGAATCAGGCGGATTTGAAAACATGATTGCCATGCTAAACGCCGGTTCAGATGATTTTTATGCAGGTGGCGGTAGCGCATCAGACGGTGCGGGCATGCAGTCATTCTCTAATTATACCATTAACCCTGCATCATTACCAAACAGTTTCTGGACAGACTACTACCAGGGAATTTACAGGGCAAACGTGCTTTTACAAAAGCTTCCTACTACAAACATGGATGCTACTAAAAAAGCGCGATTTGTAGCAGAGACCAGAATGCTTAGGGCATACTACTATTTCCAGCTGGTTACCATGTTTAAAAACATACCGCTTATTACAGAGCCGGTTAACCCTACCAGCTATTATAATGTACTGCAGGCTAAGCCAGAAGACGTATATGCGTTTATAGAAAACGAACTTAAAGCTGCTATTACAGATCTTCCTACTACAATAAATGCTGAAACAGAAGCAGGACGTGTATCTCAGGGAGCCGGTAAGGCGCTTCTTGGTAAGGTATACCTTTTTGAAAAGAAAAATACCGAGGCAGCACAGATACTTGCCGAAGTAAACGGAACACCGGGCGGAGCCAACCCATACGGATATTCATTACTAACTAACTTTGCTGACCTTTGGAAAGTAGACAATAAGTTTAACTCTGAGTCTATCTGGGAAGCTACGCACACCTCTAAAAGTAATGCTACATGGGGTGCCTGGGGCTCTGGAACAGATGAAGGTAACTCATTAAACGTAATGGTAGGCCCACGTGGTTACAGTGCTGCTACACCTACTGCACCAAAGTATGAAACAGGCTGGAGCTTTAACACAGTAACTCAGGATTTACATGATGCGCTAGTGGGTGATACCCGTTATGATGCTACAATTGCAGACCTTAGTAACCTTGTGGCAACAGGTCAGGCTACATACTCTCCGGGCTATATGGATACAGGCTATTTCCTTAAGAAATTTATGCCTACCAATGCAGACCTTACTACCGGTGGTGGTGATGTGGTGCTAAACTACAGGCAAAACACCTACGTAATACGCCTTGCAGATACCTACCTTATGGAGGCAGAAGCACTAGGAGGTACAGGTGAACGTGCGCAGGCACTGCTAAACGCCGTACGCAGAAGGGCTAACATGCCGGTAATCACTGTATCTATGGATGCGGTAATGAAAGAGCGCAGGTTGGAGCTTGCAGGTGAAGGGCACCGTTGGCACGATCTTATCCGCACAGGACAGGCTGCTTCTAAGCTTGCATCACGCGGATTTGTAGCCGGTAAGCACGAAATATGGCCTATACCGCTAAACCAACTGACTAACACCAAACTAATTCAAAACGACAAGTATTAATTTTTTGGAGCTATGAGAACCAATAATATTATAAAATCAAGCTGCTTTGCTGCCGTTATGGCAGCAGCAGCCCTAACCGTAGGTTGTCAGCCCGATGAAGTAAAATCAGGCAATGCGCTGTCTAACGACGATATTGATGCTTCGTTTACAGTAACGCAGATTGACGGAAATGCTAACAAGCTTAGGCTAACGGGTACTACAGAATCTACAAACAACATTTGGGATTTTGGTAACGGACCGGTAAAAGCGCCGCAGGTGTACGATATTTTCCTTCCGGATGCCGGTACGTATACCATTACACACAAGGCTATTGGCTCAGGGGGTGCTATGAACACAGCGGTGCAAACCGTTACTGTAGCTACACCAGACCCTGTAGCAGGTAACCTTATACTAAACAACAGCTTTACAGATGGTGCTACAAACTGGACAGTGGCAAACATTAGCGCGTCTGGTGCAGAGTGGACCTTTGCTAACGGTGCTGCTACCGTATCTGCAAGCGGATGGAACCAAAAAGCTATTTACCAGGCGGTAAACGTAATAGCAGGTAAGCAGTATAAACTGGATATGAAAGTAAGCGGACAAGGTGCACAGGATACTTGGTTTGAAGTTTACGTTTCACCAGTACGCCCCGTAGACGGACAAGACTATAACGAAGGTTTTGGTTCTGGCCCTAAGCGTTTTGCGCTTAATACGTGGGCAGGATGTGCTACCGCTCCGTTTAGCGGACTTATTTCAGATGTAGGATGTGGTGAACACACCGGTAATCCTATCACATTTGACACCGATGGTACAGTTTACCTTGTTATAAAATGTGGTGGCGGTAACAGCGGTAACATCACACTGGATAATGTAGAATTCAGGAGAATCAATTAATTATTCATATAGGGTTAGTTTTGCAATAGCCTGTATTCATTAATTTGACTACAGGCTATTTTTTAACCATATTTTGAAAAACACCACTACAGCCAACTAATATTATCAGCGTAAATTTTATCTACAAAATGAAAAAAAACAGCATACTAGCGCTTTTTTTTGCTTTAGGAAGCATTGCCATGGCACAAAAGGGCAAAACCAATACAACCCAGCCTAAATACTCCGCAGCGGGCAAAAGCGTTACGCTATATACTACGGCAGAAAACACGAAACTACGGTTTACCAAATCAGAAGGTAGTACTTTTAACAAAGCTATACAGCCCCTGGAAACGGAAATATGCGTATTTGTACAGCCAGATATTACCTTTCAGCACATACTGGGCATAGGTGGCGCGATTACCGATGCCTCCGCAGAAGTATTTGCGAAACTCCCTGCCGATAAACAAAAGGAGTTTTTAAAAGCGTATTTTGATACTACAGATGGTATAGGGTACTCTATTATCCGTACAAACATTCACAGCTGTGATTTTAGCAGCGACAGTTATACGTATATAAAAGAGGGCGACGCCTCGCTTAGCTCTTTTAATATAGACCACGACAGAAAATATAAACTGCCGCTAATAAAACAGGCTTTGAAGGAAGCTGATAACAAAGTCACATTTTACGCAAGCCCGTGGAGCCCTCCCGCTTTTATGAAAAGTACCGGCAACATGCTTAAGGGTGGTAAACTTTTACCGCAGTATTACCAGGCGTGGGCTAATTACTACGTAAAGTTTATTGCCGCGTACGAAAAAGAAGGAATCCCTGTTTGGGGTATTTCACTGCAAAACGAGCCTATGGCTACACAAACATGGGAATCTTGCGTATACACAGCTGAAGAAGAAAGAGATTTTTTAAAAAATTACCTCGGCCCTACGGTTCGTAAAGCCCACAAAGACAAAAAAATAATTGTTTGGGACCACAACCGCGATCTGTTGTTTCAGCGTGCCAATACCATACTTAGCGATCCTGAAGCGGCTAAATATGCCTGGGGCGTAGGTTTCCACTGGTACGAAACATGGACGGGTGCAAAACCACTGTACGATAATGTAAAAAAAGTACATGAGGCCTACCCTGCCATAAACCTTATGTTTACCGAAGGCTGTGTAGAAAAATACGATGCTTCTAAAATGATGCTTTGGGCCAATGGTGAGCGCTATGGCGAACAAATGATTAACGACTTTAACAACGGTACTACCGGCTGGACAGACTGGAACATTCTGCTTGATGAAAAGGGCGGGCCAAACCACGTGGGTAATTTTTGCTTTGCCCCTGTACACGCTGATTTAACTAAAGGAGAGGTTATTTACACCCCGTCTTATTACTACATAGGGCACTTTTCTAAGTTTGTTAAACCCGGAGCAAAAAGGCTAAGCTCGGCGGTAAGCCGCAGCACACTGCAAAGTGCTTCGTTTAAAAACCCTGACGGAAAGGTGGTAACAGTAGTAATGAACGCATCAGACAGCGCTGTTCAGTACCACCTTATGATTGCTAACAGCAAAGCAACGTTTACCATTCCGGCACACGGAATACATACTTTGGTATATTAAAAACAATAAACAACCAAAAAACGATTTATGAAAAAAGTAATACTATCGTTACTTATTAGTGTTATGGTTCCTGCTATGGCGTTTAGCCAGGGCTTTTTGCACCAGCAGGGACAAAACATTGTAGACGGTAACGGAAATACGGTTATCCTGCGCGGGCTGGGCCTTGGCGGATGGATGATTCAGGAAGGATACATGCTGCAAACAGCAAGCTTTGCGGGCACACAGCGCGAGATAAGAAAAAAAATATCAGACCTTGTAGGCGAAACCAATACGGAGACGTTCTACCAAAAATACCGGGACAATGGTATAACAAAACGCGATATTGATTCGCTTAAAGCCTGGGGATTTAACTCGGTTCGTTTACCCATGCACTACAACCTGTATACGCTACCTATAGAAAAGGAACCCGTAGCAGGGCAACAAACCTGGCTGGATGAGGGCTTTAACCGCACAGACCAGTTACTACAGTGGTGTGCAGCAAATCAAATGTATCTTATACTGGATATGCACGCCACACCGGGCGGACAGGGTAAAGATGCTAACATATCTGACTACGACCCAAGCAAACCATCGTTGTGGGAAAGTGAAGCTAACAAGCAAAAGCTGGTGGCATTATGGAGAAAACTGGCAGAACGCTACAAAGATAGCCCATGGATAGGCGCTTACGATCTTATAAACGAGCCTAACTGGAACTTTACCGGTACCAACCAAAACGGATGCGACGAGGGCAACAACGGCCCACTACGCAGCATAATGGTGCAGCTTACGCAAACCATACGCGAGGTAGATCAAAACCACATGATTATTATAGAGGGTAACTGCTGGGGTAACAACTACGCCGGTATTATGCCCCTTTGGGATAATAACATGACGCTAAGCTTCCATAAATACTGGAACAGCAATACACAAGATGCCATACAGGGGTTACTAAACCTACGCAGCCAGTACAATGTACCATTATGGCTGGGCGAAAGTGGGGAAAACGGAAACGTTTGGTTTAGGGATGCGATAAAACTGGTTGAAGACCTGGGTATAGGATGGTCTTGGTGGCCTATGAAAAAGGTAGAAAGCATTTCGGGTATGACCAGTGTGAAGATGCCTGCAGGTTACCAGCAACTACTGGATTACTGGAGTGGTACAGGTACCGCACCATCGGCGTCAGCGGCATTTACTACCCTAATGCAACTTGCCGACAATTTTAAAATAGAAAACGTTAATGTAAACACGAGCGTTATAGACGCTATGTTCAGGCAGGTACAAACTACCGATACTAAAAAGTATAAAACACACAATTTACCGGGCAAGCTTTACGCTACTGAGTACGATTACGGTACCAACGAATATGCATATAAAGACAATGATGTGGCTACCTACCACAGCGGCGGCGGTACCTATACTGCATGGAACCAAGGTTGGCAAATGCGTAACGACGGTGTAGACATACAAAACTGTACCGATGCTGTAACCAATGGTTTCCACGTGAGCCATACCGCTCCGGGAGAGTGGATGCAATATACCCTTACAGTAGCTGCAGACACGGCTTATGATATAGACATACGCTATGCGGGTGTGGGTGGAAAGCTTCATTTTGAAGACCAAACCGGCAGGATTTCTGAAATGATAACCCTTGATAATACCGGCGGGTACACCACTTGGGGTACAAAATCCATACAGGGTGTTATACTTAAGGCAGGTACTAATAAATTCAGGATTTATGTAGATGCAGCAGGTTTTAACCTCAACTATGTTGATTTTAAAAATGCTGTACCGGCATCATCTATAGCGCTTAAAACTGTAGATGCAGGAACCAATGTTTTGGGCGATAAAATTCTGGTTACGTTTAACAAAGACCTTGCTGCGGGTATCAATTATACCGATAGCAACCTTACATTAAAAGCAAACGGAAACGCTGTAGCCATTACAGCTATTAATACCGTAAGCAGTAACAGCATTATCATTACCCCGGAAAGAGCCTTAAACAATACCGATGTAATTACCCTTACGTACGCAGGCTCTAACCTTGTAGCGGTAGACAATGCCGTACACAGTACCTACACAGATAAATTGGTAATTAACCGTATAGGAAATGTACAGCAGCTACCTGGCACAATACAGGCAGAAAGCTTTTACGTAAACAACGGACTGGTGCTTGAAAACACTTCAGATACCGGGGGCGGGCAAAATATAGGCTACACCAGCCCCGGCGATTACCTGGACTATTTGGTTAACATAAACCAGGCGGGTAACTACAGAGTGGAGTACCGATATGCAAACCTGCAAACTAATGGTCAGATGTCTATTCAGCTTATTAATGCCGATACACAAACCATAGAAACCGTTACCCTACCCCCTACCGGCGGATGGCAAACGTGGCAAACAAAAAACACACAGGTTACACTACCGGCAGGCAGGTACTACCTAAGGTTTTTAATTGTATCGCCAGAGTTTAACCTTAACTGGCTGCGCTTTACCTACACAGAGCCAGATGATGACTTTGATGGTATAGGTAACAATGCAGACCTTTGCCCTGATACCCCTGTGGGTACTGTGGTAGATTTTAACGGTTGCCCGTTATTTACCTTACCACAAAACAACTTTGCCATTACAAATACCGGCGAAACCTGCCGAAATGCCAATAATGGAAGTATAGCGTTTACCGCAGCGGCGAGCCACAATTATACGGCTACACTTACCGCAACCGGATATAACCAAAGTACTGCATTTAGTACCACGGGGGCATTTACAAACCTTGATGGCGGCACGTACGAACTTTGCTTCACTTTATCAGAAGCACCTGCCTACCGCCAGTGTTTTACGGTAGAAATAACACAACCGGCAGATCTTTCGGTGCTGTCTAAAATGAACCGCAATGCTAAAACGGTTAGTTTAAATATGGAGGGCGGAAGCCTGTATACCGTTACCGTTAACGGCGTATCTGTAGAAACAAACAACGACACTTACAAGGTTGCGGTAGCACCAGGTGAAAACACCATAGAGGTAAAAACAGATAAAGACTGCCAGGGCAAATACAAAGAAACCTTTGTACTGGATAATAAGGCCCTTGTATTCCCTAACCCGGTAGACAATGTGCTGAATGTTGTAGCGGCCTATGCCGAAAACACAACAGTTGGCATAGAGATATTCGATACAGTAGGTAAACTAATGACTGCTAAGGTTACCGCTTCTCAAACCGACGCCATTACAATAGATACAGCTGCGCTACAAAGCGGCGTATACATAGTAAAGGTTACGGCTGGCGGTACCACGTCTTACTCTAAAATTGTAAAACAATGAAAAAGAAATTAATATACCTTTCTTTCGCAGCGCTTTTAGGAGCTGCCGGCTGTGGAGGCGACGACAACGGTTCGGCACCGGCTGGTGGTAATGCTGCTTCAGCCCTTTCTGCACCTGCAAACAACACAGAATGCCTTACCGGTACAGATGTATCTGATACCCAAAATAAAGTAACCTTTCAGTGGAATGCTTCCGAAGGTACGCAGGGGTACTACCTGTATGTAAAAAACCTTAACACGCAGTCTCAGCTGCAATATAACGCTGCCACCGCTACTTCTTTTGATGTAACCCTTACAAAGGGCACCCCCTACTCATGGTATGTAGGAGCGCGTAAGTCTGACGGTACTACAGTAAAAAGCGATGTTTGGAAATTTTATAATGCGGGTACGGCTACGGTAAGCCACGCCCCGTTCCCGGCAGACCTGGTTTCCCCTGCTATGAGCAGCAGTGTAAATGGCCCGCAAATAAGCCTTAAATGGGCAGGTGCCGATGTTGATAACGATATTAGTGGTTATACGGTATATATGGATACTAACGCTAATCCTGTTACTCAGGTGGGTACTACCACGACAGCAACAGAATTAACCGGTATAAATGTAGCATCGGGCACTAAGTACTACTGGAAAGTAGTAACTGAAGATGCAGCAGGAAACACTACTGCATCGCAGATATTTCAGTTTAAAGTGTACTAAACGCTTTGCCCTCTTTTTTATAATGCTATCCCCTGCATGCCTACGCACCGCAGGGGATTCTTTTTTAACGCAGTTTGATTCCTCTAACTTTTATTGTTTTAACTACATTTGTGTAAAAACAATATTCTATGAAAAAGAGCCTGCTTGCCCTTGTGGCAATAGTAATAGCATCATGCGCGTCTAAAACAGAGTATGCCGCATCGCCGGATAACTACCCTGCCAACCCCGAAAAGGGCATTGCCATAGGTACCTTAACCTTTGAAGGCGATACACCTGTGAATGAAATATACCGATTCTTCTATGAGCCTACAGGTAACGATAAAACGTTTAAAAAGAAAAATGCCGGTAAAATAATAATCAATACGCCGCACAAATCGGGCGCAGGGTGGAATGGTGATTTTGGCAACAAAAAAACCTATTTGGTAATTATAGAGCGTGAACCCGGAACATATGCTTTTAACAGGTACAGTTACCTAAACCGCCTGGGCCCTACAGGTGAAGTGAGCTACAGTAAAGACTTTGCAATACCGTTTGAGATAAAAAATGGTACTGTTACGTATTTCGGCGAGCTAAACTACGTGGACAAGGCTGTTAAAGGAACGCCAAGGATTTTTGTAGCCGATTATATGGAGCGCGACATGAAGGAATTTGAAAAAAAATATCCGGAACTTAAGGGTAAAAAGGTAGAAAATAACACTCCTAAGGCCGGAAATACCGGTGAGGGTACAGTAGATT
>JAAXJD010000123.1:8563-11850 GCA_012270005.1 Flavobacterium sp. | reverse complement strand
AAACACTTAACACCAGGCAGACCGGGCATAGCACCTTTCGGTTTTACACTGTGCAATTTTACAGTGTACCCATCCTGTTGTATAGTTTTTTCAGACTCCTCAATATCAGAATAGTCATAGCTTACCGACTTTTGTGCATTTACCAGCACAAGGCGTGCTTCTTGTGGTGTCATCTGCTCAAGCGGCTTACCGCCACCACTGTTTAACTCATTCAGGAATATTTTTGTTTCCCTGTTAATATTAGGATCTTGTGCAGCAGGTACTGCGGTTTGCGCTGAGGCTGAGTTAAGTGTTATTGTAAGCGCAACTACTATCAGGCTTTTAAATGTATATATAGATTTCATAGCAAATTTATTTTTTTAAGAAGTTTATAAGTTCGTTGTTAAACTTGTCTTTTTCTTCAATAAAAAGAGCATGCCCGCTTTTATCAAATGTTACCAGGGTAGAGCCTGTAATGCCTTTGTTCATTTGTAAGGCGTTATCATAAGCTACAATCTGATCTGCTTTGGCATGTAGTATAAGCGTCGGTATTTTTATTTTTGGCAGGTCTCCACGTAGGTCTTCATCTCGCAGTGCTGTAAGTGCCTGCTGCATAGCGTATGCTGATGACTGCATTTCAATACCGTATAACCATTGTCCTATTGCAGGGGGTACGCTCTCCTGGTTTAGCGTAAAACGTCCTCCTACAGTAGCCAGCAGCGCAGGCCTGTTGTTGCTTATAAGTTCTATCCATTGGGTAATATCTTCTTTTGTAAAAAACGGGTACGGATAGTCGGCTTTTTTAGTATGCGTAGGGCCTGCAGCGGCAAAAAGTGCCAGTTTATTTACGTGTGCCGCATTGTGTCGTGCTACATAATGCAGGGCTATGGCACCACCCATAGAGTGGCCTCCCAGTGTTGCATTTTCTATTTTAAGGGTATCCAGTACAGCTTTAATGTCGTCGGCAAACTCATCGTAGTTATAGCTGCTAAATGGCTTATCAGATTGCCCAAACCCACGCAGGGTAATGCCCACCACGCGATAGCCCGCTTTAACTAACGGAAGGTATTGATACTCCCATGAAGCATCGCTAAGCGGGTAGCCATGTATAAGCACTACCGGGGTGCCCGTGCCTAAATCGGTAATGTGTAGTTTTACGCCGTTAGCCACCTCTACATACTCGCGATGTACAGTTTGTTTTTCGGCATTGTTTTCATTGGCCTGTACTTTTGCGTTGTCAGCACATCCGGTAACAATACTGCCTAGCACTGTAAGTATCAGTGCAGCTGTAATAATTTTTTTAGTCATGATTTAAAAGGTTTTATGGTGAATAGAATTATAATTGTATATAACTATTTGCCAAACAAGTACCTTTTAATTAACTTTTTGTTTTTTAGTGATTTATACTTTGTTTCGAAAGCGTATGCTTACGAAATGTCGTAAAATATTATGTATGCTAAAAAATAAAAGCTCCCGGTAGGAGCTTTTTAACTGGTTTTATCTTTACCGGAGGTGTGTGTTTTAGAAATCCCGAGTTTCTGCATACGGGAAATAAGCGTGGTATGTGGCAGCCCTAAACGTATGGCAGCTCCGTTTGGCCCCGAGATGCGGCCATTACATATTTTTATGGCCCTGAGTATATAGGCGCGTTCTATTTCATGCAAAGGCTTTATTTCTAAAGTTTCGTCATCGGTGTTTGGCGCTTTTATTTCAGGAAAATCAATTGCTGTAATTGTGCCTGTTTCGCAGAGTAATATACTGCGTTCTACGCAGTGTTTTAGTTCACGCACATTTCCCGGCCACGGATATAACTGCATCGTTTCCAGTGTTTTTGAAGCTATGGTGAGCACCTTTCGTTTGTTCCTGGTACAATATTCTTTTATAAAATAATTTGCCAGGGCGGGTATGTCTTCCCTATGATCCCGCAATGCCGGAAGATTAATCGGGAAGATGTTTAGCCTGTAAAATAAATCGGCCCGGAAACGCCCTTCGGCAACTTCCTTTAACAGATTGCGGTTTGTTGCTGCTATAACCCTAACATTTACCTTTATTGTGGTACTGCTGCCTATGGGTTCAAATTCGCTTTCCTGTAATACACGTAGCAACTTGGTTTGCAGGACAAGGGGTAGTTCCCCGATTTCGTCTAAAAAAAGCGTGCTCTGGTCGGCCAACTTAAATTTACCGATTTTACGCTGTACTGCTCCGGTAAAACTTCCTTTTTCGTGCCCAAAGAGTTCACTTTCCATCAGGTTTTCGGGGATAGCGGCACAGTTTACTTTTATCATTTTTTTGCCACGCCTGCCCGAAGCTTCATGTATGGCAGCGGCAATCACCTCTTTTCCGGTGCCGCTTTCGCCAAGGAGCAGCACACCGCTAGTAGTGGGGGCTACGGTTTTTATAAGTTGCTTTACGGCATTTATGGCGGGGCTGTTTCCTATGATTAAACCATTTGTAACCGTAGGAGCGCTTTCTGTTTCAATTTGGTCAGTAGCAGTACCCAAAGAGTTTACGTCCTGGTTAAGGTTTCGTATGATACCCGAAACCGTTAGCGACAGCTGCAGGCTAAGGCTTCTGAGAAGCCGTTGCGCAGGACGTGAAAACATTCCGGGGCGTGAAAAGAAAAGGTAAGCTACGGCCGGGTTATTTTCCTGATGATGGAGTGGGAAAACAACCACCTCACGCATGCCATTGCTCATGGCTTTTTGAATAAAACCGGGCAACGGTTGTTTTTTAGCGTTGAGGTTGAATAACGGCAGTGTCAGCGGATCGGCAGAAGACATAGCATCTGCAAAAAAGCCTTCTGCAACCGGGATTTTACTGGTTGTTAATGCAGTATTAGCCGTATCGGAAGTGTGGATTAAAGGCGTGTACTCTTTTTCGGCGCGGTCTGTTACACAAATAACCATTTGGCTATAGCCAATGTGCTCTTGCAGTTTTGCCGAAGCAAACCGCAAAAAATCGGGGCGGCTGTTTACAGAAAGTCACCCCTGGGAAAGGGATTGCACCAGTTGCAATTCCTTTTCTCGTTCTTGCATGGCTGCCATACGGGCCTCTGCTGCCGATGGTTTTTGTGGTTGCATGAGTGCAGGTTTTTAATCAGTTTTAAATTATAAAAGCCAAAAGAGAACCGAAAAGTTCTCTTTTGTAAATGTAAACCAAATAACGTTTTGTTTAAAACATCAGTTGATTTGTAGTGTCTATTTCGTCCTGGCTTTTGGTGTGCGGGTTACCATGATGCATTGTCAGGGTAACATTGGCCGGCTGTGTGTGCATTACCGGAACTCTGTCTGCCGCCCGCGTTACCGGCA
>JAAXJD010000123.1:0-8553 GCA_012270005.1 Flavobacterium sp. | reverse complement strand
ATGCTGTAGTAAGCACACATCGCACCGAACCAGGGGAAGAAAAAGATTGCACCAGACTTACCAGTCTGAAGGAGTAAGATAACTGTAGCAATCTAAGGTGCCCATCCTCTCCGGGCACGACGCCAGTTGAACTCACGAACAGTCTCCATAACCTTTACTGTTTCTTCCACCCGCGTTACCGGCACATGAAAATCAGGGTTGCTGGTGCCTATAAATACAGGAGTACCTGCAAAGTCACCTTTGTAATTCGTGGTGTTTACCGCATCGCCTATAAGTCCACCGGTATATATAACAATGCCGCCGTAGCGTGTGGCATTACGTGTGGTATATTCGCTGGTAAGGCAGGCTCCCTGCGAAAACCCCAGGAAATAAATGTTAGCCGCAGTAACCCCGGCAGACAACACGTGTTTAACAGTTTCATCCAGGGTTTGTAATGCTGCCGAAAGATGAGGTTCGTTATTGTTTGTAGGCGCTAAAAATGATAACGGATACCATGTATGCCCTTCAGCCTGTGGTGCTATTAGCGTAAAACCATCTACATTCAGGTAGTTTGCTACAGATAAAATATCCTGTGCCGAAGCCCCACGCCCGTGAACCATGATCAGTACTTTGCTATCTTGGGTAAGTGGTGCGCCTGTTATTATTGTGTTATTCATTGTCGTCTGTTTTTAGCCAAATATCATTGTATTCTTCAGGGTGCCTTTTAAACTGTGCGTGCACATAAGGGCACAGTGGGCGCACCTTAAGACCATTGGCACGTGCGTAGGTTGTCATTTCGTTTAGCAATTCCTTGGCGTATCCCTTACCTGCAGCGGCTTCAGCTACCTCAGTGTGGTACACGGTTAGTACATTGTCTTTTACAGACACTACCATTTCGCCTGTTTTACTTTCGTCTTCGTACAGGTTAAATGCCCCATGCAGGCGGTCATCAAGTTCCAGTTTTATTTCAGCCATGTTAGTCTATTTTAGGCAGGGTTTGCTCCAGGCGCTCCCTTAAATATTTGTGTTGTTTAGGCAGTTTAAGATGTGTACCCAGTTCATTAAGCGGCTCATCTACGGTAAAGCCCGGATTATCTGTAGCTATTTCAAACAGTACCCCGCCCGGTTCCCTAAAATACAACGAATAAAAGTAATCACGGTCTATTTTTGAAGTTATGCCAAAGTTTTTTTCCACAATACGTTCCCTTAACACCATTTGGCTTTCTTCATCTGTAACCCTGAACGCCACATGGTGGTTAGTACCGCCGGCATTGTAACCGCGTTTCCCACCGGGTATTTCAAGAAGGTCTATATAATTAGCCGTATCTACCTCATCGGTTACATAGCGGTATCGGTTCCCTTCCTGCGAAAGTAACCTGTATCCAAAAATATCGGTTAATATAGCAGCGGTGGGCGCAATTTTGTCCAGGCTAAGTGTGGTGCTATGAAAACCAACGGCAGCCACGTTTGCACCAATTTCTTCAGTAGTGTAAGGAACGCGGTTGTCTGGTGTGGCGGGCGTTACAAAGCTCAGTTGTAAGCCATCAGGGTCTGTAAACGGAAGATACGTTGCGCCAAAGCGCTCTTCGCGTGCTCCAAAGCTAACATTATATTCCTTAAAACGTTGTTCCCAAAAATCCAGGCTACCGGCAGGTACGCTGTAGCTAATATCTGTAGCCATACCGTTACCGGCCGAACCTTTACCGATGCCTTCCCAAGGGAAAAACGTAAGCAGCGTGCCGGGCGTACCCTGTTCGTTGCCGTAGTAGAAGTGATAGGTTCCGGGATCGTCAAAGTTTACGGTTTTTTTAACCAACCTTTGACCAAGGACGTTAGTGCAATCCTCGGGGTTTTGTTTAGCGGTTCCTGCTAAGGCTGTAATGTGGTGCAGCCCTTGTATTTTATTTTTCATGATGAATTATTTTAGTTAACCGGCTTTTATGCCGGAGTTAATGTTCCGAATTTTCCGGAAGCAATAGATTTTCTGATTAAAAGTATTCCTGCTTAATACCCAGTTTTTTCATTTTGGCATATAAAGTAGCCGGAGCTATTTTAAGCATTTCGGCAGCGCCGCCTGCGCCAAACACTTTTCCGCCACACATTTTTAGTGCAGCCATTATGTGTTCGCGTTCCATGTCTTCAAGTGAAAGCAAAGCGCCACTTGGCGTTTCTTTTTCGGTAACGTTCACAGGAGCCGTTGGTATGTTAAGGTTAAATTGTTCTATCTCTGTACCGGGGCAAAGCAGTACACTGCGCTCTATAAGGTGTTCCAGCTCGCGTATATTTCCCGGCCATGAATAGTCGGTTAACTGTTTTAGCGCGAAAGGTGTAACGCCTGTTACATTTTTTCGTGCCAGCGAGGCGTACTTGTGTATAAAATGCAATGCCAGCACCTCCACGTCTTCTTTGCGTTCCCTAAGTGGGGGCAGCTGTACAGGAAACACGTTCAGCCTGTAATAAAGATCGAGCCTGAAACGTCCTTCGGCCACTTCGTGCTCCAGAATACGGTTAGTGGCAGCTACAATGCGCACATCCACTTTTACCGATTCTTCTCCGCCTATGCGTTCTATTTCCTTTTCCTGCAGTACACGCAGCAGCTTTACCTGGGCGTCAAGTGGCAGTTCGCCTATTTCATCTAAAAACAGTGTACCACCGTTTGCCTGCTCAAATTTACCAATGCGCTTGCTGTTAGCACCTGTAAAAGCTCCTTTTTCGTACCCAAACAGCTCTGATTCTACTAGCGAAAGCGGCAGCGCGGCGCAGTTTACCACAACCAGCGGTTTGTTTTTTCGGGGTGAGTTTTCGTGTACGCTCTGCGCAATGCGTTCCTTACCGGTACCGCTTTCTCCTAACACCAGTACCGATGTATCGGTAGGGGCTACAAGGCCTATTTTTTGCAGCACATCGGTAAGCGCCTTGCTTTTACCCACAATGCCGTTAAAAGCGGTGTTTTGAGAGGCTACGCCCGTTTGCGGTGTATTGTTTTTTTGCTGAAGGGCAAACTTATATTTGGCTATATCCAGCATTACAAGTAAATCCTTTTCCCTAAACGGCTTTACCATAAAACCATACGGTTCGGTTTCTTTTACAGCTTCCAGTGTAGCCTGGTTTGTATTGGCAGAAATAAAAAGAAAAGGCAGCCCCTGCTTTTTTATGTCGTGTGCCAGGTCTATGCCTGTTTCTGTGCCTTTAAGCATAATATCCAGCAATGCCCAGTCGGGTTTTTTCGTTGCTACAAGCTGTCTTGCCTGTTCGGCAGATGCAGCAATGCCCACCACGTCATACCCGGCCTTTTTAAGGATCATCTTTAAATCGTTTGCTACAATAAACTCATCTTCAACGATCAGTATTTTTTCTTTGTATTCCATTTTGCTATGGTTGCTGTATCAGTCTGTATTTTTTATAAACTCTATGGTTATGCGCACTCCGCTTGCCGAAGTTATATGAAATTTTCCATCCATTTGTTCAGCAAGTCCTTTCATAAGGCTAAAACCAAGTTTTTCATAATGCTCAGGTGTTTCGTGGAGTGGTAATCCTAGCCCGTTATCCTGTATGCGCAGCAGGTAGTTTTTTCCGTCGCGTTGTTCCAGTGCTACATTAACCTGGCCCGGTTTGCCATTAGGAAAAGCGTGCAGTAACGTATTACTCAGTGCCTCATTCAGTATAAGCCCCAGCGGAACAGCCTGCGACACATCGAGCTGTACCGGCGCCGTATTTACGGTAAAGTTTATCCGGTTACCGTTATCATAGGTTTTGCGTAGGTACGAAATTATTTCGCAAATGTACCAAGACATATCTACACAGGACAGGGTTTGGGTTTCAAAGAGCTTTTGGTGTATTAACGACATGGAGTGGATCCTGTTTTGGAAGTTTTGTAGGGCTGCAATGGCAGTGTTACTAATTAAGTACGCCAACTGGCTATTTAGCAAACTCATAACAATTTGCAGGTTGTTTTTTACCCTATGATGTATTTCCTGCTCCAGCCATTCCTTTTCATGCTCAAGTGTACCTATCCGCTGGCTTAATCCCTCTTTTTCTGCGGCAAAAAGTGCCGCCTGACTTGTGTAATGCATTGCCGCTTTTCGGCTTTTCTGCCAAAGCACAGTTAACATTAGTAGGAGCAGCATTATAATAGCTCCTAAAATAACCGGTAAAGAGAGTGCCGGGAAAAAGTGTAGTGTTTTCATGTTAAAGGTGCGCGTTTGTACGTAAATCAGCAAATGCCTATCTGGCCTGCTCTAAAGGGCGGGTTATGTAACAGTAAATAAGTAGTAGCCCAGGTAGTATAATTACCGGTAGCCCCCATAGTTTGCCCGCAATAGCACCTAAAAAGCAGCCTGCCAAAAAGCCCAATATTGCATACAGTTGTTTTTTAAGGCTGAGTGCCGCTTCAGGGTGGTTAAAACCTGTTTTAACCAGTGTTCCCAGATCCAGCGATGCCTGGGTTACGTTTCCTGTCATCATGGTAGTGGGGCCGTGGGTTTCTTTAGCATACAGTTTTCCAAATGCATTTTGTAATCCCATGGCGCATACTACCACCATAGCTACTACATATACTACCCAGTTATTGTTTTGCTGTGTGCCGAGCATAGCTGTTACAGCGGCAAGGAGCAGAATTAAACCCTCAAAAAGCAACAGCCTGTAGCGGTTTTTAGGTGCAGCACCTATGCGCCCGCCCACAATTACCGATAGTATAAACACCGGAAATGTAAGCAGCTTAATCCATGTCTGCCATTCTGATCCTTTTACCAGTTGATACGCAAATACAATAAAGTTACCGGTAACGTGTGCCGAAAATATGGCATCGGCAGCTACAAAAGTTATCGTATCACAATAGCCTGCAATGAGCGCCAGCAGCAGGGTAATTGTACCTGTTTTTTTTAAGGTATCCATAGCTTCTTATTTGAGGTGCGCCCTAAGCATCCACGCCATTTTTTCGTGGGTTTCCATAAGCCCGGTAATAAAATCACTGGTACCATAGTCTTTAAAACCCGTTGCAAACAAATCAATGTTCTCGCGCAGTCGGATAATTATTGTTTCATGGTCTATAAGCAGCTCTTTAATAAAGCCCAGGCTGTCATTATTTTCGCTTTTAGCCTCAGTAAGGTGCGTTAGTTCTAAGTACTGCTTTAATGTTGCCGGCGCATAGTGCCCTAGTGTACGTATGCGTTCGGCAATGCTGTCTATAATTTCTGAAAGCTCATTGTACTGTTGCTCAAAGAACAAGTGCTTATTGTAAAAATCGTTCCCTTCTACATTCCAATGGGCGTTTCGGGTTTTGGTGTACAGTACAGTTTCGTCTGCAAGTAGTGTACACAGCGATTTAGCTACTTCGGCCATGCCCGATGGCGTAATGCCAATTTTTGTTTCCATAATATCAGGGGTTTAAAAGGTTAAGTATATAGTTGTCTAAAGAGTAAGTTCCTGCCCCCAGCGCCAGTAATAGCAGTAACGCTATGGTGTACATAAAAGGCACATCGCGCACTTCGGCTGAATCATTACGGTGTACTACCAGGTAGCCTATAGCGGTAACGCCTATGGTAGGTAATACGGCCAGGCGGGTAGCAAATCCTGCCATGACAAGTATAGGGACTACAGTATCTGCAAAGGTGGCTACAAGGCCATTTAGTTTTTCGGGCAGGTGCAGCGGGTTAGGTACCACTTCGCGCTGTCCGTTTTGCAGCCTGATTTTTTTCATGCCGTGTACCCTAAACAACTGCTGGGCAACCAGCACCCTGAAAACCAGGAGTGCTGCGTTGTTAAACGGGCTGCCAGCATCAGAAAAAAAGATGAAATTTAAGATTTCCATACCGTGTGTTTTTTAAAAAGCAAAACATGAACAGCCAAAGGCTCCCCAGAAAGCAGTGTAGTTGTTTACGGGGATGTTGCTCATACGTGCCTTGTTATGATCGTGCGCGTGTACGTTACAGGCTCCCGCACAGTTATGTACGGCGCTGGCTACGTGATTGTGGTTGTGGGGCGTAGTGGTTACATTATTGCTGCTGAGTTTTTTACCGTGTACATCGGCACTGTAGTAACCATTATAGCTGTTTGTGGGCGACCAGTCTGGTAGTATAGGTATAGCAGGGGGAGTGTACGATGAAAAATCGCCTTTAGCATACACTATTTTGCCGTCTACTACTGTTAGTTCTGCTTCTATATTTTTTACTTCTTCTTCAGATACAGTAACGTAGTCTCGGTCCAGTACGGCAAGGGCTGCCAGCATACCGGTTTTAATATCGCCCTTTTTTGCCTGTTCCTGGCTGAACCATGCGCTGCCCCTGGTGTACAGTTCTAAAGCAGTTTGCCTGTCTAGCCTGGTGTCATGATACAGCTGCAATCCGCCCACCGTTTTACAAGCGGTAAGCCAGTACATGCCTACCCATGGATTGTAGCTGCTCACCCTTGTAGCGTCAGACCCCGCACCTACCGGTACTTCCATTTCCAGCATTTTTTTAATCGGAGGGGTGCTTTCGGCGGCTAGAGCACCGTAGCGGTCTGTAAAGTATTCGCCCTGATAAGCCATGCGGCTTTGTATGGCTATGCCGCCGCCCAGTTTTTTTACACGCTCTATATTGTGCTCGTCGATGGTTTCGGCATGGTCAAAAATCCACGGCAATCCGTTAAAAGGAATTTCCTGGTTTATCTTTTCAAAAACATTAAGGAAACGCGTTATACTCTCATTATATGTGGCATGCAAACGGAAAGGCCAGCGATTTTCTACCAAAAGGCGTACAACTTTTTCGAGTTCGCCCTCCATGTTTTCGGATAAATCAGGCCTAGGCTGCAGAAAGTCTTCAAAATCAGCCGCTGAAAATGCGAGCATTTCGCCGGCACCATTATGGCGGTACATATCGTCGCCCTGGTACAGTTTAACGTTGTCTATCCAGTCGCTAAAATCTTCAAACTCCTGCTTAGGGCGTTGCGTAAACAGGTTGTATGCTATACGTACTGTAAGCTGTTTCTTTTCATTCAGTTCGTTAACCACTTTATAATCGTCCGGAAAGTTCTGGAAACCACCGCCGGCATCTATTACACTGGTAATACCAAAACGGTTAAGCTCTTTCATATAATGTCGTGTAGAATTTATTTGGTGCTCGTACGACAATTTAGGGCCTTTTGCAAGGGTTGAATAAAGTATAAGGGCATTGGGTGTAGCTATAAGCATGCCTGTAGGATTGCCTTTACTGTCGCGTTCTATATGGCTTCCTGGAGGAGCTGGCGTATCTTTAGTGTAGCCTACAGCCCTTAGTGCGGCAGCATTTAGCAAAGCCCTGTCATACAGGTGTAATATAAAAACCGGTGTATCGGGTGCTATTTCGTTTATTTCCTGAAGGGTGGGCATACGGCGTTCGGCAAACTGAAATTCGCTCCATCCGCCTACTACGCGTACCCATTGTGGCGAAGGGGTAATGTCTACCTGCTGCTTTAGCATTCGCATGGCGTCAGCAAGCGACGGTACACCGTCCCAGCGTAGTTCCAGGTTATAGTTAAGCCCTCCTCGTATAAGGTGAATATGCGAGTCATTAATACCCGGCACCACACGTTTTTGTTTCAGGTCTATTATTTGGGTAGATGCCGTGCTAAAGGTCATAATATCGCTATCAGTACCTACAGCTATAAATTTGCCGTCTTTAATGGCAACAGCTGTAGCACCCTTGTTTTCCGGTACATGGCTATATATTTTTCCGTTGTAAAGAATAAGGTCAGCTTTCATGGTGCTATTTTTTCAGGTTATTTATGGCTTCGTTAATTCCCTGTCCGGCCACTTCAAAGAAGGCGGGACCCGCCAGCAGGGTAATTTTTTTAAGTGGTTTAAAGTGTGCAAGGTCTTGTGACCTTAGCCATAGTTCGCTGCGATATGCTTCAAAAATTCCCTCTGTAACATATCCTGCAACTTTAGCGGTTGGTGAATCTATTCCTGCGTCTTTAAGGTCGCTGGCAAAGGCAAAATGCGTTACCCCAAGGCGTAGTGCCTCTCTCGTAGCTACGCTGCCCACCTGTTTCATTAGTTCAGCATTAAATTTATTACGGTCGCCCAGGCCAATAAGCAGCAGTTTTGGCGCGCCAAGCAATCCTTTTGCCGGGGTTAATAAAACTGTTTCCAGCGCATGTCCGTTAAATTTTCCTGCTTTGCGCAATTCGGTAAGCTGATGGTTTAATGCATCGTCCAGGTGAACCAACCCATTTAGCTGTGCAGGAAGGGCAGGAGGGGAGTTAAAAATATCGCCTTCAGTGTATTCAAAAACGCAGGCTACCTGAAGTTCTGATTTTGTTGCCGATGGTCCTTGTACTAAGCCTTCTACAGCCACACTTTCTACTGTACCCCATATTTTTGAGGTACCTATGGCAGTCATTTTATCTTGGGCGAAGGATGTAGAGAATACAAGCAACAATGCTATTATTGTTGCAAAATTTTTAAAGCGTTTAATTGTTTTCATAATGTAGATGGGATTTAGAATTTGATGGTTACACGGGCATTAATAAATAGCCCGTCTTTTGCATTTGGTATAATATCTTCTATAAACGCGCCGGTTTTAAAGTACTGTATTCCGCCGGTAAAACCCACAAATG
>JAAXJD010000213.1 GCA_012270005.1 Flavobacterium sp. | reverse complement strand
TTGCGAGTGCAAATATATTAACAATTTTGTCTTTGCAAAGATTTTTATTCAAAAAATAAAAACTAGTGCAACACTTACATAATTCGAGGTTTTAATTGCTATATCTAACCTCGAATAATCGATTTGCTGCAACGCCTTAACTTTTTAAGAGTGTGTACTTTACTGGAAACACCCAAGTTGCTTGTCTATGAAGTTCCGTAAAGGTTGCTTTCTCCTCCGTCGATAGCAATGGTTTGTCCGTTTACGTAAGAACAGTCGTCACTAAGCAAAAATGTAACTAATTTCCCCACTTCTTCCGGCTGTCCTAGCCTCCTGGTAGGGTTACGTTGCGCATATTCCGTTTCCGCTGCTTTAGGGTCAGAAGGGTTAACTTGTTTAAATGCTTCTGCCACCATAGGTGTTAATATGGCTCCGGGTGCTATGGCATTTGTAAAAATACCATCTTTTGCGTATTCTATTGCCGCATTTTTTGTCATACCAGATACGGCATGTTTAGTAGCAACATAAGCAGTTTGGTTAACAACACCACGTATTCCGCCCACAGAGGCAACATTTACAATACGCCCGCCGCCATTTTGTTGCATTACGGGGATTACATATCTCATTCCGTAGTACACTCCCATAAGGTTAATATCTACCACTTTTTTAAATACTTCTATATCATAAGTAGTTAACGGTGCTTGTTTACCCTCTATACCGGCATTATTATAAAATCCGTCTATTTTACCAAATTTCTCTACAGTTTTGTCTACATAGTTTTTTACTGCGGCCTCATCTGCCACGTTCGCAACTACGGTAAGTATATCTATAGCGGGATTTTCTGAAATTATTTCCTGTTCTACTTTAGATAAGGCTTCTTTGTTATAATCTACTAAACTTAAGTTAGCCCCTTTTTGTGCAAGTACTTTAGCTGTTGCTAAACCAAGCCCCATACCGGCTCCTGTAACTATTATAGTTTTTCCGTGAAATGAACTCATGATATTTTATTTTTTGTGTTATAAAATTACTGAGCAAAACGAAGAGTAGCAGTTAACGCAGTGTTGATTGTTTCTTTTTGAAGCTATGGTTTATAAACCAATTAGTTCATATGCTTTATAGAATTTTAATCCATTTTCATTTGCAAACTGACATATTTTTTCCAGTTTAATTAGAGAAGTACTTAATAATTCATTCACTAAGTATGAGCGTAAGTAATTACAATAAGTGGCTCAAACATGATTTCTGTATATATTAATCAACGGATGCTAAAATGAATGCTATAAAACATAACAAAAGCGTATTGTTTAAGAAGCGTTTCATTTGGTTTTGGTATAGGTTTATGTTTATTGTAAGTCGTCTACTGTATAAAATTTTAAATTATTATTTACAGCATATTCACAAATCTGCTGTAGTGCTTCCAAAGGGGTTTCCAACTTACCTGTTGCGTTATTTACAGTTTTGTGCCCATAAAAAATTACAATCTTGTTGTGTTCCCTGGCATAATCCATTAGGGCTTTGTAATATTCCAAATCAAACTGTCTGTAATCTGTATCTATTCCCAGCCCATAGATAACCCTTTCGCCCTTATAATAGCAGTACTGAGCATCTGGAGGAAGTTCTCCGTAAGTTGTACCCCGTATAATGTTGAAGTATTTAAGCAGGCTATTGTCTAAGTTAGCGTCATGAGCGCCCGCGCCATCAGG
This sequence comes from Flavobacterium sp., assembly GCA_012270005.1. Classification (GTDB taxonomy): domain Bacteria; phylum Bacteroidota; class Bacteroidia; order Flavobacteriales; family Flavobacteriaceae; genus Flavobacterium. The sequence continues at coordinate 10,169 of JAAXJD010000213.1, read as the reverse complement.
GTATGCAAACGAGGTGATATTAAACCCGTCTTTACTCATGGCCGCTTTTAACGGAACGATTTCATCATGGATGTATTTGTTTAAACCATACTTGGCTGCGTATTTCAAGGCATTTTCATGATTGTATCCATGACCCGCTATGTCATGTCCCTGAGCTTGCAGTGCGTGTAGCTCCTTTTTCTCGTTTTGAGTAAGCCATGCATATTTGCAGATAAAAAATGTAGCTTTCCAGCCATAGAGGTGAAGCGTCTTATCTGCATTATACCAATCATCTACATAATTATCGTCGAAGGTAAGCACAATACCTGGTTTGTATTTTTTTTCAGGTGCGGTCTTATGAATAAGCCGGCCTTCATTATTCTCTATAAATAATCCCAGTAAAACAGAAAAAAATAATAGTACAATTACTCCTAATGATTGTTTGTTCATGGCAAAGAATAAAATTGGTATGTATAAAAATAACCAATTTTAACCTACAAATTTGCTGTATTAGTAAACAAATAAGCGAGAACTAAGAAATGTAATTCCAAATATTCTTTTTCTTAGCAAGCTCATTGTAAGCGTGTTTCAACGGTGTATTTTCAGGCAGGTTCAGTCCGGGGTCTGCTTTTAATAATGCTATTGCATATTGCCGGGCCAGCGAAAGTATATCCCTGTCTTTAACTAAATCTGCTATCTGAAGATTTAACACACCACTCTGCTGCGTACCCATGATATCGCCGGGTCCGCGTAGTTTAAGGTCTACTTCGGCAATTTCAAATCCATCATTGGTACGGCACATGGTTTCCATTCTTATCTGGCTGTCGTTGCTTAATTTCTGTCCGGTCATTAATATGCAGTAGCTCTGCTCGGCACCACGGCCTACGCGTCCCCGTAATTGGTGCAGCTGGCTTAACCCAAAGCGTTCGGCACTTTCTATTACCATTACGCTGGCATTGGGTACGTTTACGCCAACTTCTATAACAGTGGTAGCCACCATAATATTAGTTTTTCCGGCGGCAAAGCGTGCCATTTCGCTATCTTTATCGGCTGGTTTCATTTGTCCGTGTACTATGCTTACGCTATAATGTGGTAAAGGGAAATCCCGGGAAATACTCTCATAACCATCCATCAGGTCTTTATAGTCCATTTTCTCACTTTCCTGTATTAGCGGATACACTATGTAAACCTGCCTGCCTTTTGCAATTTCATCTTTTAAAAACTTCCAAACCTTCAGTCGGTTTGCATCAAACCTATGTACTGTTTGTATGGGCTTTCTACCTGGTGGTAGCTCGTCTATAACAGAAACATCAAGATCTCCGTACAGGCTCATGGCAAGTGTACGCGGTATTGGCGTTGCGGTCATTACCAGCACATGCGGAGGTATTTCATTTTTTCGCCAAAGTTTACTGCGTTGCTCCACGCCAAATCTATGCTGCTCATCTATTACGGCTAACCCAAGGTTTTTAAATTTCACTTTATCTTCGAGCAACGCATGAGTTCCTATAATGATGTGCAGTTCGCCACTTTCTAGCTCCTCATGTATTATTCTTCTTTCTGAAGTTTTTGTTGAACCAGTAAGTATTTTTATGTTTATTCCCAAAGGTTTAGCGAGTTCACTTAAACCCACATAATGTTGATTTGCAAGAATTTCTGTAGGAGCCATTAAGCATGCCTGAAAACCGTTATCTAACGCCAGCAACATACTCATTAGCGCAACAATTGTTTTACCCGAACCTACGTCGCCTTGTAACAATCGATTCATTTGAGCGGGCTGCCCCATATCGTTTCGGATTTCCCTGATTACCCGTTTTTGCGCATTGGTAAGGTCAAATGGTAAATGGTTGCTGTAAAAATCATTGAAATAGTTACCCACGTTGCCAAAGGCGTGCCCCTTAATCTTGTGCTTTCGAACAATGTTTTTTGTAATAAGCTGTAACTGTATAAAAAACAACTCTTCAAACTTTAATCGGAACTGTGCCTTAGCCAGTAAATCCTGACTCTTAGGGAAATGTATATTAAACAGCGCCTCGCGTTTACTCAATAATTTCAGATCCGTAAGTATAGATGGCGGCAATACTTCAGAAAATAAGGCCTGCGTTTCGGTAAACAGTTGCTGCATCATTTTTGCAACTACCTTATTAGTAATCCCTCGCTGCGCAAGGCGTTCTGTACTAGGATATATGGCCTGCATTGCACTCCTAAGACTGGCTTCGTGCTCTGTAAGCAATTCCATTTCAGGGTGGGGCATATTAAAACTACCATTAAACGCACTGGCCTTGCCAAATATGACGTAGGGTGTGTTAAGCTTTACGTTTTCCCTGATCCATTTTTGCCCTTGGAACCAAACCAATTCCATTTCACCCGTACCATCGGTAAAGGTAGCTACCAGGCGGGTGCGTTTTTCGCCTACGGTTTTTAAATGTATAATTTTACCTACAATCTGTACCTCGCTACCACTGTTTGTAAGTTCGTTTATCCGGTAATATCGTGTACGGTCTATATACCGGTTTGGATACAGGTTTATAAGGTCGGCATATTTAAAGATGCCCAGCTCTTTACGCAGTAATTCCCCGCGTGCGGGACCTACGCCTTTAAGAAATTCTATTTGGGTTTCGAGCAGATTGTTCATCAAAAAATATTTGCAAGGCGAAGTTAAATATAAAATTCAAAATTTCTTCTATGTGTTTGCATCTGCTAATAAAGTGCTAATTTTGTGACACAAAAAAATAAGCCATGAGTGATTTAAGCAACTACCGTCGTTCATACGAAAAAAGTGAGTTACTGGAAAGTAATCTTCCCGAAGACCCTATTAACCTGTTTAAAAAATGGTTTATAGAAGTAGAAGAGTTTGGTGGTCATGGAGAGGTTAATGCAATGACAATTAGCACACTTGGGCTGGATGGATTTCCTAACTCCAGAGTAGTATTGCTTAAACAGTTTAATTTTGAAGGGTTTATATTTTTTACCAATTATCTTTCAGATAAGGGAAAAGCCATTGCAGCAAACCCAAATGTGTGCTTATCGTTTTTTTGGCAGGAAATGGAGCGCCAGGTTATTATAAAAGGTAAGGCGGAAAAGACATCGGTAAATATAAGTGATGGTTATTTTGAAAGTCGTCCTGAAGGCAGCAGGCTGGGGGCAATAGCAAGCGAACAGAGTAGTGTAGTACCATCTCGCCAATACTTGGATGACAGGCTTAAAGAGGTAGAGAAGTCATTTGAAGGAAAAGAAATACAACGCCCTGAACACTGCGGAGGCTAGCTTGTAAGACCTGTATCGGTAGAGTTTTGGCAGGGTAGGCCTACTCGTATGCACGACAGGGTTCGGTATATTCTTCAGGATAATTTTAGCTGGAAACTGGTAAGGCTGGCACCGTAAATATTATTTTTCTTAGGGTGCTAAATGTATATGTGATTTTTTAAGAGCAAATTAACGGTGGTTCTTTCAACGGTTTATAAAATTTTGTACATTTAAAAGAACAGATTTTAAAACACCGCTTATGAAAACCCTCATATTAATTCGCCACGCCAAATCAAGTTGGGATGCACCTTTAGTAGATAAAGACAGACCACTCAGTAAAAGAGGCATACAAGACGCCCATAGGGTAGCTACAGAAGTGGTATCGTACCTGCCGGAATCGTTTGTGGTATGGAGCAGTACTGCCGTAAGGGCAAGGAACACCGCCTATATATTTGCCGAAACACTTTCTATCCCTATAGAATCAATTAATTTCAGGGATGATTTATATACTTTCGATGCACACACCCTTGCAAAAATTGTTAAATCCTGCGATAACCAATTTGATAACCTAATTCTTTTTGGACATAATGACGCTATTACTAATTTTGTTAATACCTTTGGAAATCGCGTGGTAGAAAATGTGCCTACTTCGGGATTTGTTTCCCTTTCGTTTGATATTAGTGAATGGGAAAACCTTAAAAAAGGTTCGACAGATGTGCTAATTTTTCCAAGAGAATTAAAAAAATATGATCCATCATTCACCGGTTAACCGGTATATAGACAGGGAAAAAAGTTGGCTGGCATTTAATGCCCGTGTATTACAGGAAGCAGCAGACGAAACCGTGCCGCTATTAGACAGGCTTCGGTTTTTAGGAATATTTTCAAATAATTTCGATGAGTTTTTCCGTGTGCGCTATGCGGCTATACGCCGTTTAAGCCTCGAGGGCATTACCAGTGAGGAGTTACCTCTCACTGATTCTGCCCATAAACTGCTGGGTGAAATTACCGAAATTGTAATTGAGCAGCAAAGCGAAAGCCTGCGTATACTGAGCCGGATAGAAAAAGAGCTGGAGAAAGAAAACATCTTTATGGTGAATGAAACCCAGCTAAACCGGGAGCAGGAACTTTTTGTGAAAGATTATTTCATACAAAAGGTAAGTAACGAACTCGTTACCATTATACTTAATGACCTTGAAGAATTTCCGTTGTTAAGAGATACCGCAGGTTACCTTGCTGTAAAAATGGTAATGAAGGCTAAGAAAGAGGGCGATGAAAAGCGCGTAAGGTACGCACTTATAGAAATGCCCAGAAGTATTGGCAGGTTTGTAATATTGCCCGCAATAAAAGAGAAGCAGTATATAATTATGCTTGATGATGTTATCAGGTTTAACCTGAGTAATATTTTCAACATATTTAAGTATGAGAGCATCTCTGCACACATGATTAAAATTACACGTGATGCTCAGCTGGAACTAGACACTGATCAAACAAAGAGTTTGATGGAAAAAATATGGACAGGCGTTAAAGACAGGCGTATAGGCGAACCCGTACGTTTTGTTTATGATGTAGCCATTGAAGAAGATACACTGGCTTTTTTCCTGGATCGTTTAAAGATTGATGCTACAGACAGTATTATCCCCGGTGGCCGCTACCACAACCGCCGTGACTATATGGATTTCCCTACTCTGGGCCGTGCTGACCTTGTGTACCAGCAAAATCCTCCGTTGCCTGTAAACGGGCTTACCATGGAGGGTAGCATACTGCAACGTATTAAAAAGAAAGATTATTTGCTGTACGCTCCTTACCAGTCATACTCTTATGTAATTAAATTCCTTAGGGAAGCTGCACTGGACCCTAAAGTTATCAGTATAAAAATTACGTTGTACAGGCTTGCTAAGAATTCGCAGATTATCAGTTCGCTTATAAATGCTGTAAAAAATGGTAAGAAAGTTACCGTGCAAATAGAACTACAGGCACGATTTGATGAGGCCAGTAATATAACCTACGCGGAAATGATGCAAACAGAGGGCATCAACCTTATATTTGGCGTTAAAGGACTAAAAATACATAGTAAAATATGTATGATAGAACGTATGGAAAGTGGTAAAGTAAAACGTTACGGTTTTATATCTACCGGTAACTTTAACGAGAGTACAGCAAAGGTATATACTGATGTTACCTTGTTTACGGCGCATACACAAATTTTAAAAGAAGTAGGTAAGATATTTGACTTTTTTGATGTTAACTATCGTCTATACCGCTATAAGCATCTTATAGTTTCGCCACATTACACCCGTAATAAGTTCTACAAACTTATAGATCGTGAAATCCTGAACGCCATAGCGGGTAAACCTGCATACATAAAGCTTAAAATGAACAGTCTTACTGATTTCCGTATGATAGATAAGCTATATGAAGCCAGTAGGGAAGGGGTTAAAATCCAAATGATTATAAGAGGTATGTGTTGTCTTATACCGGGCATACCGGGTATGAGCGAAAACATTGAAGCAATTAGCATAGTAGATAATTACCTGGAGCACCCGAGGATTTATATTTTTGCCAACGACGGTAATCCTGATATTTATATTTCATCGGCTGACTTTATGACACGAAACCTGGATTCGCGCGTGGAGGTAACCTGCCCGATTTATGACGAAGAGATAAAAAAGGAGTTACTTGATACGTTTGAGATTGGCTGGAAAGGTAACGTTAAGGCACGTATCCATAGCGAAAAGATGGAGAACAAGTACCGTAAAAAGTCTAATGCCAAACCATTCAGGGCACAGCTTGAAACCTATAACTACTATCGTAATAAGCTTGAAGTAATATACGAAACTGTAAGTCCGGACGGCGAACATGCGGAAGTGGTTAAATCAGATGATGCCACTAACGAAAACAATTAAAACACGAGTTTTATACAGCGAATGATTGAATTAAAGAAATATGCAGCAATAGATATTGGCTCTAATGCCATGCGATTACTTGTTACTAATATTGTTGTAGCACCCGATAAAGAAACACAATTTAATAAGGCATCTTTAGTGCGTGTACCCATACGTTTAGGGCAGGATGCGTTTACGGTGGGTGAAATCACTGAGGAAAATATAGAGCGCATGGTAGATGCTATGAAAGCGTATAAGCTGCTTATGAAGGTTCATAAAGTGGAGCGCTACATGGCTTGTGCCACATCTGCCATGCGTGAGGCTTATAACGGCCAGGAAGTGGCAGATATAATAGCCCGTGAAGCCGATATTAAAATAGATATTATAGACGGTAAAAAAGAGGCTGCAATCATAGCTAGTACGGATTTACACGAGTTTTTTAAACCGGGACAAAACTACCTGTTTGTTGATGTTGGTGGCGGAAGTACAGAGTTTTCATTATTTGCCGATGGTAAAATAGTGGCGTCAAAGTCATTTAAAAACGGTACGGTACGCCTTCTTAACAATATGGTTAATGAGGTGGTTTGGCAAGAAATAGAAAAATGGATTAAAGCAGTAACAGAGCCGTATGAAAATCTTAGCCTTATAGGTTCTGGAGGTAATATAAATAAGTTGTTTAAACTTTCTGGTAAAAAGCAAGACAAGCCACTTTCTTATTTTTACCTGCACAGCCAGTACCAAATGCTTAACAGCTTAACGTATGAGCAGAGAATTACCGACCTGGAACTGAATCCTGACCGTGCAGATGTGATTATACACGCTACGCGCATTTATCTTAATGCAATGAAATGGAGTGGTGCCCGTAATATATTTGTACCTAAAATAGGATTAAGTGATGGTATTGTGAAAGCAATGTATTACAATCGTGTATAAGTAACTTTATATTTTTTTAATTACAGGGCTTCCTTAAAAGCCCTGTAATGATCTGCTGTTTCAGAAAGCATTTCCAGTGTTAGTGGTTTGCTTTTAAAAAATACGTTGTAATTTTTAGCTTTGCCCATATCATCCGGATTTTCAGATGTACTTAACATGGTTATTATGAGGCTTTTAGGTTTTCCTTGTGATATTTTTTTATATTCCTCTAAAAATTCCCACCCTGTCATTCCAGGCATGTTAATATCTAGAAAAATCACGTCAGGTACTTTGGTATCGCCATTGAGATGTTCCAGTGCATCATTTGCAGATAGGTATGTTATAATTTCTATGCCAGGGTTAAATTTTTTAATGGCTCTTTCGTGAAAAAAATTATCTGTTTTATTGTCGTCAATAAGCATTATACATTGTATCATGGCCTTCGCGGTTTAGTTTTTTTTAGTTTGGATTACCTTCAAGGTAGTAGTAAAATTAAAAATGTACTGGCAAAAACGCAAATTTAACTGGAGAATTTGAAAAGAAAATCATGCGAATAGGATTATGGTTTTAAGATAGGAATTGTGAATTTAAAAGTACTTCCATCACCATTAGACTCTACCCATATTTTTCCTCCATGCATTTCTACAATCTTTTTACAATTTGCTAATCCCACACCGTACCCCTCATATTCCTCCTCGCGGTTTAGTCGCTGAAAGATGTTAAAAATGGTAAGAGCGTGCTTTTCTTCAATGCCAATACCGTTGTCTTTAACGTAAAATTCGTATACGTTATCCTTTAAATCATGGCCTATATAAATAACAGGGGCAGTATCTTTTTTTCTGAATTTAATAGCGTTATTTATCAGGTTTTGCAGTAGTTGCCTCAGTTCTGTTTCATAGACAAATATTGTAGGTAATGATGTAGCTGTAATAATCACACTATTTGTTTTCTTAACCAGGCTGTTCAGGTCTGCCTTAACATCGTTTAGTGTATGATTAACATCTGTAAGATTTAATGATTTGTTACGGCCAAGTAATCCATAGTCCAGCAGGTTTTTTATAAGTCGGCTCATACGCGTGGTAGCATGTTTCATAGCGCTTAGATGTTCTGAAATTTCGCCTTCTATTTCATTAGGATAGTCTTCCTCTAAAAGAGTTATGTAGTTAGCTACGGTACGCAGCGGTTCTTGTAAATCGTGTGAAGCAATATAGTTAAACTGCTCCATTTCCTGATTTTTTATCTTGAGTTCTCTAAGTTGTTCCTGTATAATTTTTTCGCTCGTTTTTCGGTCGGTAATATCTACTACCGATGCTAAACCTACTAATCCATCTTCCGTTTTCAATGGCGTGAGGCCTATTTCAATAGGGAATTCTTCTCCATTTTTTCTCCGGGCATACAAGTTAGCGTTAGAGCCAAAGTTTCGAGAGAAAGGGTTCACGAAAAAACTCTTCATTTTCCCAGGATGCGCGGCATGCAGCCTTTGAGGGAGTAAGATTTCTAGCTCTTTGCCTAATAATTCTTCTCGTTTATAGCCAAACATTTTTTCAGTTTCCCTATTTACTAGTATAATCTTACCTTCGCTGTTCCCCATTACAAGAGCGTTAGGCAACGCTTCAAAAATTAAATTTAGCCGATCATTTATAAGATCCTTCTTCTGTTGAAGGTTATTTAGATTTTTTGACGTTTCCCAAATAAAAATAAAACTCATTATCATAACAGCTACAGAAAATATTGCAGAACCTACTCCGGAATTTAATATCTCATATTTTTCTACATAAATATCTAAGTAGCTTATAACAATCATTACGATTGTTATTTTAAAAAATAAGTTCCGTGCTAATACATTACCTATCTGTTCACCAGTAAAAAGTCCGGGTATACCTAATTTATAATTTATAAGGCTTGCCCCGCCGGAGATTAGGTGCAGGCATATTGCGGTATGCAATGCCATAGGTGTAGTTACGTTAAAACTATATAATGGTTCAACATTAAATAAGTATCCCAAGATTACTATAAAAGTTACTACTGAAACGGAATGTAAAAGGTATTGCCCAATCTTTTGTAGCCTTATGTTATATAGAGGAATGAATAAAAAGGCCAGACTTGTTACTAATGTACTGGTAGCTGTAATGGCAGCCAATCTGCCGGGAGGAGCTCCAGGTTGAAGCATGTCATGGTCGAGTACGAATAAGTTATCTAGAGATAAATTTGATACATACAACATTTCCAGAAGCGTATAAAGCGAAATCATCAATGTAAGAACTGTACATACAAACGATATGACGTAGAGCTTTCTAAAAAAATGGACACTGTTTAATATTAATGAGCTTCCGAGAAAAATGATACAAAGTGCTGTATTAAACTTCATTGAAGTATAGCCACTGACAACAGATTTTAACTGCCAATTGCCGGTATACCAACCGAAAATAACCAAAAGCCCTACAATAACTGCAAAGTTGCCAGCTCCAAAGGCAATATATCTATATTTTATTTTTTTTGTTAATGACATAAATATTATAGGTTATTTTACCTTTTTCTATAAAGGTTAGCATCAAATTTATTAAATAAATTCTATCTATACGTTTTTATTTGTGTAATCTGCCATATGATTTTCATCATTAAAAGTGTCATGTTGTCATGCAAGGTGGAAAATTGCCGTACTTTCTTGTTGTGGCATAATCATTGACTAATTGATAGCGTGAACATAAACACTGTAACTAATAACAAGTAAAAATATAACTATAACAAAAATGAGTAAAATAATCGGAATCGACTTAGGAACAACTAACTCCTGTGTAGCCGTAATGGAAGGTGGCGAACCGGTAGTTATTGCAAATGCTGAAGGAAAAAGAACTACACCATCTGTTATCGCTTTTGTAGAAGGTGGTGAAATTAAGGTTGGTGATCCGGCTAAAAGGCAGGCAGTAACTAACCCTACAAAAACCATTGCTTCAATTAAGCGTTTTATGGGTAATAAATACTCAGAGAGCAGCAGAGAGGCAAGCACTGTAGCTTATAAAGTTGTAAAGGGTGATAACGATACCCCTCGTGTAGATATAGATGGACGCCTTTACACTCCACAAAAAATTAGCGCAATGACGAGTCAGAAAATGAAGAAAACATCTCAAGACTACCTTGGGCAACCAGTAACAG
>JAAXJD010000052.1 GCA_012270005.1 Flavobacterium sp. | reverse complement strand
ACAACAGCTTGCCATGATGGCGGCACAGTCTGCAGCGGCGGCTAAAATGAAGGGTAAGACTTCGGCACAGTTTAGCTACGAAAACCACAAAGGCGGCACTACAACCCTTGCCGAACTAAAAGGTAAATATGTATACATAGACGTATGGGCTACATGGTGTGGGCCATGCCGCCAGGAAATCCCGTACCTGCAAAAGGTAGAGGAGCACTTCCACGGTAAAAACATAGCCTTTGTAAGTATCTCAGTAGACGTGGCGAAAGACCATGACAAGTGGAAGAAATTTGTAACCGATAAAGCACTGGGGGGTATTCAGCTGTTTGCAGACAAAGACTGGAAAAGCGATTTTATACAAGCCTACGGCATCAACTCTATTCCGCGCTTTATACTTATAGACCCTAAGGGTAATGTGGTAGAGGCCGATGCGAAACGCCCGAGCGACCCGGCACTTACAGCACAGCTGGAAAGCCTACTGAAGTAATACTTTTTTACAATATATTTGCGTACCCTGTGCTATTTGTACAGGGTACTTTTTTTTAACCAATACACCGTTTTTACCATGAAACCAATTTTAGCCTTGTTGCTGCTTGTTACCACAAACACCATGCACGCACAAGATGCATCAGCCAACTTTAAAGGAGAAATTAAAAACAACAAAGCCGACTCGTTAATTGTACAGAGCATGCGCGGTAAATTCCGCAAGGCACTGGCGTTAGATAAAACCGGACACTTCCAGGGGCTTATACAGCAGGGGGTAGGGATGTTTATTATTCGGGTAGGGCAGCAGGAAACACCTGTGTTCCTGTCTAACGACATTAATCTTACCATAACCGCAGACGCCGCAGACCTTTATGGTACTATTACCTTTAGTGGCGATGGTGCAAAAGAAAACCAGATTTTAAGGCAGGTACACCAAGAAGCAGAAGCCTTTAGTGAAAGTGCCGAAAAGCAAAACAACCCGGAGGCGCTTAAAGCCCGTGCCGCGCAGCTGTCGGAATCGTGGGATGCGCTGCTTAAAGAGGCAAATTTATCCTTTGCCAGCCAAACCGTTGTGCGTACAATGTGTAGTCAGCAAAAGTTTCTTATTAACAGCGTAGTAGAATCAGCCGAAGACAAACTTACATTTACCGGCAAGCCTGCGCCGCAGTTTATCTATAAAGATGTAAAAGGTAAAACGGTAAGCCTTTCGGACTTTAAGGGCAAGTATGTATATATAGATGTATGGGCTACCTGGTGCAAGCCGTGCATGATGGAAATCCCTGATCTTTTAGCGTTGCAAAAAACATTAAAAGATAAAAACATAGCCTTTATAAGCGTAAGCATAGACAAGCCCGAAGATGCCGAAAAGTGGAAAAAGGTAGTTGCCGAAAAACACCTGGGCGGCACGCAGCTTATTGCCGAAAACGCGTGGGACAGCAGCATGGTACGGGATTATAAAATAGAGTCGGTGCCAAGGTTTATACTTATAGATCCTCAGGGTAAAATTGTTGATTTTGATGCGAAACGCCCCAGTAACGAGGAGCTTGTAAAAGAGCTAAACGCGCTGCTGAGGTAAATTTTTTCACAATATATTTGTGTAGCCTGTAGCTCCCGCTACGAGTGCTATTATGTTTTAAACCAACCACATTTTTATTTATGAAATACTACAGCATTTCGTCCTCATTGTCAAGAAAAGTAACCGGGCACTATCCGCAGGTAAAAGAGATTAAATACTCCTGCGATGTTTGGGATGAACCCCGATTTATAGAACACGTATATTTTACGCCTGTACTGGATTTTGAACCCATAACGGCTAATGCTGTTTTATACGCTAAATCTAAGTCAACAGATTTGATTAATGTTACCGGTATGGGATTTACTAAAAAGCCGCTGGTAAGCACCAAGCTTAAGGATATCCTTCAACAATTTAGAAAGACAGGGATGCAATTTTTTAAGTCGCCTGTAATTAAAAATGGCATTGTAAATGAAGATTATTGGGTGCTCAATTTTTTTGAGGTTAACATGAACTTCATTGATTATACAAAATCTAAAGTTTACCTTACCGAAAACACGTTTGACCTTGTAAGGCCTTTAGATATTTTTGATTATAATGCGTATATAAATACGAAAGAAGTAATAGATGAACAGGGTTCGCCTGCCGGAATTTTGGTAGACTCAATTAATATACTGCCTGGAGTCGATGAAGACTTTTTTGTACTAACCCAAGTTGAAGGTGGTGCAAAGTACATTGCATCCGAAAAATTGAAAGCTTTTATAGAGCAACAGAGTTGTACAGGAATTGAATTTATGCCCCTAGAACTCAAGCTTACTGAGTGGCTACAAGGAGGGATTCGAGAGACCGTCTATGGAAAAGTATAAAACATTACGTTTTGGTGTGATTGTTGCTTTTGTGTATGGTGTTTTTTTTTAGGCAAAACAATCCCGTTTTAAAACCCAACTAGCAGCGCAGCAAATGCCGCTAAAAGCAGAACTATCACCGTAAACGTTGCAAGATAGTTGTTTCGGCTTGTAGTGGCCGGTACACCATTCCCCTGTTTAGCGGTAGTAAATAGCCGGGCAAAAACAGCAATGGCAAAGAATAGAACTACACAGCCGTACCGTACATACGGAAACCATGTTTCGGTTTTATAATCGGTAAGCAGCAGGTTTGGTATAGCAACTAACGGAAACAGCAGCAGTAAAAAAAACAGGCTTCTATTGGTCTTGGTTTTAAATTGGTACATAACGTGGTACTTTGGCTCGGTTAAAATTAGTAACAATACCGCGATTTTACCCATTTTTCGTGATAAAAAATTTTGGAAAGTGTGGTAATTATACGTTTTTTAGTTATAGTAGATAACATTGTTTTACAGCACCCAATGCGGCTAAAACCCCAGTATTTACTGAGGTTTTTCGTTGGTTGAGGTTGATTTTGGGGAAATTCCAATGTTAAGTTTTACTCAATGTTACCAAATTGTTAAGCGAATATGTTTTTAATGTAAATTAAATTTTTATATTTGTTTTAAACAATACGTATAACCTTAAAACACAGAGCAGATGAAAAAGAGTTTTGTTGCCGGATTCCTGCTGTTAGCAGGTGTGTTATCAGCCCAAAGCGTTACACCTACACACGAAATAGAAAACAACGTTATTAAAACCACGTACTATTATGATAATGGTGCTGTAAAGCAAACCGGATTTTATAAAGACGGTAAACTTACCGGTGCATGGGTAGCTTATAACGAAGATGGTTCTAAACAAAGCATGGGTACGTATGATAACGGTAAAAAAGTGGGTAAATGGTTTTTTTGGACCGGGGCTAACCTTACCGAGGTAGACTATGCCGACAGCCGCGTAGCCGCTGTTAAAAAATGGAGCAAAGACGCCGTAGCAGTAAATAAATAGTACCGTATAAGTACTACTAACCACATAACTATGCATTGCAAAAATCCCCGAAGCTAAATAGCTTACGGGGATTTTTTATAAATAACAGAGAGAGAAAATTCGCGGTTTAGGCAACGGCGGGTTTTTTGGCCTTTTTGTTATTGCGCCCGCGCCATATAAGGAAACCCGTAACCGGTAGGGCAGAGCATATAAGGCTTACCGTAAAGGCCAGTATTTTGCCCGGCAGCCCCAGTATGGCGCCCACGTGTATGTCGTAATTGGCACCAATTACCTTTTCGCCCATATTAGTATCCTTGTAGTTTTCTTCGGCAACAAATTTACCCGTATACTGGTCGTAATACGCGTGGTGGTGTTTGTAATACGTACCCGGAACCAGGTTTATGTGCATGCCTATGGCAGCAGTACTATCGGTAGGGCGGCCCACGCTGTAGTAGTCGGCTTCGGGGTAGCGTTTTTTTGCATCGGTTATGGCAATATTAAACGCCGCGTCTTTATTACTGGTTTTAACCGGAGCCGATTTTGCCACCACAGGTACCGGAGGCGTTATGCTAAGGCTGGATACTACGTATACCGTTTTTTGGAACCATGTAAACGCCCACACCATACCGGTAAACGCCAGTACTAGTGCTACAGACGATACATAGAACCCAAAAATATTGTGAAGGTCGTAGTTTTTACGGCGCCACTTGGTGGTTTCTTTCCACTGAAACCACAGGCGTTGCTTGCGTGCCGCCTTGTTTTTTGGCCACCATAGTATAATGCCGCTTATAAGCATTATTACAAAAATAAAGGTAGCCCACCCTATAATCTGCTGGCCTATGGGGTGGCTTATAAGCAGGCTCCAGTGCAGCATTTTTACAATATTAAAAAAGCTGTGGCCTTCGTTGTACACGCCCAGCACTTCGCCGGTGTAGGGGTTGGTGTATACTATGTAGTAATACTCCAGGTTGTCTAAATACCAAAACTTACCTTCGTTAAATTTATAGGCGTAAGAAAGCGCTGCCTTGTTTGGGTTGTTATAAATGCCCAGGCTGTTAAGGGGCATTTTTGGTCCCAGTGCCTTTTGGGTTTTTTCCCAAAGTACGGCTGCCGGCAGGTGTTGCTGCCCCGGGGTGGGGGTTACGTATATATCATCATGGCGCAGGGCAGTGGTAATTTCTTCCTGAAACGCGTAGATGCACCCGGTAACGGCCAGCAGCAATACTACCAGCCCGGAGGTAAGCCCCAGCCACAGGTGTGCCTTGCCCACCCAGTGCTTAAAATCTTTCTTTTTATTTTTTGGTTGTTTAGACATTGCCTGCGCCTGTTTTGTTTTAGCTAAAAAAGCATCCTCCCACAATAGCGGAAGGACGCGTTTTTTATGTAATTTTTATAGTGACAATTTAGAAGCTATACGAAAGGCTTGCTGAAATTACCCTTGGTTTTTGTGCACTAATGGTGCTCCAGCCTTTGTAGTAATCTTTATTGGTAAGGTTATCCAGTTTCAGGCTTATGGTAACATCGCTTATGTTATAAAAAGCCGATGCGTTAAGTACTGTGTATTCCGGCAGGGCAAAAGTACCGGCAGTGTTTCGGTTAAATATTTTGCTTTCGCTGGCATAGTTACCACCAAAACCAAAGCCAAGCCCGTTAAGGTTGCCGTTTAGCACCTGCTCGTTAAACCTGTAGCTTGCCCAGAAATTTACCAGGTTTTGTGGCCCGGCGCTTTCAGGCCTTTTACCTTTAAAATCAGGATCGCCCGCTACCAGTTTACTGTCGTTGTAGCTATAACCTGCAATTATGTTAAGCCCGCTTACAGGGTTTGCCGTAAAGAAGGCTTCAAAGCCCTGGTTACGTTGTTTACCATCCTGTAAGTTTATGGTATTCGGCACAGATGGGTTCCCCGGGTTTACTTCCTGTATGCTGTATACCATATTGATTACTTCGGTATAGTAGTAGCTAAGTGTGGCACTTAGTTTATCGCCCAACAGGTTTAGTTTGGTACCACCTTCCAACTGTTTTGCGTGTTCAGGCTTAAAGGTACGCGCTATCTGTTGGCTGTTTATTACATCTGTAGAAGGTGCTACGTTTGTAAAGCCATCCATATAGTTAGCAAATACAGCTACTTTATCTAACACAGGCTGGTACACAATACCAAATTTAGGAGAAAACGACGTTTGGTTATAATCGTCTGCCTTTGTGCTGGTGCTGCCACTGTTTATAAAACGGTCTGCCCTAAGGCTAAGCATTACAGATAATGACGGAACAATATTAATCACATCACTCGCATAGGCACTGTACACTTCTTCTTTAGTAGCGCTTGGTTGTACGGCACTGGTTGCCAAAAGGTTGTTCATGCCGGCCTGAGATAATATTCCGGTATCGTCTGTACCGGTACGCTGACCCATTGCGGTCATTACAGTATCAAATTTAGCCTGGTTGTTACCTATGTATATATAGCCATTGCCTACATACGGGCTGCTGTTATTTGTAACGTTTCTGTTAAAGTAATCAAGGCCTACTACCATGCGGTTACGTACGCTGCCTATTTTAAAGTCGCCAATAAAGTTTTGTTGCAGGTCTGTAGCGTTTGTGGCCGAGTTTTGCTTGCTCATGTAGCGGCCAAACAGCAGTCCTTCCAGGTTACCGTCCGGAACCATAGTTTCGGCATACGTAGTGCTTTCGTATACGTATGAGTAAAAACCTTCTGACTTAGCCGATGTGCGCGAAAGCGAAGTTTGGCTGGTCCACTGGTCGTTAATCTTATAGTTCATTTGGCCTTGTACATTAAATGTAGGGGTATCTATATACAGGTCGTTGCTGGTATAAGAGCGTTTGCGGTTGTAGCTAAAGGCTTTAAGGTCGTTTATGTTGTTAACGTGCAGGGGAGAAGAGCGGTCTAAAAACAGCATGGCAGTGTTAGTGCTGCGGCCGTTATAGATTTCTGTATTTACAAAAAAGCTCAGCTTATCGTTTACATTGTACTGTAATGAAGGGGCTACAAAAAATGATTTTTTAAACCCTGCATCCTGAAAGCTGCCTTCGCTGTGGTACGCCGCGTTTACACGTACGGCACCTTTTTCGGCATTGGCAAACGGGGTATTTATATCGGCTGTAAAACGGTTAAGGTCATACGTACCGCCTATGTAGTTAATGTTACCTTTAAAGGTATCAAAAGGTTTTTTAGTAGTAATGTTTATTAAACCACCGTAGCTGATAAGGCTGCTGCCAAAAAGCGTACCCGATGGGCCTTTTATTACTTCTATACGCTCTATGTTTTGTGGATCTGCGCTACCGTTGCTTAGTGCCGGTAAGCCGTTTACCATGGTAGGTTGTACAGGGAAACCCCTAAGGCTGAAATAGCCCGCGCCATCGCCACCACGTCCTGTAGACTCCCAAAGCCTGTCTAAGCCCGGAACGTTTTTGTAAGCGTCGTCTACCTGGGTAATTACCTGCTCCTTTAGCAGTTCTGCCGTAATGGTGTTGTATACTTGTGGATTTTCTATGTCTTTAAGCGGCATTTTACTCACCACAGTACTTGTAGAACGGGTAAACTTGTTTATCCCCCCGTTTATAATTACTTCGTTTAGTTGTTCTGCGCTTTCGTTAAGCGAAACATTGGCAGTGGTAACCTGCCCGGCGTTTACCGTTATGCTTTGCTCTACGGTTTTTATACCTACCGATGCTGCGCGTAGGGTATAGGTACCCGGTTTTACGTTCTTTATTTCGTAGTTACCTTTAGTGTTAGTTACGGCGCTGTACACGCTGCCTTTTAGTACTACGGTAATGTTTTCTGCCGGGGTATTGTCATTTAGTACCACGGTTCCGTTTACACTTCCTTTGTCCTGCGCGTATAGGGTAATGCCCAGCAGCAGGGTGATTAGTGTAAGGGCTGATCTGAAAATAGACGTTTTCATGTTTTTGTTTGTGTTTTAATAACGGCGCAAAGTTAAACCTCAAACACACATGAAACAATACTATTTTTAATTATTCTAAATAAATACAGATGATGTTCGTCACTTTTGCGGATGTGTTTGTAAAAGCGATTTTATTTTTATTAATTCTAAATTAATGTTTTAAAATACTGGATTTCTTTCAGGGATTTACAAAAAAAATACCCTGCCGTGTGGCAGGGTACCCATCTATAAGATGAAAACATAAATCAATGCTTCGGTGAAAAGCCATCTTCACTTAGTTCGCGGTGCTCATAATCAGCTACCATTTCTGCGGCGTAGTCTGTTTTCTCCTTTTTAGAGAAACGACGGATAAGGCCATCAAAAATAGAATACACTACCGGAACTATAATAAGTGTAAGGAACAGGGAACTTATAAGACCACCAATGATTACCCATGCAAGTCCGTTATTCATTTCTGCGGCACCACCTTTGGCAAGTGCAATAGGAATCATACCGAAAACCATGGCTATAGTGGTCATAAGGATAGGACGAAGACGGGCATGGTTAGCTTGTACAAGCGCGTTAAACGTGCTTTCGCCCTGCTCTTTACGATGGTTGGTAAAGTCTACAAGAAGGATGGCGTTTTTACACACCAAACCAATAAGCATAATAATACCTAATATGGTAAATATGTTAAGCGAGTTGTTTGTTAATGCAAGTGCCAGTAGCGCCCCGATAAACGATAGCGGTACAGAGAACAGTACCACAAACGGATACACAAAACTGTCGTACAACGCTACCATAACAAGGTATACCAGGATAATCGCGGCAAGCAAGGCTATACCCAGCGTACCGAAACCTTCGCTCTGGTTTTCCATATCACCACCCCATACAAAGCTTACACCTGCAGGGCGCGGCATTTTTTCGAATACCTTTTGCCAGTCGCCTACAACGCTACCTACCGGCCTACCTACGGTTTGTCCCTGTACGGTAACCGATGTACTCTTGTCGCGGCGTTCCAGCAAGCTTGGGCCAGAGCCTTCGCTAATGGCAGCAAACTGGCTTAGTTTTACTTCCTGGTTAGCGTTGTTCATAAACGTAAAGTTTCGCACGTCGTCTATGTTCATACGGTTGTATTCTCCGTAGCGAATGATAATGTCGTACTCGTACTGCCCGGCGCGGAATTTACCGTCGGTATTACCGTTAAAGGCCGTTTGCATGGTTAAACCTACCGTTTGCAGGTCTAAGCCCAAAGCAGCCATTTTATCGCGGTCTACTTTTACGTCAATTTCCGGCGAACCTGCCTCTGAAGTCAGTTTCACTTCAGATGCTCCCGGTATTTTGCGCAGCTCGTTAGCAGCAGCCTCTGCCCACTTATACGTGCTTTCAAAATCGTTACCCGTTACAGTAAGGGCTATCGGTGCTTCGTCGGCACCACCCATTATACTTACCGGTACGGTTTTTATTTTGGCACCCACCAGTACTTTTTGCAGTTCCAGCTTGGTTTTAGCGGCATATACAAACGAGTTGTCTGTACGCTGCTCTGCATCTACCAGGGTTACGGTGATTTCACCTTTGTAAGCGGTACTTTGCGCTCCGGCAAAACCTTCACTGGTTTGACCCACAGTGGTAATAATGCTCTTAACCTCTTTTTTCTTTTTAAGGAAATCCTCAGCCTTAAGCAGCATAAGGTTAGTGCTTTCCAGCGATGCATCTTTAGGAAGCTCTATCTGAACCATGAACTGGCCCCTGTCCAGCTTGGCAAAGAACTCGCCACCCACGTATTTGCCTGTAATAAATATGGCACCAAAGAATAAACCTATAGCTACAAGTAAGCTGACAATTTTAGTACCGCGGCTTTTAAGCGCCCATTTAAGGATGCCGGTTACCCAGTGGGTAAAGTTGTCCAGCCCTTTTTCGAACCCAAGGATGATTTTACCAAAGATGTTTTTACCGGTAATGTGCTCCAGTTTACCAAAGCGTGATGAAAGCCATGGTATAAGCGTAAATGATGATAGTAGCGATAGTAGTGTAGCAATAACCACCACCACACAGAATTGTGTAATAATGTTACTTACAAGACCCGTACTCATAGCAATAGGTAGGAACACCACCACAATAACCAGGGTAATGGCCGATACCGTAAAACCAATTTCGGCTGTACCGTCAAAAGCGGCGCGAACACGGTTTTTACCCATTTCCATGTGGCGGTAAATGTTTTCCAGTACCACAATGGCGTCGTCTACAAGAATACCTACCACCAGCGATAAGCCCAGTAAGCTCATAAGGTTAAGGGTATACCCCATTAGGTAAATACCAATAAACGTAGCGATAAGCGATGCTGGTATAGACACCATTACAATAAGTGCGTTCCTAAGCGAGTGCAGGAAGAACAACATTACAAAAGCTACCAGGAATACCGCAATAAACAAGTCATGGATAACCCCTTCGGCAGCTACAAGGGTAAACTCAGAGGTGTCGTTTGCTACCTCTAGTTTAAGCCCTTCTTTAGCATAATCTGTTTCGATTTTTGAGATGATTTTGCGCACATCCTCGCTCACCTGTACCGCGTTAGCGTCAGTTTGCTTGGTTATTTGAATGGCAATTGCGCTCCTGCCATTTACACGGGCTATTTTTTCGGCCTCTTTTTGGCTGTCCTGTACATCGGCTACCTGTCCTAAGCGTATCTGTACACCGTTTTTGCTCGATATAACAAGGTTACGCATTTCCTCTACGCTGCGGTACTTACCGGCAAGGCGCACAAGCATGCTGTTTTCGCGGGTTTTTACACTACCTGTAGGGAAATCCAGGTTACTGCCCAGTACTATTTGCTGTACCTGTGGTATGCTAAGGCCAAAGCCCTTTAGCTTGTCTTCGTCCAGGTTTACCTGGATTTCACGCTCCTGTCCACCTACAAGGTTTACCTGTGCCACACCGTTTACACGGCTAAGTATGGGTTCTATTTTTTTGTCCAGAAGGTCGTAGAACGCTACTTCATCCAGCTTGCTGGTAGCACCCAGGGTAACTACCGGAAGGTCGCTCAGGGAGAATTTCAGCAACGATGGCGGATCGGCATCCTCGGGTAAGTCTTTCGCTATGGCGTTAATCTTGCGTTGGGCGTCGTTAAGGGAGTAGTCAGCATTGGCCTCAGGCTGAAGCGTTACCATTACTACCGAAAGGCTTTCGTATGATTTAGATTCTACTTTCTTTACCATTTCCAGAGATGACACCGCATCTTCTATCTTCTTGGTTACGGTGTTTTCTATTTCGCCCGGCGATGCACCAGGGTATACCGTACTAATGGTAATTACGTTCATTTCAAACTTAGGGATAAGCTCGTAGCTAAGGCTACTGTAGCTGTAAAGCCCACCCAAAGTAAGTATGGTAAACAACACTATAATAAGTGTTGGCCGTTTTATGGATATTTCTGCTATTTTCATTTTTATGTTTCAGGTTTAAAGTTTAAAGTTTCAGGTTACACAGCCTGTCCTTCAACACCCCATAGTTCCCCCTTTTTTACGACAATTCGCTATTTTCCCCTTTCGGGGTTAGGGGCTTGTGGCTTTACTTAATAACTTCTACTTTGCTACCGTCGGTAAGGTTAATTTGTCCGCTGATAACTACCACATCGCCTGCGGTAAGGCCTTGCAGCACTTCTACCGTTTCGCCAAAAATGCGGCCTGCCACCACCTTGGTAAGTTTAGCAGTACCCTCTTTAACCACAAATACCTGGTTGTTACCCACACCGCCCACAAATGCAGTACGCGGTACAGTAAGTACTTCGGCCTGTTTTGCTGAGGTACCAAAGGTTACACTACCATACATACCCGCCTTAAGCTCGTTGTTAGGGTTGTTAGCTATGGTAATTTCTACCGGGAAGTTAAGCGAAGCATCGCCCTTAGGGGCTATAAACGTTACCTTACCATTAAAGGTTTTATCAGGGTACACGCTTGCCGATACCTTTACAGGCGCACCCACTTTAAGGGTAGCTACCTGGCTTTCTGGTACGTTTACTTTAAGCTTTAATGAGCTTACATCTACCAGTTCAAACAACACAGTACCCGGAGATACCACGCTGCCCGGTTCTATATTACGCGCGTTTACAATACCGTTAATGCTGCTCTTTACGCTGGTGTCGCCCAGGTTTACGCGGGTTTGGTCGTACTGCGCCTTAGCATTGGCCAGCGCCACTTTAGCGTTGTCTACCTGTTGTTTTGTAACACCGCCTGTAGCAAATGCGCTTTCGTAGCGTTGTACATCGGCTTTGGCATTGTCATAGGCTGCCTTAGCACTTTGTAGCATTATACTTAGCTGGTCGCCTTTTATGGTGGCAAGCACCTGGCCTTTGTGTACGCGGTCTCCCTCGTCTACCAAAACCTTAAGCACACGGCCACTGTTTTCGGCAGGGAAGTTAAGCTGCTGCGCCGCCTCAAACGTACCGTTTGCCTTATAAGCAAGGTCTGGCACGCCCTGTGTAGCGGTAGCCGTACGTACAGATACACTGCTGTTTTGCTGTGCTACTACTGCAGTTTCTGCATCGTTCTTTTCTTTATTTTTATTTAGTATTAAATATCCGCCACCTATTACACCTGCGAGTACTACTATGGATATTACTTTTTTCAT
>JAAXJD010000097.1 GCA_012270005.1 Flavobacterium sp. | reverse complement strand
TTGGGTTGGGAACAGCAACCCCGTGCTGCGTTTGGTGCCGCCCCTAATAACAACCCCCTTGCCGGAGAGTCTGCCGGGTCTATTTCGGTATCGGCACAAATGGCCTCTCCCCTATCTAAAAATCTTATTGCCGGAGCCATCGGGCAAAGTGGTGCCATGATAAACCCTACGCTCGATGCCATACCTCTAAAGCAACAGGAAGAAATCGGAACAAAATTTGGCGAAGCCAGTAACGCTACCACACTAAAAGCTTTACGCGAAATCCCGGCAGAAAAATTACTGGATTTGGCATCGGCTCCTGGGGCTTTTAGTACTAAAGCGGGGGTAGATGGCTATTTTTTAACCAAATTGCCGTCTGAAGTATTTGCTGCAGGAGAACAGGCAAATGTGCCGCTACTCGCCGGGTGGACTTCTACCGAAGTGCCTTACCAGGCATTCATGGGCGCGCAATACCCAAATCCGGAAAACTATACCAATATTGTAAAACAACGCTACGGAAACAATGCTGAAATAATATTTGAATTATATCCGGGTGGCGATGAAAAAGAGGTTATAACGTCAGCAACTGCACTGGCCAGCGATAATTTTATTGTATACAGCACCTGGAAATGGCTGGACCTGCACAGGGAAACTTCGGGCAAACCGGTATATGCGTATATATTTAGCAAACCACGCCCGTCGCTTAAAGCTGAACTTGGTAATGTAAAAGAAGGCCTTGCCGGTGGCATTACAAAAGTTGATGGTAAAAAAGAAGAAAACAAAATGCCCGAAGCACTTAAAGGTGCCAATCATGCCAGTGATATAGAATACCTGCTGGGCAACCTTAATGGAAATAAACTGTACGAATGGAACAGCGACGATTTTAAAGTAAGTGAAATAGGCGTAGAATATTTTGCCAATTTTATTAAGACCGGTAACCCTAACGGCAAAAAAAGTGTACAATGGCCGGCAAGCGGTAAAACGGGAGATATGATCCTTATGGATATAAACGTAACACCAAAAGCGTACAAGGAACCGCACAGAGACCGCTACCTGTTTTTAGACAAACAATATGCAAAAAAATAAATAATGCTACTACAGCCCTGCCACATGGCAGGGTTTTTACTTTAGCTACGGGCACTTTTGTGTAACCTGACGTCTATTTTTAAAGGGCGATTCAGGATGGTTTAAAAAGATCCGTGTGGTAACCATTTCGGCAGGGTCATCAAGAGGAAAAATCAATGCTGTTTCGGTTTCTGATATTAGTATTTCGTGAACTTTGTAATATATAGAGGGGTTATCTTTCCTCCTCATATATATCGAATCGTTAATCACAGCTCTGGTAAAATATTTCTCTATAAAATCTATTTCTCCGATTTCATTATATTCGCTATCTAATTCTTCATTACTCCATTCTATTATATCATTCATACCACTAAATTCTACAGAATGATCGTTGTATCGGGTAAAAAAATGAAATGCCTTAAGTTGTTTTTCAAGCAGCGCATCGTTTGCTTTACTATTTGTAAAGCCTACCTGAAAATTTCCGAACATGCCCGGAACCATACTTACAGACGGTGTTGGGGGAAACTGCCACTCCCATACAGGTGCAGTGTATATTTCTTTCCATTTGTCATCATTCAAAGTAAAAATCTGCACGTGATTGATATTTGACATATCATCCCATTGGCACAGTACTAAAACTTCGTCTTTTCCATCATTATTTACATCACCACAATTTTCTACATAATGAAAACCTAAGTGACCACCAGGTAGCTTAAGATTTCGTTGCCTCCATTCTAAAAAAGATTTTCGCTGGTAATAAAAGTTAAGTGAAATCGCCTTATTATAAGCATCTGTAGTATCCTTACTATCATAGTATTTTGGTGCTTCATCAAAATACAACGAATCGGTGTACCGCTCATACAATGTTTCTGCAGAGCCATCGCCGTCAAAATCACCCCGTATTACGAATCTGTATCCCATAACAGGGGTAACAGTAGCCAATAAGGAATCATTTGCCATTTGCAAAGAATCAGCAGCAGTGAGGATGCTGGCAGACTTCATTTTTTTTGGGAAAGAATCACCCTTCCAAATAATTAAGAAACTAACAGCAACGCAAAAAATTAAAAAATATAAGGATTGAAGAAGTGACGACATAAGAGGTTGATTTCGTTACTAAAGTAATACCTTTTACAACGCAATTCAATAATGTAGTAAGAAATTCTAATAAATTAAATTCTACAATTAATAAGAATATTTTCTTATGTTTGTGATAATTTTTTTGAAGAAAATAATTGCAAATGAAAAAATCCGGTTCGGCAGATTTACCATTACACGGCGGGCGAGTACCACTTTGGCTGGCTGAACGTATGTCTAAACTGGGTCTGGCTATTATGGAGACCATAGTTATGGAATATGGATCGGCAGAGGCCATTGCTAAACTGGCAAATCCGTTTTGGTTCCAAAGTTTTGGGACTGTAATGGGTCTGCTCTGGAATTCCAGTGGTATAACCACATTGGTGCGTGGAGCACTAAAAAGGTCTGTAAACCCTGCAAGCCATGAATTGGGAATTTATATTTGCGGCGGCAAAGGAAAACATTCTACCAATACACCTACCGAACTCATTAACGTAGGCCTACGTACCGGATTAAACGGAAATGATTTGGCAGGGCTGAGTAAACTTACTGCCAAGGTAGACAACACGGCAATACAAGACGGTTTTCAATTGTATCAGCATAATTTTATTGTAAACACCCAAGGTGATTGGTGTGTGGTACAACAAGGACTTAGTAACGCTACCGCTACAGCGCGGCGCTACCACTGGCACAGTAAAGATCTAAAGTCATTTATAGAAGAACCACATACTTTTATATACGGCGAAAATCAAGGGGAGATACTGAATCTTACCGCACAATCAGCACTACGTACCAGAGAAAAGTCGCTTTCTATTGTAAAGGAACACCCAGACAAGGTGCTACGTGAGTTACACCACCTTACTATGCCTGCGCATCATGATGTTCGCATGAAAGACGTAAATATGAAGCGACTGGGCGCAATGTTATGGGTGGCACACGAAAACGAGCCAAAGGATTTTGAAGGGCTATTAATGCTTCAGGGAGTGGGGCCACGTA
The DNA here is from genome assembly GCA_012270005.1 of Flavobacterium sp. Taxonomy (GTDB): domain Bacteria; phylum Bacteroidota; class Bacteroidia; order Flavobacteriales; family Flavobacteriaceae; genus Flavobacterium. The sequence continues at coordinate 43,626 of JAAXJD010000097.1, read as the reverse complement.
CGCTGCAAAGCCTGGCGCTGGTTAGTGAAATTATTTATGGCACCCCTACCCGATTTACTGATCCTGCACGTTTTTCATTTGCTCATGGAGGTAAAGACGGTCATCCCTTCCCGGTACCGGTAAATGTATTTGATGAAACCATTAAAACGCTCAATAACGCTATAGGGAGGGCAAAAATAGGCAACTCCGAAAAGATGGCGGCTATTAAAAAACTGTCTGAACTTTCTTTTGAAGCTGAAAAGCACTTTATACCAAATGAAAACTTTGATGCTCTTATACAAAAAGAGAGAAATGAATCTTATAAATACGGAGGACGCACAGTATACGGCCCAGCCCGGCCACCCAAACAAAAGCTTGTAGACAGCAGTCAGCTTACTCTGTTTTAATAATCTTTGCTATATTGATTTTAAAAACGATGCGAGTTGTTCTGTAAGGTTTTTACGTGAGTAATGCTGTAACCCTATAGCGTGCGACTTAAGCGCTCCTTTTTGATATTCGGCAAAATACCGGATTAAAGTATCTTTAATCTTTTGCTTTTCGGTATACAAAGCAAACAATCCGGTATTGGTAGTTTTTACAATTTCTGCCATATCGGCACCTTCCGGGCCTATGGCAAGTATAGGCCGGTTAGAAACCATATATTCAAACAACTTGCCCGGGATTATACACTTTGTCTCGGGTGTGTCTATTTCTATAAGCAACAACACCTGGCTTCTACGTTGCTGTGCTACCGCCTCTGCATGTGAAACATAACCTAAGTTATCTACGTAACTATTTAAACCGTAATCAGCAATACTGTTCAACACTTCACGGCTTACAGCACCAATAAGTTTTAACCTGAATTTTTCAGCAAACTCAGGATTGTCGTTTACAAGTTCTGCTAACGCCTGCCATAAAGCACGTGGATTTCGCTCACTCAAAAATGAGCCTATATGCGCCAGTGTAAATTTATCGTCCAGCGGTTGCTTTACAACAACTTCGTTGTCATAACCATTTGTGATTACTGATATAGGCTTATCTGTAAGTTCCATAAATTCCTTACGCGTAGTAGGACTTGTTACCAATATAGCATCCGCGGTGTTTAAAACCCGGCTTTCTAAGGTCTTATGCTTGTTAGCGGCATACTTACTAAGCTTAAGCTCTTTGTGGTAGCCTATGGTAGTCCATGGATCCCTAAAATCAGCAATCCACTTAATAGCAGCTTTTTGTTTTAATCCCAAGCCTATTAGGTGCAGGCTGTGCGGAGGGCCTGTAGTAATAACGGTATCTATACCGTTCTGCTGTATATAATCTGCCAAAAAATGTACCGAAGGCTTTACCCACAGCACTCGGGCATCGGGTATAAAAAGGTTCCCCCTTACCCAAAGCATCAGGCTTTGAAGAGCCGACTGTTTCTTTTTATCCGGAATAATACCGCTGCTTATTTTCTTTGTGTTCCCTTTGCTGAATACCGATGCCCAGGCATAAGGCTCTGTAATACGCTTTTTAACCAATACAGCTTCCGGCGAAACTTCAGCCAACAAATCTTGATCTGTTAAAGGATACGTGGGGTTTTCGGGAATGTAAACATGCGGCTGCACGTCAAAAGACGGTAGGTATTTTACAAACTTTAACCATCTTTGCACCCCGGGACCACCCGCAGGCGGCCAGTAATATGTTATGATAAGTACCTTCAAAACCCAGATTGCTTAAGCAGTTACCTGCTGCTTGTTCTTTTTATTTTCAAACCAAATACCTGCCCCCAGCAAGCCAATAAACGCTACAAAACTTACCAGTGCTATTGTACTTCCTGTTTTTACAACCTGAGGTTCAAATTTAAACTCTACCTTATGATTACCCGCCGGGATAAGCATAGCACGCAGTGTGTAATCTGCCTGGTAATGTGCGGCAGGCTTACCATCTATAGTGGAATTCCAGCCTTTAGGGTAATACATTTCGCTGAACACAGCAAACCCTTCGTTTTTATTGCTTGTGGTGTAAACAAGGTGGTTCGGTTCATAAGAATCAAGCTTAATGGTTGCTGTACTATCTTTAACAAAAGTAGTTTTAGCTGCTGCTTCGGCAAATTTATCTTTATTTACCACCGCCTGGTTTTTTACATCAAGCGCTATGGTAGCCTTAAATTCTTCGTCGGCTGTAGTAACAGGTTTTACAGTACTTACAAACCAAGCCGGACCGGCAGCAAATGGATTGGTTACCGGCACATAATCGCCCTGTTGGCCCTGCATTACCAAATACTTAATATTTAAAAGGTCTAACACCGGTACAGGAGCTTTCAGCTTCATGGTTTCCTGGTCCACATTAAATAGCGGAGCCATTCCGTTACCCTTTTCACTCTCAAAGGTGTGGGTAAATAATTCATCCATTCTGCGAGGACGTACCGCACTATACCCTCCTACCGACTGGTGGTAGTACGACGTGCGGCCCTGGAGCCTGGCAAATGGTTCGTAAACCCTGTAATGGCTCTTATCCTTTAGTATAAATTCGTCGGCACCTGTAAGCTCAAACGGCTCTGTCATTTTACGTGCCGAAACAAAATCATCGTTATTTACATATTTGCGGTCTACTGTGTATAGGTCGGCTACAGCAAGCGTACCTACAATGACAACTGCGATAACCTCATTAATTTTCTGCTTGTACGCCAGGAATAATGCTAATGCAGCACCCACAACCAAGAATAGTGCTCTTGTAATATCTGCGGTGTACATTTCAATACGCGTTTCCTGAAGCGCAGCCAAAAATCCTGGACCGATTTGCTTGTAGTTATCGGCACCAAACATTTGCTGTGCCATGGCGGCATCGCGTGGGCTTTCAAAGGTAAACGAGCCTTTCATTAAAAACAAAAGAACGAGTATGCCTAACACCACTGCGGCAGACTGCCAAAGGTTTTTAAACTGTTTCTCTTTATCCAGCGTAAAGAACGTTTGCAGGCCCATAAAGGCAAGCGCGGGCATACAGAGTTCTAACAATACCTGAATAGATGAAACCGCACGGAACTTATCATAAAGCGGCACATTTTCTATAAAGAAATTGGTAAGCCCCGGAAGGTTTTTGCCCCACGACAATAACAACGATAAAACAGCGCCTGCAAGGAATGCATACTTAAGGTTGCGCTTATCTGCAAACAATGCAAATATCGCTAGGAAAAATACCACAATACCTATGTAAGCAGGTGCCTCTACTATGGGCTGATCACCCCAGTAAGACGGTATGGTTTCAGAATATTCTTTGGCCTGTGCAGGCTCTAAGCCTAAGCCAAGGTAAAAGTCATATATTTTAGAACCTTCTCCTGCTTTTTCCTGCATACCACCACCAAAAAGCCTTGGCACTAAAAGGTCAAAACTCTCGGCTTTACCGTAACTGTATTCTGTAATGTAGTCGTAATCCATGGCGGCGTTGCTGGTTACCTGTTTGCCATCAGGCTTAAAGGTAAGCTCGCTTTTGCCACGTATACTGTAGTTTGTAAATTCAGATGTTGCCATAAGGCTCGTAGCGTTCATTCCTAATGCTACTATACCGGCTACTGCAAAAACACCAATTGAAGTATACAGGTGTTTAAAATCTTTCTGTTTTACAATGTCTATAACGTAGTAAATACCAATGCACAAAAGCAGGAACAACAGATAGTAAGTCATCTGGAAATGGTTTGCGTTTATTTCCAGCGCAGTAGCTATAAGGGTGAGTAATCCTCCTGCCACATAACGTTTCCTAAAGACCAATATAATACCTGCTATAACCATAGGCATATAAGCAATGGTATGCGCCTTGGCATTATGCCCAGCTCCAAGTATCACAATCATGTACGTGCTAAAACCAAAGGCCAGCGCCCCGAAAAACGCTTTAAGCGTATCAACTTTAAGTACCCTTAACAGTACAAAAAAGCCCAGAAAATATAAGAACAGGTAGTCTGCCGGGCGGGGTAAAAAACGCAAAACGGCATCAAGTTTTTTTATGTAATTATGCGGGTAATTAGCCCCCATCTGATAGGTCGGCATACCACCAAAAGCGTGATTTGTCCAGTACGGCTCTGCATCGTTTTCTTTACGGAAATCGTTTTGTTCTTTAGCCATACCGGTATACTGCGCGATATCTGACTGGTAAAAAGCTTTGTTACCCTGCAACACCGGATAAAAGTAAATAAGTGCAACAATAACAAACCCTATCAGGGCCAGAAGCTGAGGATAATACCTGTTTAAATTTTTCATGTAATGATTGCTTTTGTAGCTGTATAAAAAAACGGCGTGAAGATACTTATTTTCCCTCAAACGGTAATAACAGAAACTACATTTTAATATAATGCTGAAGTACCTATAACTTCTATGTAAGTATAAATAACACTATGAACCCCCGAGCAAAAAAGTGTTTAACTAAATAACCTGCACATGCACCATGCGTTAATATTACACTTAAATAATAGTATTGGTTTATAAATACCTATATTTGTTTCTTTACCCCATAACAAAACACAAAATCAGGACCTCAAAGATGAGAAAACAAAATATTTTTTACACGGATGACGATACGGATGACCTTAACTTTTTCAAGGAAATTGTTGAAGGGCTAGATGAGAACTTTGAAGTCTACACACAGGTTTGTGCTGACGATTTAATATATGCGCTTGAAAACCCGCCACCTAATCCTAACCTGGTATTCCTGGATATAAATATGCCCGGAATAAACGGACTAGAAGCCTTGAAAATGGTACGAAAAAACACTGTAACAGCCGATTTGCCTGTTATAATGCTTTCAACCTCTAAAGATGAGGCGCTGATTGATAAAGCCCGACTGTTTGGAGCTACGTACTATCTGCCAAAATCAGGAGACTTTGAAAAGCTTAAAAAGTCTATAGAACATGTACTTTCTATAAACTGGCAAAGCTTTATTACAACCGAACAAAACTTTGTTTACCAATATTAATAATACCCTTTTGATGGATAACACCGCAACGACTATTTCGTTTGCCGAAATTTTAAAGACACAAACAGCTGCGGCCCATACCGCACTGGAGGGTTTACCGCTTTCTGAAAGCTTAATGAGCCCGGATTTAACTATAGATAATTATACAACATATCTGTGCCTTATGCACGATATTGTTTTAGATGCAGAGCAAAATATATTTCCGGTTTTAAAGGGCGTTGTACCCGATTTAAACGAAAGGGCGAAAATAAAACATATTGAAGCTGATCTTGATTCGCTTGGTAAGTCATACAGTAGTAATAAGCACCCTATAAGCGAAGGATTAAAAACTATAACTGAAGGCTTTGCAATGGGTGTGTTTTATGTAATGGAAGGTTCAACCCTGGGCGGAAGGGTAATTTTAAAAAATGTACTGAAACAACTTAGCCTTGATGAAAATACGGGGACAAGTTACTTTGCAGGATATAAAGAAAAAACAGGGCCAATGTGGAAAGCTTTTTTAGAAAATTTGCTTACATACGAAGCCCAAAATGATAATAAGGAGGAAATAATAAAAGGCGCTAACCACGCCTTTAAATCAATTTACACGCATTTTAGCCAAAAGTGATGACTAAAAGCTTATGAACATTAAAGACATTGTAAATCGTGATTTAGTAAATCTTACAAATTGCGAACAAGAGCCTATACACATACCGGGAAGTATACAGCCACACGGTTTTTTGCTGGGGCTTAAAGGAGATTTGCTAAACATAGATTACTGCAGCGAAAATACCGCACAGTACATAAGCCTTTTCCACTCACAGCTTTTAGGGAAAGACTTTGCCGAGGTGTTTGGTGAAGAGAGTGCTATAAGCCTAAAGCAATTTATAGAGGATGGCAAACAGATAACTGCAAACCTTTTGCAACTGCGCCTGGCTGGTGTTGACTTTTTATGCACTCTGCACAAAAATGCAGATGATATATGGATACTGGAAGCTGAACCGGTAGATATTACAAAGCAGGCCGGAAACGAGTCGTACAACCAAACATCGCAGCTATTGCGTTATATGCACGATATGCATTCCCTCAAAGACCTTTGCCAGCTGGTAGCAGAAGGAACAAGGGAAATTACAGGCTATGACCGTGTAATGGTGTATCGCTTTGATAAAGATTATAACGGCGAGGTGTTTGCCGAAAGCTGCCGCGAAGATTTAGAACCCTTCCTGGGGCTACACTACCCGCATACCGATATACCACCACAGGCAAGAGAGCTGTATATGAAGAACTTATTAAGGCTCATTACAGACATTGACTACACCCCCGTGCCTATTTATACACTGGACGACAGTGCGCAGAAAAACCTTGATATGAGCCTTAGTGTGCTTCGCAGCACGTCGCCTATACACGTTCAATACTTGCATAACATGGGTGTAGGCGCCACACTCACCATATCGCTTATCTATAAAAAGAAACTCTGGGGGCTTATAGCCTGCCATCATTACTCGCCTAAAAACCTGACCCCTGAACTAAGGCTTGCAGCACAATTACAGGGGCACTTTATAACATCTCAAATAGATGTACGCCAGGCGTCTGAAGAATATGAGCTATCTAAAAAGGTAAACGCTGCGCTGGAACGTATAACTAATATTACCCTAACTAACGAAGCCGGCTTGCAGGAAATAATCAGCCAGCCCGAAATCCTGAACCTTTGTAATGCTTCCGGAGTAAGCATTGTGTATAACAACACAGTATATAGTTCGGGAATTACACCGTCAGAGGAACAGGTACTACATTTGGCTTCGTGGTGCGCCACTTGCAGTAATCATACCTCTTACACTACAACCAAGTTGTCTGATGTGCTTCCGGAATTAAGGAATATAAGCGAAAGCGTGTCCGGACTGTTGTACCAATCGCTGGATATACACAACATAAGCAGCATCATGTGGTACAGGCAGGAGACAAGGACGGAAGTGCACTGGGGAGGTGACCCTTCTAAATCTATTATCAAAGATGAAAAAGGACTTTCCCCTCGCCGATCGTTTTCACTCTGGAAAGAAATTGTAGACCGTACCTCTAACGAATGGCTATCATATGAAACCGAAGCGGCAGCAAGTTTTGCTTACGCATTGCAGCGGCAGCTAAACCTCATTGTAATAACCCGTGAAGAAGAAAAATATCGTAAACTAAGCGAACTGCTACGCGAAACCAACAGCGAACTGGAAAACATCAATTGGATTAGTACACATGATTTGCAGGAGCCGTTACGTAAAATACAGCTCATCGCATCCAGGCTATTGTCTAAAGAGAAAGATTTACCAGAAACAGTGCAAGATGCGGTTTTACGTATGAATGGGTCTGCCGAGCGGATGCAAACACTTCTGGTAGATATTCTTAAGTATACAAGGATAAAACATCATCACACGCCGCTTGTTCCTGTAAATGTAATGCAACTGATAGAAGAAGTTAAACTGGACATGACGGAAACAAAAAACGAAAAAAATGCCGAAGTAATAGTACACGATTTGCCTATTGTAATGGGTATTCCGTTTTTAATGAAACAACTTTTTGTAAACCTTATAGGTAACGCAATTAAATACGCAAGTGCAGAGCGTTCGCCGGTTATAAATATAATCGCTGAACCTGGTGTGGTAAATGTTGAGGAAGGAGAAAACAGTTTACCTTACTATCTGATTAAAGTTACCGATAACGGTATGGGATTTGAGCCACAGTATGCCGAGAAGATATTTAATATTTTTACGCGCCTGCATGCACAACCAGACATGAGGGGCTCTGGTGTGGGGCTGGCGCTTTGTAAAAAGATAATGCAAACGCATAACGGTATAATAAATGCCGTAAGTATAAAAGACGTAGGTACAACTATTAATTTGTACTTTCCCGCTATATAAAGAATTATAAAACAATAAACCCGATAGCTTACTATCGGGTTTATTGTTTTATTGCGTAAAATAAGAAGCTTTATTTCTTGTAATTTTTTATTCCTTCTTTCAACCATGCAAGATACTCTTCTTTATCAGGTGTGTACCCTACTGGTTTAGGATTTTTTAAATCTTGTCCATTACCATCAACAAAAGCATAATACGGCTGAGAGTTAGTACTATATTTAGTTATCTGTAAATCACTCCACTTGTTACCGATTGTTTTTATAAACTTTCCTGTTTGAGGAGACACATACTGCTCACTTTCAGGAAGGTCTTGTTTATAATCTACATATAGCGAAACAAGTACAACATCATTAGTAAGAATTGAAAGTATTTCTTTGTCTATCCACACATTATCCTCCATTTTTCGGCAATTTACACAGGCATAACCCGTAAAATCAACCAACAAAGGTTTTCCAACTTTTTTAGCATATTTTAAAGCGGTGTCATAGTCCTTAAATGCCGCTATACCGTGTGGTCCTGCATGGGCACCCTCAGGTAATACCGTTGCAGTAGCCGAAGATGCACCCTTACTTCCTATTCCTTCAGGGCTTTCGCTGTATGTAGGAGAAGGCGGGAATCCGCTTATAACTTTAAGAGGCGCACCCCACAACCCAGGGATAAGGTAAATGGTAAAAGAAAGTGAAGTTAAACCTAACAACAGCCTGCCGACAGAAATATAACCTGAAGGCGTATCATGAGGTAGTGTTAACTTTCCGAATAAGTATAATGTTAGGGCGCCAAAAATTGCAATCCATATAGCAAGGAAAGTCTCTCTTTCTAAAAAGTGAAGCTGTAATACCAGGTCGGCATTACTAAGAAATTTAAATGCTAGTGCCAGTTCCAGGAAACCTAAAAACACTTTTACAGTATTTAACCAGCCACCTGATTTCGGGAGGCTGTTCATCCAGCCCGGGAACATAGCAAACAACATAAAAGGTAGTGCCAATGCCAGTGAAAACCCAAACATTCCTACCACCGGAGCAATTCCGCCTTTAGATGCAGCTACTACAAGGAGGTTACCCAAAATAGGGCCGGTACAAGAAAATGACACTATAGCAAGTGCAAGCGCCATAAATAAAATACCGATAATGCCGCCGCGGTCGGCTTGCTGGTCTACTTTATTTGCCCATGAGTTTGGCAGCATAATTTCGAATGCTCCCAAAAACGAACACGCAAAAATTACTAACAATATGAAAAAGAACAGGTTAAAAAACACATTGGTAGACAATGCGTTAAGAGAATCAGCACCAAAAATCGCAGTTACTACAGACCCTAATACCACATATATTACTATTATAGAAATACCGTAAGTAATGGCATTGCGTATACCCGCCGCCCTAGACTTACTTTGCTTTGTAAAAAAGCTAACCGTCATAGGAATCATAGGGAATACACACGGGGTAAGTAACGCCGCAAATCCTGACAGAAAAGCAACAATGAAAATGGTAAGTAAACCTTCGTCTTTCTTTTCATCATCTGTTTTAGAGGCTACTGCTACATCCTTACCCACTACAGCTATAGAATCTGCACTAGCCACTGCCTGTGCTTTTACGGTATCAGCAACAGGAACAGCTTTGGCTGTATCTTTAACTGCGTCAGTACTAGCGGTCTCTGCTACGGCAGTTATACTAGCTGCTTTGGCAACAATTTTGTCAAAACGGGCTACCTGCTTAGAGGTCAGCGCCGTTAAATCAAACTGAAAAAGTTTTGTATCTTGTATACAAACCTCTTTACATACCTGGTAATCAAAAGCTACCTGTACAACTTTATTGCTGTTAGGCAGTAATTTTACTACTTGAGTCAGCTGTGCCTTATTGCTCCAAAAAGTTTCGGTTACACCGAATACATCATTAAAAGCTTTCTCTGTCTTACTCTCTTTTGGTTTGCCGTCTACCTGATAATTCCCTTTGGCGTTATTAAAAGTAACCGACATAGGTATTGCACCGTTTTCGTCGCTATACTGCGAATACATGTGCCAGTTAGGCTCTATGGTAGCATTAAACGTAAGTAAAAACTCGGTATCCGACTTCTTTTCTACTTTACTTGTCCATTTAACAGGCTCCTTTACCTGAGCATGCAGCGAAAAGAACGCCGCCATAAACAGGAATAAAAATGTTAGTTTTTTCATGGTTATTTAACCTCGATCTTTAAAATTTGTGTTGTTTGTGTTGTTATCTTAAAACGATCATCGGCACGGCGGCCCATAATCCATATAATTTCGTTGTCTGTAGCAAGCAGCCACGTATTTTCCTTATCTGAAAGTGACATTTTTTCGTCTTTAAAAAACTTAGAAACCTTTTTACGAAGGCCATTCATCCCTAACGGGCAAAAACTATCACCTTCGCGCCATCTACGTACAAATAACGGAAATTTTATTTTTTCGTAATCTATAAATACCGTATTTTTTGGCACATCGGCACCCATATCCTGCACTATATCAAGCTGTAAGTCTATAGAATCGGTAGTGTATGCACCCACTCCATCAATTTGAATCATCGAATCATCCGATACCTTTAAGCACTCTAAAATCAGTACATCCCTGTCTTTCAGTATACGGTGCGAATCTGACAGCACAAATTTACCCGGCTGCGCGTGCACAAGGTCATAAACGTCTGTCCAGGCAGTAAAATTATATTGATGTAGCCAGTTAAATAAGTACGCCTTATAATTATCGTACTCAAGTAGCTTTGTTATGCTTATTCGTTCCTGATTACCGGTTTTTGTTACTACCTGATTATAAACCAACGATGCAGCATCGGCAGCCAAAGACTGCGCCTGTTTAAGGTGGTCAATGGTATTTGTAAAAGAATCACCAAACGAAGGGTTCAGTTCCTTTAATACCGGCAGTATATGGTGGCGTAACATATTACGCAGGTATTTATCTGAAGCATTGCTACTGTCTTCTCGCCAGGCAATATTATTTTTCTTTGCATAAGCTTCTATCTCAGCTCTGGTAAACGGTAGCAATGGCCTTATGATAAAACCGTTTTGCTCTGGAATGCCCAGCAGACCTTCAATCCCTGTACCACGGGTAAAATTAATCAGGAATGTTTCGGCAGAATCGTCTAAGTGGTGCGCGGTAACCAAATAGTCGTACCCATGTTGCTGTAGCAATTCAGTGAACCAATCATACCCCAAATTACGTGCAGCTACCTGAACAGATAATTAAGAAGATTCAGCCTAAACTTTTGTTTCAAAATGCTTTACGTTTATATCTATCTTTTGGGTCAAAGCCAAGTTTCGCACAAAAGCCTCGTCCCCATCGCTCTCTTCACCTCTTAGGTTAAAGTTACAATGTGCTAATGCGATATTGTAATGAAGTTCCTTTAAAAGGTGAACTAAAACAACGCTGTCTATACCTCCGCTGACAGCCAACAACAACTTTTTATCCTTTAAAAAAGGAAAGCGTGAATCCAGATGTTGTTTTAATCGAGGGAGCATACTTACAAAGGTAATAAATATTATTACAGATTGGTATTTAGGACACGGTACATAGCACCCGCTTTTAACAGGCATTCCTCATACTCTTTTTCAGGTGTAGCTTCTACTGTAATTGCACTACCCACCGAAAATGAAACATAACGGTTTAGTTCATTATACAAAATGCTTCGGATAACCACATTAAAGTCAAAATCCCCATTAGGGGTAAAATATCCCACAGCACCGCTGTATAGGCCGCGTTTTGTTTCTTCAAGATTTTCAATAATCTGCATTGCAGATATTTTTGGTGCGCCCGTCATACTTCCCATAGGGAATGTGGTACGCAGCACCTCTTCGGCAACGCAATCTTCGTGAACTACACTTGTTACGGTAGAAATAAGATGATGCACCTGCTTAAAAGTGTAGGCTCCGCAGAGCTCTTCCACCTTTACCGACTGTTTTTCTGCTGTATGGCTCAGGTCGTTACGTACCAGGTCTACAATCATTATATTTTCAGAACGTTCCTTTTCGTCTGCCAAAAGCGCCAGTTTGATTTGGGCATCTTCGGATGGATTTTCGCTACGGCGCGCGGTACCTTTTATAGGCTGAGAAATAACTTTTTTTCCTTCCTTACGCAAATACCGTTCCGGGGATGCACTAAGCAAGTAGTGCTTGTAATTTTTAAGGAATACCGCAAACGGAGGCTCTGAAATAGCATTCAACCTCATATAAGTATCTAAAGGATGTAATTCGGCATTCTCTGCATAAAACTCCATACAAAAGTTTGCCTCATAAATGTCGCCCCTGTATATATGCGACAGCATTTTATCGGCCTTTTTAATATACTCCTCTTTAGAAATACGCTGTTTTATATTCAATGGTTTCGAAATGGATAGTGCCTGCTCCGGCTTCCATTGTGATATTGCCAGAAAGTCATCATCTATTTCGTCATCACAAAGTGGCAGATACAGCATTTCAAGCTCGTCTCCTTTTAACAACAACAGTTTTTTTGGCTGGAAGAAAAACAAATCGGCAAAACCGAGTCCGTCAAAATTACCCGAAGTAAGATTTTCAGTATCGTTTTTAAGGTCGTACGAAAGGTAACCAAAAATCCAGTCGGCTGTTACACGGCGGTACGCTGCCAAATCTTCGAATGCCTTATAGTAGTCAGTAATCACGGACGTAAATGCATCTACAGCCAATACTGCATCATAAGACGTATACTGCTGGCTATATCCGTTAGAATCAAGCCATACAACTTCCCTGTATTGTTGTGCCCAGCCCAGCATCTGTTGCTTAAAAAGCATCGGATCCTCAAGGGTATATTTTTGTGTACTTCTCAAAGGTTTTTATTTGAAAGAATCAAAGTTACAACAACTAAAAATAAACACAAAACCCGCTGAGCAGCGGGTTTTGTTATTCATTAAAAAATATTTTATACGTGTAGTGCCCTGTTATCTGTAGCAGCAAGTGCCGCTTCTTTAATAGCTTCAGAATATGTAGGGTGAGCGTGGCTCATACGCGAAATATCTTCGGCGGAGGCCCTGAACTCCATAGCCGTTACGCCTTCAGAAATAAGGTCGGCGGCACGGGCGCCAATAATGTGTACACCCAGTACTTCATCGGTGGTAGCATCCGCCAGGATTTTTGCAAAACCGTCTGTATCCATACTTGCACGGCTACGTCCCAGTGCCTTGAACGGGAAACTGCCCACTTTGTAAGCAATACCCGCCTCTTTAAGCTGTTCTTCTGTTTTACCTACAGCAGCCACTTCAGGCCAGGTGTATACCACACCAGGGATAAGGTTATAATCTATGTGAGGTTTTTGTCCGGCAATGGTTTCTGCAACAAACACGCCTTCTTCCTCTGCCTTATGGGCAAGCATGGCACCTTTTACCACATCGCCTATGGCGTAAATGTTAGGCACGCTGGTTTGCAGGTGATCATTCACTTCTATCTGGCCGCGTTCTGTAATTTTAACGCCAGCCTTTTCGGCATTAATCCCATCTGTGTAACGAAGACTCACTAAAGATAACAGAGAGTAATCCCCATCTAAAGTAATTGTTTCGCCTTTAGCGTTTTCAGCTTGTACCTGTACCCCTTCTCCGGCACGCTCAACAGATTTTACCTTGTGCGAAGTGTAGAATTTCATGCCTTGTTTCTTAAGTACTTTAGTAAGCTCTTTACTAAGAGCTCCATCCATACCCGGAATAATACGGTCCAGATATTCTACTACAGAAACCTGTGCCCCAAGGCGAAGGTACACCTGTCCAAGCTCCAGCCCTATAACACCACCACCTATAACAATAAGGTGCTTAGGCACTTCTTTAAGTTTAAGGGCTTCGGTAGATGTTATGATTCTTTCTTTATCTATTTTAATAAACGGAAGCGAAGAAGGCTTAGAACCCGTAGCTATAATAGTATTTTTAGCTTCGATTACCTCTGTACTGCCGTCGTTTTTAGCAACGTTTATGTGCGTAGCATCTTCAAAAGAGCCGACACCTTCAAAAACCGTGATTTTGTTTTTGTCCATAAGGTATTTAATGCCGCTAACGTTTTGGTCTACAACGCCCTGCTTGCGTGCTATCATCTGCTCAAAGTTTACCTTGATTTCGCCCGCAATGTCAATACCGTGCTCTGCAAAATGCGAGGTAGCATCATGGTAGTGGTGCGATGAATCAAGAAGCGCTTTACTAGGGATACAACCTACGTTTAGGCAGGTACCACCAAGAGTAGGATATTTTTCTATGATAGCTGTTTTAAAACCAAGCTGGGCAGAACGGATGGCAGCAACGTAACCACCTGGTCCCGAACCTATAACGACAACGTCAAATGAACTCATATGGATTATAGTTTAATACGGTTGAAATTTCGTAGTGCAAAGTTAGCTAATAAGGTTTAATTGCACTGTAAAATATATAGTAAATTAACGAGATTTTTATTTGGCAACGTGTAGTAAAAACACAAAAAAAACCGTGCTGGGCACGGTTTGTATGTTTTGCGTTATACGTTAAATCTAAAGTGCATTACATCGCCATCTTTTACAATGTATTCTTTGCCTTCTACCCTTAGCTTACCGGCTTCTTTTACTTTGCTTTCTGAGCCAAACGTTACATAATCATCGTAAGCGATTACTTCGGCACGGATAAATCCTTTTTCAAAATCAGTATGGATAACACCGGCTGCCTGCGGAGCAGTACTGCCTATGTTTATAGTCCATGCCCTAACCTCTTTAACACCTGCTGTAAAGTAGGTCTGTAAAGAAAGTAGCTTGTAAGCCGACCTGATTAGTGCCGACGAACCCGGCTCTTTTAACCCAAGGTCTTCCAGGAACATCTGGCGCTCCTCAAAGGTTTCAAGCTCTGTAATATCAGCTTCGGTACCTACTGCGAGATATAGCACCTGTGCATTTTCATCTTTTACCAGTTCCCTTACCTGCTCTACATATTTGTTTCCGTTAACGGCAGATGACTCATCTACATTACAAACGTACAGTACAGGCTTGGTTGTTATAAGCTGAAAACTTTCTAACAGTTTTTCTTCTTCGTCGTTTTGTGGAATTACGGTACGCGCCGATTTTGCCTGTAACAGGGCGTCTTTTATCCTTTCCAACAGCGCTACCTCTGCCTGAGCTTCTTTAGAACCTACCTTAGCTGCTTTTTTAGCTTTTTCAAGGCGCTTTTCTATGGTTTCAAGGTCTTTAAGCTGTAGCTCTATATCTATGGTTTCCTTATCGCGTATAGGGTTTACACTACCATCTACGTGAACAATATTATCGTTATCAAAACAACGCAGTACGTGTATAATGGCGTTACACTCGCGTATGTTACCTAAAAACTGGTTACCAAGGCCCTCGCCCCTGCTGGCACCTTTTACAAGACCGGCAATATCTACAATTTCTACGGTAGCAGGTACAACACGCTCCGGATTTACAAGTTCCTCTAACTTTAACAGCCTTGGGTCGGGCACGTTTACTACCCCTACGTTTGGCTCTATGGTACAGAACGGAAAGTTTGCACTTTGCGCCTTAGCGTTAGACAGACAGTTAAAAAGAGTTGATTTACCTACGTTTGGCAATCCTACGATACCTGCTTTCATTATAAATTGTTGTTTTTAAAGGGTGCAAAGATATATTTTTTGAATCTATTGAGCAACTTAGTTTTATCCCAGCATGCCTAATACACAATTCTACGCAACAACAACACAGCAAAACGGAGCAAATAACATTTAGGCTTTCTTTATAGTTTCGTTACCATGGGCTTTAACATCGTGCTTTTACTTTTGTATCAGTAACATTAAAAACATGATTATGAAAACGATAAGTTCAATACTAATGCTTGCCCTTAGTGTGGGTGCGCTTGCCCAGGTAAGCCCAAATGTAACCAAAGAAACTACCACAACTACGGTAACTGTAAACAACGGAACCGGTAAACCTAAAAAAGTTACCAAAACAGAAACTACGGAAGCCACCCAAAATATAGAGTTGAAAAACGCCGACAGCAATGCCTTGAACAAGGAGGTAAAAAATACACCTGTAGAGGTTACTTCTTCTACAAAAATACAGGGCGATGGCATACCTACTTACTACGAAATGAACGGTGCTCGTTACATTTTTGTTACCGATAAAAACGGATATAAAATCGCATCTAAATCAGACATGAACTATGGTGTGATACGCAAAACCGCAGGGGGGCAATATGTATTCCGAACCAAACAAGGCACTTCAATAGCACATTTTGACGATTCGGGTAACTTTTTGGTTGAAACCTACGATCCAAAAAATGACGGATTTAGGCTAGAGACCTACACTAAAGTTTCTAACCCATAAGAAATATCAATTTGAGTTTTTAGTCAATCGCTTTATAAGCGAAAAAATCCTGAAGATGGTCTCTTCAGGATTTTTTTATTTGGTTTCGCGCGGGGCATTCAGCATTTTTTCGTATTGCATAACCCAGTCAGCAGGTGTCATTTTTTGAAAAAGCTCCGCCAGCAGATCAAAAGGAATATTTTCGGGCTTTTTAAAACGTATACAGCTCTTACCCATATCCAGCTTTGTTTTGCTGTGCTTGGGGTATTCCGCAACAAACCAGTCGTAAAGCGCTTTATCAGCATAAATACCCATATGGTAAAGTGCTATAAAATTCTTTTGCGAAGCAAGGCTTAAAAATGGCAGTGCCTGTTTCGGGTCACAATGGTAACCGTTAGGATAAATGCTATGCGGCACTACCCAGGTAAGCATGCCATAACTCATTCTCTGGTCAAAGCCATGTGGCAAGTTTTTAGCTATTGTATTATAAAGCCGGTTAATAACTTCCTGCCTGTCTGCAGGTAAGGATTCAAAATACTCATCAGGTGTGGCAGCTGTAGAAATCATAATAATAGTATACGTTTATACAAAGCTACAAATATCTTTCTTGAAACACATTAATATGATGCAACTGGTGCCCTATTATTAAAAAGCCAAATGCACGCACAGAAATGGTATAACCGCTGGCACTACCCGTACGCATTAAATCGTCTTTTGTAAACGACTTAAACATAAGTATGTTAGCATGCCTTACCATAGAAAACTCATTAAGCAAATCCTGCAATGAGCGTCGGTCTGCCTGCGCCGAAAGTGCATAGTCATTCTCTTCAAAACCGGGTAAAGGGGTAGTATCTCCCCTGCCTATTCTAAGTGCCCTGTACGCAAAAATCCTTTCGCAGTCTATAAGGTGTTGTATAATGTCTTTAATTGTCCATTTTCCTTCTGCATATCTATACTCGTATTTATCCATAGGGATTTCCCTAACAAAATGGATAAAGTTGTGAAGGCTTACTTCCATTTCTTCGGTAAGGCTCCACTCATCGCTCACAAGTTTAATGTATGCTTCCTGGTACGGAGCATATTCAGAAGGCTGTATATCTGTAATTTTCATATATTATGCTGAGTTCCTGCTGGCATTTATGTTTCCGAACAGGGAACGGGTTACTATTTTTTCGTAGGTTTCAAGCAGGTTATCCGGCCTGTTTCCGTTTTTCATTTTCCTGATTTGTATCAGCGCATACTGCTGTATGGTTAACAACGGCAGCACAATACCTTCCCTGATTTTAATGGACGCCCATCCGTCAGGGTAATTTTCCATAAGTTCCTTGTAGCCCGAAATTTTAAGCAGTAAACGTCGTGTTTCCAGGTACTCATCGTATATTATTTGCCAAAACTCGCCAAACTCAGGGTCGTTTTTCATGTAAGCCGTTAACGGAAAGAACGACTTACTTAAAGACATCATACTATTTTCCAGCAAGGTACGGAAAAACAAAGAATCGCGGTATAGTGCCACAACTTCATCCCAACGTCCGTTGCGCTCATATTCCCCCAAGGCATGCCCCACACCAAAGAAACCCGGAACATTTTGCTTCATTTGCGCCCAGCTACCCACAAACGGAATAGCGCGCAGGTCGCCAAAGTTAAGCTCATTACCTTTATTTCGCTTGCTTGGGCGGCTTCCTATGTTTGCTTTGGCATAATAGTTTAAAGTACTCATATCCTGTAAATAAGGAAGGAATTTAGGATGGCTTTTAAACGCTGAGTATTTTTCATAACTCATCCTTGCCATATCTTGCACAAGTTCCTTTTGCGCATCGGTAAACTGTTTTTCGTCTTTTTTAAATACGCTGTTTGTTATACCGGCACTAAGCAGGTTTTCCAGGTTAAAACGGCAACTGTCCAGCGTACCGAAATTACTGCTTATGGTTTGCCCTTGTACAGTAATTTGTATTTGATTATTTTCTATGGTAGATCCCAGTGAGGCATAAAATTTATGCGTTTTTCCTCCGCCGCGCGCCGGTGGCCCGCCACGCCCGTCAAAAAATATCACTTTTACATCATACTGGCGTGCCATTGCAGTAAGGTCTTCCTTGGCACGATAAATACTCCAGTTTGCCATAAGGTAACCACCGTCTTTAGTACCATCGCTAAAGCCAAGCATTATGTTTTGCTTATTGCCCCTGCGTTTTAAATGCGCTGAATACTGAGGGTGCTCATACAGCAACTTCATAACATCGCCAGCTTCTTTAAGATCGTCTACGGTTTCAAAAAGTGGTGTAATATCTACATGCGGGTCTTTAATACCCAAAACAGAGAACATAGTAAGAAGTTCCAGTACATTGAGTGCACTTTCATTGTTACTTATTATATATCGGTTACAGCCGCGTTCGCCATTACGTGTTTGTATTGTCTTTATTGCCTGTATGGATTCCAGTGTCAATCGAGTGTTCTCTTCAGAAAAATCTTCAGGCTTTATAACAGCAGTAATTGAAGCCAATGCCCGTACTTTTTCTGTATCCGATAAAGAGGCGTAATCACCGGTAAATTCATGATGTTCCTGCAGATGCTTCACTACATCAGCAAATACCGCATCGTGTATGCGACTGTTTTGCCTTATGTCCAGAGTAGCAAAATGGAACCCAAACTGGTTTACTTTATTTATAAGATTATCAATTTCATCTAAATATAGCGATTGATGATGCTCTATAACTACCTGCCTAATCTCTAATAATTTAGACTTCAGTTCGTCCAGT
Organism: Flavobacterium sp.; assembly: GCA_012270005.1. GTDB lineage: Bacteria > Bacteroidota > Bacteroidia > Flavobacteriales > Flavobacteriaceae > Flavobacterium. The sequence continues at coordinate 24,808 of JAAXJD010000097.1, read as the reverse complement.
GTAATGTAAATATCGCCCTTTGAGTAAAAAACCGACCTGTAGAGCCTGTCTTCAATATCTACCACCTTATCGTGCACGTTAACAAAGGTAAGATGCCTTTTTAACTGCCTGATGTCGTAATAGTAGCATTTGAGTATTGATGTACGCAGCCTATCGGCCACTTTAAGTGTAATTTCTGTAGTAACAAACGGATTTCCATCCCTGTCGCCCCCCGGCCAAAAACCAAATGCAATTATAGGGTCAGGAATCAGCTCTCCCTTGTAAATGTATTCTTGAACATAATGAGAAATATCACCCGCTGCTTTATAAAATACATTTTCCAGATACCACAGCAGGCTAATAGCCTCGTCATAAGGCGTAGGTTTTTCCTTTTTAATAAACGGTGTTTTACCAAGCTGTGCCAGCAGTGTTTTTACTTCACTAAGGCTGTTTCTTCGTATGGCATTGGTTAAATCTGTAATGATACCCAGCACCTCTCCGGGGTAAAACTGGGTGGGGTGCGCCGTAAGCACAGGACGCACGGTAAAATGTTCTAAAAATTCGCGCAGCTCAGGCATAAGGCTTGCATTTTCTGCCTTCTCGCGTGCCTCACGCAGTGTACCACTTCCTTCAAGATTATTTAGCTCTGTAAATGCAGCATCTTCTATGGCATCAAATAAAACCACCTGGCGCTCTACATATTGTATAAAACGAAACATGAGCCCTATCCTGTCCTCTTCAGACACACCCTGCAGGTACTTGTGGGCAAACTGATTAAAGATTTCCTCTGGGCTAAGGTGCTTTTTATATCCTTCCTCGCACAGTTCAGAAAACAGTGGCAACAGCACACCTGTATTGTCTATATCTGTAAAGGGAAGCGTTATAAAAATACTGTTAAACAACTGATATTTAAGGCGTACGTTTTCATCAAAACGTTCTATTCTACTGGCAGGATACATGCTTATGTTTTTTTGATGAAGTTAATAAAAAAACCCTCATGAAAACTTCACGAGGGTCTTAATCTTTCTTTAAAAATTCTTACAAATCTTTAAATATTGTGTGCATCAGCCTTTTCTTGTCGTTAATGCTTTCTTCAAGAGAAATCATTGTTTCAGTCCTGTATACACCTTCAATATCATCAATCATAAAGATTACTTCTTTAGCATGCTTAGTATCCTTTGCTCTTATTTTACAGAAGATATTAAACTTACCTGTAGTAACATGTGCTACCGTTACGTACGGGATTTCGTTTATCCTCTCTAAAACAAACTTTGTCTGAGAAGTGTTATGTAAAAACACACCCACATAAGCAATAAAAGAGTAACCAAGCTTCTCATAATCTAATGTAAGAGACGATCCCATGATGATGCCCGCATCTTCCATCTTTTTCACTCTCACGTGTACAGTACCTGCAGATATTAGTAACTTTTTTGCTATATCTGTAAAAGGCACCCTTGTGTTGTCTATCAGCATATCAAGAATCTGATGATCAACTTCATCTAAACGAAACTTGCTCATAAATGTGTGTTTTTAATGTTATATATATGGTATAAGGTCGAAATGTTGTTGTTAATTATTTCCACAAAAAGAGAAATTTGTTAAAATATTTCTAAACCATTAACAATTTTCCTGTTTTTCCCGATAAAAAAAGTCGCTTTATCACCTATTTTTGGTGATTTTGCACCTTCTTCAGTCGAAAATTCTTCTCCAAAAGCGTCAATTTCTGCGTGAGCATGGAAATCGTCTAAATTGCCTATTTCACTGATAAACGCTCGAAAAATTACAGATTTGTCAATTAAAACTTCTCTATATTGTGATGCAAAATTCGTGATTTTTTCTTTATTTTCATAATTTATTTTAATATCTTTATACATGATGTCATAAAAAACATTCTTATTTTGAGGAATATTAAAATAATCGTTGTTTCTGTTAACAGCTATAACGTTTTCGTAAATCGCAAGGAATCCTGAAAATAATGCAAAAAATATCATTTTGCGTGTTTCCTCGCGCTCGTAATCATCTGGGTAATGACCTGCCTCAAAAAGCACTGTGGGAACGCCCAATGACTGAAACATATCCCCTATGCAATTGATATTGAAAGAATCGTCAAACCTGCCCACCTGCCCCGGAATGTGTTTTTGCAATTCATCGTTCATTGCAGCAATAACATTAATGGCCACCTGTCTGCACTCATTAATATCCCTCGCTTCGTTATACGATGGGGCTAAAAACGACACCGTAGCGGGCAGCGGTTTACCTTCACCTACGCCGAAAATGGTGCGCTGATCGTGCATATTAAAACAATAATCAGGCTTTACCTGATTAAATACAGCACGTAGTAACTGGCTTTCCGGCTGGGTTAACTGTAATGAATCTCGATTTAAGTCTATCCTGTTGGCATTTTCCCTTGTGTACAGCCGCGCGCCGTCAGGGTTGAGTATGGGCAGTATATAAAACGTAAAATGTTGTAGCCAAGCCTGGGCTGTTGCGCTACCGGAAACTAAAAAATTCAAAAAGTCAAATATGGCTTTTGTGGTGGTAGATTCATTTCCATGCATTTGAGACCAAATAAATACCTTTACGCTACCTTTTCCAGCTACAATTTTATAAATAGGCTCGTTGTTTACAGAATACCCTTCAGTAGAAACTTCAAACGTATTTTTAAGGCTGTTTAATAGTGGAGTAATGTGGTCGTTATTAATATAGCGCCCATGTAATTTAGGCTCTTTAACGGAAACGTATATATTTTGTAAGTCCATTTACGTATTTTCCTGCAAAAATACACAGTATCTCAGAAAAACATTGCTAAAAAAACAATAAAATCCGCGTTTGGTAAAATATAAACTAAAAGCCAACAAAAAACCCCGATATGTTTACTAATAAACAGTATCGGGGCCATTAACCAATAAAACAAACACAAATTATCTTTAAAACCCTTTTAAAAAGTATTTATGATGACTGAAGTATCTTATACTAATTGTTGGTCTTTAATGATAATGTAAAGGTACGCCTCACGTTGTTAAAACGAACCTGTTAAATAGTTAAACTGTTCTTAAAATAAAGCAGTTTACAGTGTTTGCCCAATGCTTTCCTCCTCAAATAGGAGTTTTATATTTTCATAAGAGACTTTAAGCGCCTCCTTACTTTGATCTCAATTAAGCCACGCCACCTGTTCTATCCCCTCTTCTGCCTGCCCTACGAGCGGACCGTCATACGACGTTTTCATTTCAAACCAATGGGTAATCTTTAATTTATATGTACCGTTTCGCTTAAAAACATGGTAGGTTTTTTGCAGTTTCCTGCCCACTTTAAGACCCTTAACGCCGGTTTCCTCTTCTACCTCGCGCACGGCAGTATCTTCAATGGCTTCGTTTTTATCCATACCTCCTTTCGGTAAATCCCATTTACCGTTTCTAAGTATAAAAAGCACTTCGCCCTTTTTATTATATACCAATCCTCCCCCGGCTTTAGCCACCGGAATACGTTCCTTAAGTATTTTTAGTGCCTGCTTTTCGTCTGGATGGTACAAAAAAGCTTTGTCTATCCTGTGGTTAAATATCTTTGTTATTAATTGTTCAATATCTATGCTTTCAAGTAAAAATAACTGAAAGTCGGTTTCCTTCTCTACGGTAGAAGTTAAAAAAAGCGGCTTATCGTTTACAAAAACTTTATACATTTGTGCTATGATTATAAATACAGACACAGCTAAAAAAACAGCCGAGTTGCTGCTGCAAATAAACGCAATAAAATTAAATCCCAAAAATCCTTTTACATGGGCTTCGGGGTGGAAATCCCCTATATATTGTGATAACCGTGTAACACTGTCGTTTCCACCGATACGAAACTATATACGTGAGGAGTTTTCGAAGTATATTGAAAAGGAATACGGTAAACCCGATGTAATAGCCGGGGTAGCCACAGGCGCAATAGGCATAGGCATGCTGGTAGCCGAATATATGGGGCTTCCGTTTGTGTACGTAAGGCCTGAACCTAAAAAACACGGCCGCCAAAACCAGGTAGAAGGCTTTTTACAAAAAGGACAGAATGTTGTTGTAATTGAAGACCTTATAAGCACCGGCAAAAGCAGCCTTATGGCTGTAGAAGCTCTTAAAGAGGCCGGCGCTAATGTAAAAGGTATGGTGGCTATATTTACCTACGGATTTGACGTGGCTGTAGAAAATTTTAAGGCTGCAAACGTAAACCTTCATACCCTGGGCAACTACGATACGCTACTGGAACTTGCCGTAAGTAAACAATACATTACTGAAACCGAGCAGCAAACGCTTAAAGAGTGGCGCGTATCTCCAGATACGTGGGGGCAGTAGCCTTTCCGTATACTATCATTATTACAAACACAGATAAAATTTCTATAACCAACGAGATAAAATTTTAGGTAACATGAATTTAGAAAGCCCTAAAGTAACGGTACAAAAACCGGCACAGTATATTTTTGATGCGCTAACCGAAATAAAAAACTTTGAAAAGTTAATGCCTGAAAACATTGCTAAATTTGAAGTGATAGGAGAAGAAGCGTTTATTTTTGCCCTTAAAGGCATGCCCGAAATAAAACTTAAACTTAAAGACAAAGTTAGTCCTAACAAAGTTGTGCTTGGCGCCGCATCAGACAAGTTGCCGTTTACGCTTACCGGCTTTATAGATGCAATAGACGATAACAGCTGCAATGTACAACTTAAGTTTGAAGGCGAATTTAACGCCATGATGACCATGATGATTAAAGGCCCGATAACCAAGTTTATAGAAACGCTTGCTAACAATATGAGCAAGCTGTAACATACCCCGCACCATCAGCCTCCTGATAATGGAGGCTTATTTTTTGGGTTAAAGAATTGCCAACGTTACTTACAGCTAAAACAAATTAGCTAAATTTAAACAAACAAAAACCATATATGAGAAAAGTAGACGAAACAGACATTCCTTTTGACCTAAAGGCCGAAATGGACGAGCGTACTCTTATAAAAATACACGCAGGCGATGTAAACCTGCCTACAGGCCGCGTTGTGCTTGCCGACCCTTTCCTGTCTCAGGAACAGCCTGCTTTTAATAAAACCGTGGAGCCTGATAAATACCCTGTTTATATTTACCTTGAAGAAGTAGATAAACTGCACCACCGTATAGCATTTGCTAAAATAAAATTCAGGCCGGAGGATGCTACAAACTGGACACTGGCACTTACCGAAGATGTAACTAAAGATGAAGTAGCCGAACTTGAAGAAGACGAGTACTTTGGCTTTGACGTAGAATCAGGGCTTGCAGGATTTATGGACGAGGAAACGAGGGACCAGTTTGGCGACAAGCTGGATGCGCTTTACGAAGCTGATGAAGAATACGACTATTACGATGCTGTTCTTTCAGAGGAGTTTAAAGAGTATTCGGGTAAAAATACTTTTAGCAGGGAGCTGGGCGACTGGAACGATCATAAAATAGCTACAGACAGTGACAATAACATTATTATGTTCTCTGCAGGATGGGGAGATGGTTATTACCCTGCATACTGGGGCTTTAACGACAACGGTGATATTGTGGAACTTGCTGTACACTTTATGCGTCACTATTTTGAACAGCAAGAAGTCGAAGACTAACACGCACTCAAACACCTGTAATAACACAAAAGCCTGAAGTTATTGCAGCCTTTTGTTTTATTAACAACAGAATATTTTTAATATGAAATTTTAAGGGCTTATGCGCTAAAAATTCTGCAAAAATATTGCACCTTTGTACAAACAACTCGTAAAAAATAATCTAATGCCACAGGTATCTCAGAAAGGCAGGCAAATGCCTGAATCACCCATAAGAAAACTTGTTCCATACGCAGAATCAGCCAAGAAAAAAGGGCACAAAGTATACCACCTTAATATTGGCCAGCCCGATATTAAAACTCCGGAGGTAGCCCTTGAAGCAATAAAAAACAACGATATTAAAATACTGGAATACAGCCACTCGGCCGGTTTTGAAAGCTACAGAAATAAACTTGCAGCTTCTTACCAGGCACATGGGGTTAATGTAAATCCTGAAAACATAATTATAACTACAGGAGGAAGCGAAGCACTGCTGTTTGCACTGGGAAGTACACTGGACGCAGGCGATGAAATCATAATCCCTGAGCCGTTTTATGCCAACTATAATGGATTTTCGGTAGCATCAGGTGTTAAGGTAGTACCTGTAATATCTACAATAGACGAAGCTTTTGCCCTACCGCCTATTGCTGATTTTGAAAAACTTATTACCCCTAAAACAAAAGCTATACTTATTTGCAACCCGGGTAACCCCACGGGGTATCTGTATACTGAGGATGAAATAAGCCAGCTTGCAGCACTGGTTAAAAAACACGACCTTTTTATAATAGCCGATGAAGTATACCGCGAGTTTACCTACGATGGCGATAAACATTACTCTGTAATGAATGTTGATGGCTTGGAAGAGCATGCTATAATGATAGACTCAGTATCTAAACGCTACAGTATGTGCGGGGCGCGTATAGGTTGCATTGTTTCTAAAAATAAAGAGGTTATGGCTACCGCCATGAAATTTGCCCAGGCTCGCCTTAGCCCGCCTACTTTTGAGCAAATAGCCAGCGAAGCAGCACTGGATACACCGCAGAGTTATTTTGACGAAGTGATAACCGAATATAAAGAACGCAGGAATACCCTGGTTACCGCACTTGAAAAAATAGAAGGTGTAAAAGTAGCAACGCCAAAAGGCGCATTTTACTGTATAGCACGCCTGCCGGTAGATAATGCAGACGCGTTTGCGCAATGGCTCTTGGAAAGCTACGACAATAGTGGAGAAACTGTAATGGTGGCTCCTGCTGCCGGTTTTTATTCAACACCGGGCGTAGGACTAAATGAAATACGCATTGCTTACGTTCTTAAAAAGGAAGACCTTATCCGTTCGGTAGAAATTCTTAAGGATGCACTAAGCCAGTACAACCATAGATAAAGATCTTTTCTTCTATATTTTAAATCCTGCCAGTTACATGGCAGGATTTTTTATTACCTAGTTCTAAGAATATATCCGGGAAAGAAAAACCCTTGCAGCAAGGCTACAAGGGTTGTTATGATTTAAGAAAAGGGTTTATTACTTAATAAACTCGATCTTTTGGGCTTCTTCAATATTAATACTGTCAAAAAATCCCTGCTCGCTCATCCACTCATCGCTGAATACTTTACTCATATAACGCGAACCATGGTCAGGGAAAATAAGTACAACATTGCTGTTTTCATCAAACTCACCTGCTTCGGCGTACTGTCTTGCAGCTTGTAGTGTGGCCCCGCTTGTGTAACCTACAAATAACCCTTCAGTACGGGCTATTTCCCTTGCTACGTGCGCACTGTCTTCGTCTGAAACTTTCATGAACTGGTCTATAACATCAAAGTCAGTAGCCGTAGGTATTAAGTTTTTACCCAGGCCTTCTATACGGTACGGGTATATTTCATTGCTGTCGAACTCACGGGTTTCATGATACTTTTTTAGCACCGAACCGTAAGCATCTACACCAAGAATCTTAATATCAGGATTTTTTTCCTTAAGGAAACGTGCAGTACCGCTTATTGTACCTCCGGTACCACTACACGCTATAAGGTGCGTAATTTTACCGTTTGTTTGTTCCCATATTTCAGGGCCGGTAGTTTTGTAATGGGCATCTACATTAAGATCATTAAAATACTGGTTAATGTACACAGAACCCTTGGTTTCTTCGTGCAGCCTTTTAGCTACGCTGTAGTATGAGCGTGGGTCATCGGCAGATACGTGTGCAGGGCAAACATATACCTTAGCACCCATAGCGCGAAGCATATCTATTTTATCCCTTGAAGATTTTGAGCTTACAGCAAGTACACAATCATACCCTTTAATGATGCTAACCATAGCCACGCTAAAGCCCGTATTACCCGAAGTAGTTTCAATAATAGTGTCTCCCGGTTTCAGGATTCCTTTTCTTTCTGCTTCTTCTATAATATATAATGCTATGCGGTCTTTTGTGGAATGTCCCGGATTAAAGGCTTCTACTTTTGCGAAAAAATTTCCCTTCAATCCACTGGTTACCTTATTGATTTTAATAAGCGGTGTATTGCCTATTAATTCCAATATGTTATCATGGGCTTTTATTTCTTCTTTCATAAAAAATAAGTTAGCAAGGTAAGCTGTGTGTAATGTTTAGTAACCTCAAAACCTTGCAAAGCTAACAAAAAAAAATCAATTAGTTCTTAATTCCTTCTAAATCTAATAAAAAACTGAACTCCTTAGCCACTTCCTTAATGGCCTCAAACCGGCCGGAAGCCCCGCCATGTCCGGCATCCATGTTAGTGTCCATAAACAGCAGGTTGTTATCTGTTTTAAGAGTGCGCAATTTAGCCACCCACTTTGCAGGTTCCCAGTACTGTACCTGGCTATCGTGCAATCCCGTTGTTACAAGCATGTTAGGATAGTCCTGCGATACCACATTATCGTATGGCGAGTAGGACTTCATATAATCATAATACTCCTTTTCGTTAGGGTTACCCCATTCGTCATATTCGCCGGTTGTAAGCGGAATGGTATCGTCCAGCATGGTAGTAACCACATCTACAAATGGCACTTGTGCTATAACGCCGTTGTATAAATGAGGTGCCATATTAATAACCGCGCCCATAAGCAAACCACCTGCCGAGCCACCTTCGGCATACAAATGTTTCGCCGATGTATACCCCTGGGCAATAACATACTCAGAGCAGTCTATAAAATCAGTAAATGTATTTTTTTTCTTCAGGAGCTTACCATGCTCGTACCAGTCACGCCCCAGGTCTTCGCCTCCCCTAATGTGGGCAATACCATATATAAAGCCCCTATCAAGCAGGCTAAGCCTTAACGATGAAAAATACGGATCCATAGAGGCGCCGTAAGAGCCATATGCGTATAACAGAAACGGGTTACTACCGTCTTTTTTAATACCATTACGGTACACTACAGAGATAGGAACCTTAGTACCATCTTTTGCCGTAGCCCATATACGCTCTTCGGTATAGTTGTCTTTATCAAATTTACCGCCGAGTACCTCCTGCTCTTTCAGTACGGTTTTCTCTTTGGTTTTCATATTAAAATCAATTACCGATGACGGCGTGGCCATACTCTGGTAACTGTAACGTAGTATATCGGTATCAAAATCAGGATTAGCTGCGGTACCTGCCGTGTACGTTTCTATAGTAAACGGAAGGTAGTACTCCTCTCCCTCCCAAGGCATTATCCTTATTTTATTAAGGCCGTTGCTGCGCTCGCTTACTACAAGGTAGTCTTTAAAAATATCTACATCCTCCAGTAACACCTCAGCACGGTGCGGAATAAGGTCTACCCAGTTTTCTTTTTCTGTAGCCGTTTCAGGCGTAGTCATCAACTTAAAGTTGGTCGCCTTATCCTTGTTGGTCATAATATACCACTTATCGGCATAGTGGCTTATGCTGTACTCCATGCCGCGCGTACGCTTTTGGAACAAACGGAACTCACCATCCGGGTTTTTAGCTTCCAGTATGCGGTACTCTGTAGTTAGTGTACTGCCGGAACCTATAACCAGGTATTTTTTTGACTTCTCCTTGTAAACAAAAACATTATAGGTTTCGTCCTTTTCGTGATACACCACAACATCTTCAGACACATCAGTCCCCAGTATGTGCTTGTATATTTTTTCTGAACGTAAGGTTACAGCGTCTTTGCGGGTATAAAAAAGTGTTTTATTGTCCCCGGCCCACGTAGACCCCCCGGTAGTATTTTCAATTTTAAACGGAAGGATTTCGCCGCTCTCAAGATTTTTTACCTGAATGGTATACTGCCTGCGCGATACGGTATCTACCCCAAACGACGCCCATTTGTTATCCTCACTTATACTAAGGCCAGACAAATGAAAATAACTATGGCCTTCAGCCATTACATTACAGTCAAATAAAATTTCCTCAGGAGCCTCCATCGTTTCTTTACGGCGGGCGTAGATAGGGTAATCTTTACCTTTTTCGTAACGGGTAATGTACCAATAGCCGTTATACTTGTACGGTACAGAAGCATCATCTTCCTTTATACGGCTTTTCATTTCCTCAAACAGGGCTTCCTGTAAAGGCTTAGTATGCGCTGTAAGTTTTTGGTAATATTCGTTTTCTGCATTAAGGTAATCCAGTACTTCCTGGTCTTCGCGCTGGTTTAGCCAATAGTAGTTATCTATACGTACATCGCCGTGCATTTCCAGTGTATGGGGTTTAACGGGTGCTACCGGCGGTAATATTTTTTCTGTCATCCTGTTTGTTTAGGTAATGCGGTTAAGCCTTACAAAAGTAAAACAAACCTACATTACAAAAACAGATTTTTTAATGCTTTTAACCGTAATGGGAATAAAGAATGATTTTGATACTTTTGTACTAGATTTAAACTAAAACCAATATACTATGTTTGGAGACTTAATGGGAATGATGGGTAAAATACAGGAAACCCAGAAAAAAATGGACGAAACCAAAAAAAGGCTGGATAATGTACTGATAGACGAGCAAAGTTCAGACGGGTTGCTAAAGGTAACTCTTACGGCAAACAGGGCGGTAAAATCAGTTACCGTAGACGACTCCTTGCTGGAAGATAAAGAACAACTAGAAGACTACCTTGTACTGGTTTTTAATAAAGCCATTGCTAAAGCCACTGCGGTAAACGAGGCAGAACTGGCGGCTGTAGCAAAAGACGGAATGCCAAACATACCCGGCATGGATATGTTTAAATAATACAAAAATAGCGCCCCATTAGGGGCGCTACCTATTTAAGCACAAAACAAACTATTATATAACGCATATACAATAGTATATGGGAAATCCGATTGTTATATTAACCGGAAACGTAATCCCTAAAGCCATGGGGAGGTAAATGCCGGGGTTGGCCTGTGGCAACGCTATTTTCATAGCGGCGGGTACTGCTATATACGATGCGCTTGCTGCCAGTATGGAAAAAATGAACCGGTTAGACACATCATCGGTTACAAAATGACTTAAAAATGCCACCACACATCCGTTTAAAAGCGGTACCAATAGCCCAAATGCAAACGGATACCAGCCACGGTGAAAAAGATCTGATAGCTTTTTACCGCTTACAATGCCCATATCTAACAGAAAAATTGACAGGAAGCCTTTAAAAATATCGTTAGTAAACGGTTTTATACCTTCCGCCTGCGCTGTACTGGTAAAGTACCCTACTACAAGGCTACCCATAATTAATAATACGCTGCCGTTAGTAACCGAGTGGCGCAGTATTTCTTTATTATGTCCTTTATTGCTTTGATTGCCATACAGCGAAAAAAGCAACAATCCCGCAATTATAGCCGGCGACTCCATTAACGCCATTACCGCCACCATATAGCCGTTAAACTGCATGCCTTTTAACTCTAAATAATTAGTGGCGGTAACAAAGGTTACTGCGCTTACACTGCCGTAAGCCGCTGCCACAGCAGCAGCATCGTATACATTAAACTTTTTCTTTAAAATAAAAAACGTATACACCGGTATTACAGCGGCAAGCAGTACGCCAAATAATAGGCAGTACAATATGTTTACACTAAGGGTTTCATGCGATAACTCCTGCCCTCCTTTAAAACCGATACACAACAACAGGTACAGGGATATAAATTTTGATGAGCTTGGTGGTATTTCTAAATCGCTTTTTAAGTAGACCGAAAGTATACCCAGCACAAAAAACAGTAACGAAGGGTTTTTAAGATTCTCGAGCAGTAATGATAAATCCATTCTTTTTATTTTACAGAGTCGAAGCTCTTTTTAAACGATCGTTTATGGCGTTGCCTATTGCTGTGTGGGGCATTGAAGTTGTAATTATAACATCGAGCCCTAGGCTGTCCAGGTAATGAAGTTATGCGTAAAGATTTTTGGCTGCTTCATCTTCATTGGCAGCTGATGACAACGCCAGGCTTATTACCACGTTTGTTGATTTTATATCATCGGCACCGGAAAAAGACAAAACGCCTACTTTTTTACCTTGGTGTTTTTCAACGCAGTCTGCCAAATTGATCGGGCAAAAAACCAGTGGAATGCGCGGCGCATAATGGCGTTTTAGCATACCCGGTGCACTACTGGTGCTGGTTGACTCACTATAGAGTGTTGCCGGGCCTGTAATTTTCTCAATACCACTAAGGCGTGCACATCCTTGCCTGTACACAACACACTTGCCTTCTTCAAAGCCTATAATAGTAGATTCTAACCCTACACTGCAAGCACCACCTTCAAGAATATAGCCGAGCTTACCATTAAAATAATTAAATACATGTGCCGATGCTGTAGGGCTTATACTGCAAAATGGGTTAGCACTGGGTGCCGCCAACGGAACCCGGCATTTTTGTAACAATTCTAAAGCTACCGGATGAGCAGGCATACGTACGCCTACCCTATTTAGCCCGGAGGTAATGGTGTGAGATACTACATCTCTTTTGGGCAGCAGCAACGTCAGCGGGCCCGGCCAAAAGGCATCCATAAGCTCATACGCTACATCAGGCACGTTAGTACATAAATCCTGTACCTGATCTTTATGCCCTATATGAACAATAAGTGGGCTGGTTTGTGGCCTACCCTTTATTTTAAAAATATCGTTAAGGGCGCTTTCATTAAATATAGACGCTGCCAGCCCGTACACGGTTTCGGTAGGTATGGCTACCACATTACCAAGGAGTATATCCTGCGCCGCAAGGGCTATGTCTGAAATAATTTTAGTTTCTTTCATGGGTTACACACATCACAAAATTGTGGTTCTTCCTTTTGTTTACCATAAGGGTACGGAGTTTCCTGTGTGTAATTACACTTAACACAGGTTGCAGTATGCACTAATGCAGATTTTGTGGGGAATCCGCAGGCACCGCATGGTAAACCCGACCTGTAGCCCGTAACGCTAAAGCCCGGGGTGCTACAAACCGGACAACTACACAATGCTTTTTTTACCAGCTTCTCTATTGCTTTTTCTATAACCCGCATACGTGTAGGGTTATATATAGCGCGCATATCTGTTTCTAAGTAAGCGCCGCCGTAATCCTGCACAAAGCGGGAAAATATGCTGTAAGCAGTGTAATAGTCGGTTATACCTTTTTCTAAAGCGGTAAAACCATCTTCTTTATCTTTAAATACAACACCATGCGACGGAAAGCCCACTTGCTCTAAAAACGCATTTAAGTCAGTACGGGAGCTTATAAATTTTCCATTAAAATTGGTATCGCAACTTATTTCCCTGGCTACAATTTCAATATCGTTGCGGGTATCTAATAACATAACAACTTCATCGTCTGCATGGGCAAAAAACATAGCAGGATGCGGGCCAAACGACCCTTCACTGGCTATGGCAAAATCAGTATTATACTGCTGCATACCCATAAGGCACTTTTGCCTTAGTACGGCAAGCACATCCTTATCGCGGCTTACTTCCCCCGTAAAAGTTCCCAGGGTATCTGTGTTTACATTATGCGCTACAGTGCAGCTAACACCAAGTTTTTTTTCAAGCAAAGGAGCAATAACGCGCTCCTTTGCATGATTAGTGACTATCAAAAGATTCCGGTTACGAAACATCTTTTAAATGAATTATGGCGCTCAGCGTTATGGTTGTTTCCGGCGTAAGCCCTTTAAAATATGCCGTTAACATTTTTCGCTCTTCAGAGAGCTCTTCCATACGCTTTAATGAGGCACTGTCCTTTACACCTTTTTTTATTTCACTCCTAAAATTTTCCTTAGCATGAAAATTTATCTTATAGTCTAGCAAGCCCAGCAAAATCTCTTTTGCTTCGGCTACGGAGTAGGTACCGTCTATCAGTTTTACTGTTTCCATATCCCTTATTATTTTATGGAGGATTTATTGCCCCTGCCCTAAAGAGTACGCATCTACCCCGTTAAAGGTGTACAGGTTTTCGGTCTTAACGATGTCTATACCGGCTTTTTGTGCGGCAGACAATAGCAGTATAATATCATTTTTATCAATAGCCTTACCGGTAGTTACGTGCTTAAACCTGCAACGCCAGTGGTCTGTGCAAAACGTTTCAGAGAAACCTTCGGGCCATACTTTTATACCACGGTTAGTAATCATGGTAAGCACCACATCCGGAAACTGTATGGTTTTCATGGCTTCTGCCAGCACATCCGGGTTTGTGCCCTGCCAGTGTACAAAAAGATCTACCCCTACCAGTTCTTTATGTGCCGGTTCCCTGCGTTTGTAAGGCGGAATAACAATCTGCTTATCGTGCTCGTAGTGTACACTTTGCAGCGTACCGGGTTTTTTACCCAAGTTGCTTATTACCGCATCGGCAAACTCGTCTGTGCCGACCAGCCTGCTGCTTGTACCATCTTTGTATAAATCATAGGTATGTATACCCTCTTCTATTGTCTTTAGCCATGCGTTTTGCACCTTTTCTGCTATTTCTGATTGCCCTATGTGCGTAAGCATCATTATAGCCCCCTGAAGCAAGCCCGAAGGGTTGGCCACATTTTGGCCTGCACGGCGCGGTGCCGAACCATGAATTGCCTCAAACATGGCACATTCTTCGCCTATGTTAGACGAGCCTGCTAAACCTACAGAACCGGTAATCTGCGCAGCTACATCTGAAAGTACATCACCATAAAGGTTTGGCATTACAATAACATCAAAAGCCTCCGGCGTGTCGGCCATCTTTGCAGCGCCTATATCTATAATCCAGTGCTCGTTTTCAATTTCAGGATATTCGGCTGCAATTTCATCAAATACTTTATGGAACAATCCGTCGGTTTGTTTCATAATATTGTCTTTTGTAAAGCAGGTTACTTTTTTCCTGCCGTATTGCTTTGCATACTCAAACGCGTAACGTACAATTTTTTCGCATCCCGGGCGGCTAATAAGCTTAAGGCACTGTACCACCTCATCGGTCTGCTGATGTTCTATACCGGCATAAAGGTCTTCTTCATTTTCCCTTATAATAACAATATCCATTTTAGGATGCTTGGTTTGCACAAACGGATGCAGGCTGGTACAAGGCCTTACGTTTGCATACAGGCCTAAAAACTTACGTGTTGTTACATTAAGACTTTTGTAGCCACCGCCTTGTGGAGTGGTAATCGGTGCCTTTAAAAACACTTTGTTTCTGCGTATGGTATCCCAAGATTCTTTAGCGATACCGGCGGTGTTACCGCTTAGATACACCTTTTCGCCGACCTCTATTTCTTCAATGTTAATTTGGGCACCTGCCGCAAGTATAATTTTTAAAGTGGCATCCATTATTTCAGGGCCTATGCCATCGCCCTTTGCAACTGTTATTGTTTTCATGTTGAAAAATGATTGTTTATCTGAGGCAAATCTATAACGGGTTTTTTATAAATTTTTATTTATATTTGAAATCTAAAACATAAAAATATTTTATGAAATATACCCTTAACCAGCTTCAGATATTTTTAAAAGTAGCAGAAACAGAAAGCATTACAAAAGCTGCAGACGAACTGCATCTTACCCAGCCGGCGGTTTCTATACAACTAAAAAATTTTCAGGCACAGTTTGACATCGCCCTGACTGAGGCTATAGGGAGAAAAATTTACATTACCCCTTTCGGGAAAGAAATTGCAAAAGCCGCCGAAACTATTATAGAGCAAGTGTATGCCATAAACTACAAGTCGGCTTTATACAAAGGGCAAATAGCCGGAAGGCTAAAAATAGCTGTAGTATCTACCGGTAAATATGTAATGCCGTATTTCCTGTCAGAATTTTTAGCTCTAAATCCAGCCGTAGAACTTACTATGGACGTAACCAATAAACGAAACGTTATAGAAAGCATGGCTAATAATGAAGTGGATTTTTCGCTGGTATCTGTACTGCCTCCAAAAATGGATATTGAAAAGATAGACTTACTGAAAAATAAACTCTACCTGGTGGGTAACCAGGCCAAGGCTTTTGACACCAATGCACCTAGAGAAGTGTTTAAAAATTTGCCGCTTATAATACGCGAGGAAGGATCTGGTACGCGGCAAACCATGCTGGAGTACCTTAACCGAAATGACATTAGCTACCTTAAAAAGATGGAGCTTACCTCTAACGAAGCTGTAAAGCAAGCCATAATTGCCGGGATGGGATATTCTATAATGCCGCTGATAGGGATTAAAAACGAACTGTTTAATAACGACCTTCACATACTGCCTGTAAAAGGGCTGCCTATAACCACTATGTGGAGCCTGATTTGGCTTAAAGGAAAACAGCACTCTACCGTTTCCGCCGCGTATATAGATTATTTAGAAAATTTTAAAAACAAAATGGTAGGCAGTACATTTAAATGGTATGAACAGTTTTAAGAATTAAAAAAATCGTACTAACCACATGCATTTTACGTGCATTTTTGGATAGATTTTGAACATTTTCGAACGGTAAAAGTATGTAATGCAGTGTAATAAAAAAACCCTCAGCAATACTGAGGGTTTAGGGTGTGATCGCGACAGGATTCGAACCTGTGACCGACTGCTTAGAAGGCAGGTGCTCTATCCAGCTGAGCTACGCGACCGTACCGAAATTATTTCAAAAAAAAATCCCGCTTCTCACAAAGCGGGATGCTGTGGTCGGGGTGGCAGGATTCGAACCTGCGACCTCCTGGTCCCAAACCAGGCGCGATGACCGGGCTACGCTACACCCCGAAAAGAGCGGAGAGACAGGGATTCGAACCCTGGCAACGCTTGCGCGTTGACAGATTAGCAATCTGCTCCGTTACCACTCCGGCACCTCTCCTGCACTAAACTTGCAAATCGTGATTGTTACATCGTTTTTGCGGTTGCAAATGTAGGGCAAACAACTACATATTTCCAAGTATTTTCTAAGTTTTTTTTCAATTTATTTTTAAAAAAAACCCAAAGTGATTAAAAATCAATGTTATGCAAAAGAAAAAAAATTACTTAATACACTTTAAATTTTCAATAATCTAGCGGTCCGGCTTGTAGGTTGGCTTCATCGTCTCCCTTGTTAGCGCAGTGTTTATAGGGTAGTCTTTCATTTCACCCGAGTATTTTACCCGTATAAAAGATATGGGAGCCGACTCTAAATCTTCAAAAGATCCTTTAATAAACAAAAACGGCACCGAAAGCGTACGTATGTTTACCTGTTCTTTGTCATCATAAATCATAATAGAGCACTGGTCTTCGCCCGCATATACAAGTGTTACAATTTTATTGTTTGCAAGTTGTATGTATACCCTGGAATCTTTATCAAAACAATACATTTTAGAAAAGTCCTTAGACTTGCCCAATAACTGGAAATTTAAAATAGGCACATCCTGGCTGTTAGACAGCGAAAAAAACAAAAATTCAGCTGACCCCCCACAAGCATACTCATGCATTAAATACTCCGGTGTTGTGCGTAGCTCCTGGCCTGGGGTTTTATCTTCTACAGAAAATTTACAGTCGGTTTGTTGCGCTAAAACTGCGCTTCCGTATATCAGGCATCCGAGAAGGGCCAAACGGGTAAAAATAGTTTTCAAAGTAAGTGTGGTTTAATTAACTGTGCCAAATATAACCAAATATAGTTTAACGGCTGATTAATAGTACATGCTGTATTTTTCACCAAAAATTGTTTAGCTTTAATCTTTATTTTACACCATTATGAAGAAATTGATACTCCCCCTGTTAGCAGCCGGTACATTAGCCGTGTTGTATGGCTTTAATGACACCCCGGCTTACAGCGCGCCGAAATACAACATTATGGCAGAAAAAACACCCGCAGAAAACTACGCCAATTACTGCAGCGGATGCCACGGCGAAAAAATGGATGCTTTTACTGACCGCCAGTGGAAACACGGCAGTAGCGCAAAAGACCTTATGGTAAGCATAAAGAAGGGTTGGATAGATGAAGGTATGCCGGCATTTGATAAAACCTTTACAGATAAAGAAATAAGCGAGCTTGCCGAATATATTAAAAAAGGCATACAAAATGTGGAAGACTTTAACTTTGATAGCGAACCTATTACCGGAACTTTTAAAAGTGAACAGCTTACCGTTACCCTGGATACTATAATTACAAAGACAGATGTAGTGTGGGGTATGGCATTTTTACCCGACGGCAGCCTTATAGCAACTGAACGTGGCGGCACTATGTATAAAATAAACAATAAGAAGAAAACCGAAATAAGTGGCGTACCAGAAGTACTGAGCGAAGGACAGGGTGGATTGCTGGACGTGGTCGTAAGCGCCACTTTTTCGGCAGATAACAGATTGTTTTTTTCGTATTCAAAACCAAAAAAAGAAAACGGCAAAACACTGGCTACTACAGCAGTTATGTCGGCAAAACTAGAAGGAACTAAACTTAACGGCCAAAAGATAATTTTTGAAGCGCTGCCTTACGCCCCTACCCGCCACCATTATGGCAGCAGGCTGGTGTTTGATAAGCAGGGGCATCTTTATATTTCGGTAGGCGAACGCGGTAATGAAAACCAAAACCCGCAAACGCTGGAAAACAACCAGCTGGGTAAAATACACCGTATCAACCCGGATGGCAGTATCCCGACAGATAACCAGTTTAAAGATAAAAGCGGAAAAACCACCACTATATACTGCTATGGTAACAGGAACCCGCAAAGCCTTGCCTTTAACCCATGGACTGGCGACCTTTGGGAAACAGAACACGGACCGCGCGGTGGGGACGAAATAAACATTATACAACCGGGAAATAATTATGGCTGGCCGGTTACCAGTTACGGTATTAACTACAATGGCACTACAATAACAAACAAGACAACAGCCCCGGGAATAACCGACCCTATTACTTACTGGATTCCCAGCATAGCACCATCGGGTATGGCGTTTGTAAACAGCGATGTATATAAACCGTGGAAAGGTGCATTGGTGGTGGGCTCTCTTCGTTTTAAATACTTAAACCTCTGCTACATTAAAGATAATAAAGTGGTAAAACAAGAAAAACTGCTTAAAAATATAGGCCGGGTACGCGACGTTCGCGTAGGCCCCGATGGATATATATACGTGGCTGTAGAAAAGCCCGCATCTGCGATATATAGGCTTATACCCATGAAGTAATTTTTTAATGTATCAATGTATTAATGTATTAATGCAACAATGTTTCAATTTAACAATGTATCAATGTATTAATTTAAATACGCCGTTATTAGTACATTAACACTTCGACAAATTGATACATTAGCACATTCATACATTAGTACATTAGTAGACCGATTACCTCAAAAAAAAAATTAACCGGCGCATTGCCGGTTAAAAAATATTACTTTACTTTGCAATTCAAAGTACTTTAATCATGAACGATTATTTAAAGGACATACAGGATATAAAAAAGATGATGGACCGCTCTACGCAGTTTATATCATTAAGCGGAATTTCCGGAGTACTAGCAGGCATATATGCCCTTGCTGGAGCCTACGCTGTAAGACAGATAACCGGAGACAGCTACCCGTATATTACCCTTGAAAGCGTTGAATTTAAACAATGTCTCGGCATAATGGCAGCTGTGCTGGTACTATCGGTAGGTACTGCGCTTATAATGTCAGCATCGAAAGCTAAAAAGCAAGGTACCAGCCTAATAAACAGTACCTCGTTACGATTGTTGGCAAACTTTGCTATTCCGCTTGTTACCGGTGGCATTTTCGCATTACTTTTGATCAATGCCCACCACTACGGACTGGTAGCACCTGTAACGCTGATATTCTACGGTTTAGCCTGTGTAAATGCCAGTAAATATACACTACGCGATGTACGCTATCTAGGCATTACCGTTATAGTAATAGGGCTCGTAGCAACCTATGCTGTGGGCTACGGACTTGAATTTTGGGCACTGGGTTTTGGGGTATGCCACATACTCTACGGCAGCACAATGTATTATAAATACGACCGTAAACAATAGTTTTGAAAAACATTTTACAGCATATTAACAAGGCATTTGACCACCGTATACGGTTGGGAATTATGAGCATACTTATGGTAAATGAGTATGCCGACTTTAATACGCTTAAAGAACTTCTGGGCGTTACTGATGGTAACCTTGCCAGCCACGCTAAAGCCCTTGAAACCGAAGGCTATATTACAATAGAAAAACAATTTATAGGCAAAAAGCCAAACACAAAGTACTTAGCCACTCCTGCCGGAAGAAAGGCGTTTAGGGAGCATATATATGCGCTTGAAAAACTGATACAAAAAAGCTGATATTTTTTTAATCATTAACTTTGAAATACAAAGTACTTTAAAAACAAAAAACATGAATTCTACTTTAAAATTTATGGTAATGCGAAATATGAAGCGCTACCTGCCGCTGCTACTTATTGCCCTGTTTAGCATGGTTTTACTGCTCATAAGGGTAAAAATAACGCAGAGTGCTTACTACATGTTTCTTATATGGAATTTGTTTCTCGCCGCATTGCCGCTGCTTGCAAGTATTGTATTACAAAGCTCTAAACGTATTAGCGGACATAAATACTTATTTTATACACTATTAGCTACATGGCTCATCTTGCTGCCAAATGCCCCTTACCTGGTAACAGACCTGGTTCACTTGAGGCGTGAAAACAGCGTACCGTTCTGGTTAGACTTGCTAATCCTCGGGGCTTTCAGCATTTCCGGATTTCTTTTTGGACTCGCTTCAATGAAAAATGTTTATAACGTACTCCTCAACCGGTGGACACGGACGATGGCTAATATTTTTATGATAACTGTTTGTCTGTTAAGCGGTATGGGCATTTACATAGGCCGTGTTATGCGCTACAACAGTTGGGATATACTAACCCGCCCCATTATTTTATTAAAAGATATTTTCACAACTATGACAAGTTCAGACACCTACCCCGCCGCACTAGGCATAACCTTAGGGTTTGGACTGTTACAGTTTCTTTTGTTCGATTTATATACGACTTCTGAAAAGTAAAAAAATTTATAAACCTACTTTGAATTTCAAAGTAAAAAAACAGCACTTATGAATACCCTTAAAAATAAACTTGAGGACGTAAAACGCCAGTTTGACCGCAATGCCCAACGCCTTACGGCACACAACCTGCTTACCTATCCTGAGGGTACTTTGGGCCGCCAGCTGGGTAATTTCTTACTGATACGAAACTACGGACAAAACACCTATGCGAGCCGCGAAGACATCCTTCAAATGCTTGTAACCGGTAATACGGTTACCCTTACAGACGAAATAGCATTGCAGTATTACCTGTTTGGCAATGGTTGCATTAGGTTAAGAGTCCTCTTAGCCATGGGCATAGGTTTGGCTATAAGGCCGCACAGGCTACGTCACTTTTACAACATGTATAAAAAAGGAACCACTGCCCTAAGATTTTACGACATAGACCATTTACGGCTGTTACACCAGCCGATAAACCGAGTTAAAGAAACCTTCATGATACTGTAACCATGAAGCGACTTAGCAAACCAACCGCGATTATGTGGCTGCCCGTAGTGGTATGGGCAGCTACATTTATCTACTGCATCTACCTTTATTTTGTCGTAAAAAATTCCCCTTCAGCCTACTGTGCCGAGTACATAATGGGTATAGGCCATGTTGTAGCAATTTTTATAAATATAATCACATTTACGTTTACGCTGATTATGATGTCTGTTTATCCTGAAAAGCAAAATGCGCTGTTTCACAGCTTGTTGTTATTGCTTACAAACTTTGTAACCGCAGCTGTATTATCCACCCTGATTAGCATACAAAACCCTTGTTTATAAGCACTTAAATATAATTCTATGAAACACATATTGCATTTTTTTAGCCCCTTGGATTTCGATGGTGTGGATGTAAAACACATACCGGTTTCGGTAGAAAAGTTTCTAAAGCAACCCTTATTTCTGGCAGGCATAACATTTAGCATAATGACGCTTTTTTTTATTACAGACCTAGTAATTAAACGTCAGTGGCTAATAACGCTGGGAATAATGCAGGCAATTGTAACGCTGCTTATTACGGTTTTTAATGTTGTACTTGTTTTAACCGCCGTACAAATTAGCCTTAACTATCCGTATGTAAGGACGTTGGTTTTTAAAAAGACCTCTATTCTTTTCCTTAACATACCTCTTGCCATACTATATCTCTACATCATTAATTCAATAATATTTTAACCTTTAATACTATGGAAACAAATAATCAATCTCATCAGCCACAAGGCTTTATGGAAAGCATCACTGCACGTGTAATTATGGTGGGAGTGCTAACGCTGATACTGTTGATCCCGCTGCAATTTGTAAAGAGCCTAATTTGGGAACGCGAAGCGCTTCAGGACAATGTTAAAAAAGAAATCAACGGGCAGTACGGTGGCGAGGTTTACCTGTACGGACCGGTATTAAAAATCCCCTATCTCAGTGCGGGCCAGATAGCTTACGCGTATTATTTTCCTGAAACACTGAACATAAAATCTGATGTAAAAACAGAGGAAAAAAACAGAAATGTTTATAAAACCACTGTTTTTAAGAGCGTTATACAATGTAATGGTTATTACAAGCCTATAATGCAGCACAAACAGGAAATAAACCCGCAAATACTACAGTGGGATAAAGCAACCATACTGGTTACCAGTAAAAACCTGAAAACCATTAAAGGAGCGTTTTCCATAAGCATTAACGGTAGAAGCTGTCCGTTTGAGCCTACAGTAAAAGAACCTGGAACTATGGCATTTGAAAGCCTTGAAACACAACCTATTTCCATTAATCCAAATGCATCTTTACAATATTCTATTAACGTTAATTATGATGGTTCTGAGCGTATTAGCGTAATCCCCATAGGCAAGCTAAACGATATAAAAATGAAATCAGACTGGCCGGATCCTAAGTTCACCGGAAACTTCCTGCCCGTGTCTAAACATATAGATAGCAGCGGCTTTGCTGCAAACTGGAAGGTATCGCACCTAAACAGGCCGTTTGTACAGCAGTATTTTGGTAGTTTGCCAGACCTTAAAGCGTATGCCTTAACCACAGAGTTCCTCATAAAAAACAATGAGTATCAGCAAAATGAGCGTACAGCTAAGTACGGTTTCCTGGTAATAGGATTAACGTTTTTAGTATTCTTCCTAATCCAGACGATAAGCAAAATTTTTATACATATATTTCAGTATACCATGATAGGATTGGCGCTCATAATGTTCTATACCTTACTGGTTTCCATTACAGAACACAGTAGTTTTAACCTTGCCTACAGCATAGCAGGCACGGCAGTAGTCAGCATGATTACCCTGTACACGGCAGCCGTGTTAAAAAACAGGAAACTCACACTGCTTGTAGGCGCATCTCTCGCCACGCTGTATACATTTATATACGTGATTATCAAACTAGAAGACTACGCACTACTTGCCGGAAGCATTGGCCTGTTTGCAATACTTGCCGCCGTAATGTACTTCTCAAGGAAGATTGAATGGCAACCCGTACAATAGAGCCTAGATATAAAAAAGGCTACCTATGGTTTTAGGTAGCCTTTGAATTTATAAAACGGCATCAGCTAATTTTTGTCCGTTTTTCAGTGGGAAAAAAACACCCAAAAATACTACATAAAAATTTAAGAAATTTCTCTCTAAAAAGCCATGTATATTGGTTTACAGTACTGATTCTTCCACATTTTAATGTGTTTTCACAAAAACAAGAAACCGCAAACATTTGATAATCAAAAACTGTAAAAAAAGAGATTTTCGTTAAATCGACTACTATTTCGTTTTCGTTCCGCAATCGACTAATTTTCGTTCTAACAATCTATATATAGTTGTTAGCAAACGTTACTGAACAAATGGCTTCAGTACTTTTTAAGCAGGAACTAATATCATGGTCTTTTTACATAAACCGTAAACCAGTTAGTGAAATACTCGAATTCAAACAAATTAGTTTTTTATAAATTTAGAAACAAACTCTTTTTTGAAGTCAGACAACATTAAAATGTAAAGCCCTTTACTTAGCTGTTCTGTATGTATAACTTCATTGGATAGTTTACCGTTAGCTACCTGCTGGCCTTGCAGGTTAATTATTTGGTAGGTGTAATTACTGAAATTGTCCAGGTTAGATATCTTTAAAACATCAGTAACTGGATTTGGAGCAATGCTAATAGAATTACCAACCTTAGTATCGGTATTTAGAAGTTCGCCCTGAACACACACATTAAAGTTTTGGGTAGAAAGGCTGGCAGATGTATTTAATACCCTTACCAGATACGTTTGCCCCACAACATAATTGTTATAGGAATAACTTTCATATTCCTGTGAGGCATTGGCGTTATTTACACAGGCCAAAACACTGCCATTACAACCATCACTATAGATTTCCATGGCTACATCAAGCCCTATATTTATGGCGTTACTCACTTCAACGTACATGGTTTGGTCTGTGGCTACAAATTTATACCATACGTCCTGAGATGCGCTTGAAGCACAAGAAGAAACCGTTCCGTCTAAAGACGCGCCACTAAAAGTTCCGCGAGTAGTAACGCAAGTAGTGGCAGGTGTTAAGGTTGTAGCAGCAGTACACAAATCATTAGACGGTGCAGGGAATTTCTGAACACCAACGTTAAAGTTTTGGATAGAGAGGTTTGAAGATGTATTCAGTATCCTAATATAGTACGTTTGTCCTACAACAAAGTTATCACCGAAATAAAGTTCATATCCCTGGGTTGCATTAGCGTTGTTTAAGCACGTAAACAAGCTACCATTACAATCGGTATTATAAATTTCCATAGCCACATCAAGGCCTATATTTATAGGATTATCCACCTCTACGAGCATGGTTCGATCGGTGGCTACAAACTTATACCACAAATCCTGAGATGCGGCAGGAGCGCAGGCAGAAGCATTTCCATCTAAAAAAGTACCGGCAAAACTTCCCGGGTTATTGATGAACGT
>JAAXJD010000219.1 GCA_012270005.1 Flavobacterium sp. | reverse complement strand
AGTAGTATTTATTATTCAACAAATTTGGCTGATGCTTTGAAAATGAGGAAGGAAGAAATCGATGAATTAGACGAATATAATGAATATAAATTTGAAATGTGGATAGACATTCAAGTTGATGAAATGCGGGGGAAATAGGGATTATATTCTCACTCGCTGCTATGAGCATAGCGCTTATGCCTCATAAATGATTAGATTGCCACACTCCGCTGCGCTGCGTTCGCAATTACATGCGCGGTTACATTACAGGAAATAGGGATGCTTTATTCGCGTTCCTTTCTTTACGCACCGCCCTTGTGAGGAGGCACACCGAAGCAACCTAAAAATAAAACCGAAATTCACTACCTTTATAAAAACCTCAAAACCATGGAACAAAACCAGTTTATAGCAAACCGCCTACGCGAAGTGTTCCTTAACGGCACGTGGATAGCAAATACCAATTACAAAAAAGAACTGGAGGCTACCACATATAAGCAGGCCATACAAAAGGTAGGCAACCTTAATACTATAGGGGTACTTACTTACCATATTAATTACTATCTATCCGGGTTGCTAAGGGTATTAAATGGCGGCCCTCTTGATATAAGTGATAAATATAGTTTTGATGCCCCTGTACTACAAACTGATGCCGAGTGGAAAGCTTTGGTAGCAAAACTTCTGGAAAATGCCGAAGCATTTTCTCAGGCTGTGGCGCAGCTGCCTGATGCCACTTTAAACACTCCCTTTGTTACTGAAAAATATGGTACTTATAATAGAAACCTGGAAGGTGTTATAGAACACAGTTATTACCATTTAGGGCAAATAGTTCTTATTAAAAAACTGGTAGGTGAATCAGCCTTGTAAATACGGCAGCGTTATGGGAATATAAATAATTAAAGTAGTGGGTGCATAACCCCGCCCACACAATCTTTTCCAGGTGTATATAATTTTACCAAAAATACACAAAACCACATCACTAAAACGTTTTCTTTTTTGGTATCTTTACGTCCCAAACTACTTTTATGAGCAAAACGTATAAGATAGCGGTAAGCAACGGCAGCAGCTTTGACATTACCCAAGATCAGGTGAAAACCTTTGACGCCATAAGTACCACGCAAAACCAATACCACGTACTTAAGGACAACACCCCCTACCGTGCAGCCATTACTGCACAGGACTTCCTGAAGAAAACCTATACTGTGGCTATTAACAACAACACCTACGAGGTGCACATAGCCGATGCCCTGGACCAACTCATAAAAAACATGGGCTTTGAGGTAGGCACCGCTAAGCAGGTAAACGAAATCAAGGCTCCCATACCCGGCCTGATTTTAGAAATCAGCGTAACCCCGGGCCAAACCGTACAGGAAAACGACACCTTATTAATACTGGAAGCCATGAAAATGGAAAACACCTTCCACTCGCCACGCGCGGGTGTTATTAAAAGTATAGCCGTTACCCAGGGCCAGGCCGTAGATAAAGGACAACTGTTAATAGAATTTGAGTAAACGCTTTCGCCACAAATTCCACTGCTGATAACCACAAACTTAATTTGTGGACATTCGTGAAATTAGTGGCCAAAGAAAAAATATCAGTATGAAAAAAATACTTGTAGCCAATCGTGGAGAAATTGCCATAAGGGTAATGAAAACCGCAAAAAAAATGGGCATAAAAACCGTAGCAGTGTACAGCGCTGCAGACCGTAATGCCCCCCATGTAAAATTTGCCGACGAGGCCATATATATAGGAGAAGCACCCAGCAGCCAGAGTTACCTGGTTATGGATAAAATAATAGGCGCCGCACAAACTACCGGAGCCGACGCCATTCATCCCGGGTACGGCTTTTTGAGCGAGAATGCCAACTTTGCCGAAGCGGTTACCGCAGCAGGCATTACCTTTATAGGTCCGCGCCCCGATGCCATACGTGTTATGGGTAGCAAGCTGGGCGCTAAGGATGCCGTTAAGGCATACAACATTCCTATGGTGCCGGGCGTAGATAAAGCCATTACCGATCTAGCCGAAGCAAAAGCCATAAGTAAGGAAATAGGTTTCCCGATACTTATTAAGGCCAGTGCCGGCGGTGGCGGTAAGGGTATGCGTATTGTTCAGAACGAAGAAGAATTTGAATCGCAAATGGATCGTGCCATAAGCGAGGCAGTTTCGGCCTTTGGCGATGGCAGCGTGTTTATAGAAAAATACGTGGGTTCGCCCCGCCATATAGAGGTTCAGGTTATGGCAGACAGCCACGGCAACATCCTGCACCTTTTTGAACGTGAATGTAGTGTACAGCGCCGCCACCAAAAAGTAGTGGAAGAAGCACCTTCATCTGTACTTACACCAGAGATTCGAGAGGCTATGGGTCAGGCTGCCGTTAAGGTGGCACAGGCGTGTAATTATCTTGGCGCAGGTACGGTTGAATTTTTATTGGATGAAAACCTGAATTTCTATTTCCTTGAAATGAACACCCGCCTGCAGGTAGAGCACCCGGTAACCGAACTTATTACAGGGCTTGATTTGGTAGAGCTGCAAATACGTGTGGCACGCGGCGAGGAACTTCCTATAAAACAAGCCGACCTAAAAATACTAGGCCATGCTATGGAACTGCGCGTATACGCCGAAGATCCATTGACCGACTTTTCGCCAAACGTGGGTAAACTGGAAGTGTACCAAATCCCTGTGGGCGACGGTATACGTGTAGATAATGGCTTTGAACAAGGCATGGATGTACCTATATATTATGACCCTATGCTGAGTAAGCTTATCACTTACGGCAAAAACCGCGATGAAGCCATACAGCGCATGATAGAAGCCATAGACCAGTATAAGGTAGAAGGTGTAGCCACTACCCTTCCGTTTGGTACGTTTGTTATGGAGCACGAGGCATTTCGTTCAGGCAACTTCGATACACATTTTGTAAAGAAATATTACGATGCCGAATCGTTAAAAGCAAAGCTGGATACCGAAGCCGAGATTGCCGCGTACATAGCACTTAAGCATTACCTTGAAGACCAAAAAGTATTACGACTACCCATTAGCTAATATCCAATATGGAAAATAAGATACAGTTATTAAACGATAAAATAGCCCAGGCAAAACTGGGCGGTGGCGAAAAGCGTATAGCTACCCAGCACGCCAAGAAAAAACTTACCGCACGCGAACGCGTGGAGTATCTGCTCGACGAAGGCTCGTTTGAGGAAATTGGCATGCTGGTTACCCACCGCAGCACTGATTTCGGGCTGGAAAAAGAAACCTATTACGGCGACGGTGTAGTTACCGGTTACGGCACCATAAACGGCAGGGCGGTGTATGTATTTGCACAAGACTTTACCGTGTTTGGCGGTGCGCTCTCTGAAACGCATGCCGAAAAAATATGCAAGGTTATGGATATGGCACTGCGTACAGGCACACCCATGATAGGACTTAACGACAGCGGTGGCGCCCGTATACAAGAAGGCGTTCGTTCACTTGGCGGTTATGCCGACATATTTTTTAAGAATGTACAAAGCAGCGGTGTGATTCCGCAAATTAGTGCCATTATGGGTCCGTGTGCGGGGGGTGCGGTATATTCGCCTGCCATGACTGATTTTACCATGATGGTAGAAAACACCAGCTATATGTTTGTTACCGGGCCAAACGTGGTAAAAACCGTAACAAACGAAACTGTAACCAGCGAAGAGCTGGGCGGTGCCAGTACCCACAGTACCAAGAGCGGTGTGGCGCACGTAACATCGGCTAACGATGTGCAGTGCCTGGAAGATGTAAAAACCCTGCTAAGCTACCTGCCGCAAAACAATACCGAAAAAGCTCCGGTACTGCCGTTTACACCAGCCGATGAAATTCGTGATGTATTAAGCGACATTATTCCGGATAATGCCAATAAGCCGTATGACATGCATAAGGTAATCCAGGGTATTATAGATGAGGATTCGTTTTTTGAGATACATAAGGCGTACGCCGAAAATGTAATAGTAGGCTTTGCACGCTTGGGCGGCCGCAGCATAGGCATCGTAGCAAACCAGCCGGCATACCTTGCCGGAGTGCTCGATGTAAACAGCAGTATTAAGTCGGCGCGCTTTGTGCGTTTTTGCGATTGCTTTAATATTCCGCTTTTAGTACTGGTAGATGTTCCCGGGTTCCTGCCGGGTACTAACCAGGAATGGAACGGTATTATTACCCACGGTGCCAAGCTGCTTTATGCGCTTAGTGAGGCCACCGTGCCACGCGTTACTGTAATTACCCGTAAGGCATACGGCGGCGCATATGACGTTATGAACAGTAAGCATATAGGAGCCGATTTTAACTACGCCTGGCCAAGTGCCGAGATTGCCGTAATGGGTGCTAAGGGAGCCAGCGAAATTATTTTTAAGAAAGAGATTAGCGAAGCCGAAGACCCTGCTGCAAAACTGCTTGAAAAAGAGGCCGAGTATGCCGATAAATTTGCCAACCCGTACACGGCTGCACAACGCGGGTTTATAGATGAAGTTATAGAACCGAAAGATACAAGGCGAAAACTACTTAAAGCGTTCAGTATACTGGAACATAAACAAGTAGACACACCTAAAAGAAAACACGGAAATATTCCGCTTTAACCCAAACTTTAGTTTTCTGAACCCTAAGAACCACCTTGCATGCAGGGTGGTTTTTTTATGGACGTAAATGAGCCACTGTTTCTTAATAAAATCATAAATATCACAAAAGACATGTGAACCGTCATAAATAAAAGTTAAGATATTACAAAAGCTGTTATGGATGTATTTGATAAATAAATGTTTTATTAACGATAAATAAACAAAATATAACTATTTCGTTGTTTTACTAACGAAAATATGGTAGTTATAACGTCTATTTAACAATAATAACCCAAAACAATTATGTTAAAAATTGTGTTTTACTCAATTTTATTACAAATAAAATTGATTTCATTGATAAAAATATTAACAGTTAGCCCGAAGTGTTATAAAAAACTAAAAATAATTGCTTTTGTGTTATTTTTATGTTAATTCGATATTTTTGTAAATCTAACAGAAAAAAGATGATGGAAAATTACACACGGCAAGCAGACTATCAACGGTCTGCATCACCAGAACGTGAGTTTAGTATGCGATCCGGCCCCGGATGGCATAATAATCTCATGAAACGGTTTGTGCTCACAGTAGCATTTTTACTCTCCTGCCTGGTGCCTGCCTTAGCGCAGGTTAGCGTTAGCGCTACAGGAGGAACGACTACCGGTAGTTATGCCACAGGTACCGCTGCTTTTGCTGCAATTACCGCTGCTACACACACGCGTACCCTTACTAATAATGGACCAGCAAACACCACTGAGCCGGCTACGCCCACACCACTGTTAGCCAGTGGAACAGCGAGCTCGTCTTATACCGCAGTTACTGTTAAGCCAAGTACATCGGGCATTATAATTAACGGTAATGCTTCGCAAACTGCGGGCAGGGGTATTATTGAGCTTCAGGGCGCTGACAATGTAACTATCGACGGTAGTTCTAACGGCACGACTTCTAAAGACCTTACTATTCAGGCGGCAACAAGCACATCGTCTAACAACGCTTGTATAAGGCTTTCGTCAAACTCTACTACCGGAGCAGATGGTGCTAATAACAATACTGTTAAAAACTGTATCATTATTGGTTCAAGAGCTTCGGCAACATCTACAGTTGCAAACTTCGGTATTGTATTTAGTAACGCAGCTGCTGCTATTACTACTTCTACAGGAGCTTATTCAAGCACTAACACCGTTATATCTGACAATAACATAACCAGATGTTATCATGGTATATACGCTCAGGGAACCAGTGCAACTTACCCTAACACGGGAACACAAATTACAGGCAACGTAATAGGTACCCCGGTAAGCGGAACTTTCGCCGATGCTACCACTATAGGTGCTAGGGGTATCTACCTTAGCTATACTGCTACCAGTACAAGTGGCGCTATAGTTAGAGGCAATGATGTACGTGTAGGTGTTACTTCTACAGGATACGGCGCTACCATTGCAGGTATTGAAGTAGCAACTTCTAACTATGGCATAGTTATAGACCGAAAC
This sequence comes from Flavobacterium sp., assembly GCA_012270005.1. Taxonomy (GTDB): domain Bacteria; phylum Bacteroidota; class Bacteroidia; order Flavobacteriales; family Flavobacteriaceae; genus Flavobacterium. The sequence goes on along the minus strand of JAAXJD010000219.1, from coordinate 41,381 downwards.
AATATACATGACATATCTCAACCATCAAGCGGTGGTTATGGTGCACACGGCCTTTATATAACAGGATCTACAAATAACACTCTGAGTACAATAACCAACAACATCATTCGTGATTGTAGTATGGCTACGTACCAAAACTCATCTACCAGTGCTTTTATACCTACAGGTGTATTTTTTACTGCAGGAGCAACCAATGTTAAGTTTGTAAATAACACCATTTCTATGCCTGCGCAAACAGGGGGTAGTACATACTCTTCTTTCTGTGTTAACGCATCGGTTTCTGGTGTTACATTTAGTAATTTCCTTAACAACATCCTTATAAATAACCATACCAGTTCGGCTGCTTATGGATTTTATACTGCTGCCACTGCTAATATTTCTGCAGGTACTGTAAACAATAATAACTACTACGTCCCGAATGGAGTTGTAGGTTATTACAATGCTGCAAACAGAAATAATCTTGCAGCATGGCAGTCTGCTACATCTAAAGATGGAAACTCATACAGCACCGCTATTACTTTTACATCGGCTACAAACCTTCACATACCGGCAGGTACCAGTACAGTCTTGGAATCAGGAGGTGCCTCTGTGGCTACCACCGGCGTGTCTGTAGACTATGACAACGAAGCAAGGCCGGGCCCTTCGGGTTCTGTAAACGGCGGCGCCACCGCTCCGGATATAGGTGCCGACGAATTTGATGGAACACCGGCTGTACCATGTACTACGCCTGGTGCCGCTACGGCAACAGCTATAACTACGGCCAGCTCTACAGCAACCAGCATAGCAGGAACAATCACTGCACCTGCCACTGCCCCTACGGGGTATCTTGTTGTTTATAGTACTTCGGCTACGCTAAGCGCAGGACCGGTAGACGGAACTGCTTACTCTGCGGGTACTGCACTTGGTGGAGGTACTGTAGGATATGCTGGTACTGCTACCTCTTATACTATAAGTTCGCTAACATCAAACACTAATTACTATGTGTTTGTTTACAGCTATAATTCAGGAACATGTTTAGCAGGTCCTAAATATTCGGCTACATCTGTAACAGCAAATGCGGTTACGTGTGCTGCTGCTCCAACTGCGCTTGCTGCAAGCACTACTAATAACAGTGCTTCTGTAAGCTGGACTGCATCTGCCACGGGTGGCGGTGCCGCTAGCATTACCTATACACTACAATTGTATAGCGATTCTGGTTACGCAACACTCCTAAACACGTACAATAACGTTACAAGTGCTTACGTTATAAGTGGTCTTACAGCTAACACTATCTACTACTACCGTTTAACAAGCTCTAACGGAAGTTGTGGTACCACCGCAACAGGTAACTTTACAACTCAATTAGTTACACCGGTTACATGGACAGAAGGTTTTACTACCACTACACTGCCTACAGGATGGACTAATACAAGCACGTGGACTATTGGCTCTACGCGTGGTGTTACTGGCAACCCCGGTAATAACATCTACAAAAACCTGTATTCCAGCACAACTACTGCGAGTTTCACAACAGTAAACATTGGTCCTCTGGGCAGTAACGACCGCCTGAAGTTTGACTGGAAAACGTCAAACTTTTCGAGTCCGTATGGTGCTCCGGCAGCAGGTTCTGGAAACATTGTGGTAGAAATTTCTACCAACTACGGAAGCAGCTACACAACACTGGCTACTTTCAATAACGATGGTACATCCGCATGGCGCAACAACGTATTATCGCTTTCAGCTTATGCAGGACAAAATGTAAAACTTAGGTTTACAGGAAACTGGACTACTGGATCAGGTGCTGACTACGACTTGGCTTTTGACAATTTTATTATAGAGCCTACTCCCGCATGTTCTGCTCCTACAAATGTTACAGTAGGCGTAGTGTCTGAAAGTACAGCTGCAGTAAGCTGGACTGCGCCATCGCCTGCGCCGGCTAACGGATATGAATACTATATAAGCACCACAAATACTGCACCTACTGCTGCCACAGGCGCTACAGGTACTGTTGCCGCTGGTACTACAAATACTGTATTTACATCGCTTAACCAAAACACTACTTACTACTTCTGGTTAAGATCTGTATGTAGCGGAGCCGATATATCTGCATGGTCTTCATCGGGTGCATTTACCACGCAAGCTGTTGCGCCGGTAACATGGACAGAAGGTTTTACTACCACAACGTTACCTACAGGATGGACTAACACAGGATTTACACTAGGTTCTGCACGTGGTGTTACAGGTAACCCGGGTAATAACATATATAAAAACTTATATAGTGGTGCCACTACTGGTAACTTTACCATAATAAACGTAGGACCACTGGGCAGCAATGACCGTTTAAAGTTTGACTGGAAAACTTCAAATTACTCAAGTCCTTATGACGCGCCTGCGGCGGGGTCTGGTAACTTTGTAGTTGAGATTTCTACTAACTACGGAAACACCTATACCACCCTTGCAACAGTAAGTAACGACGGTACTGCCGCATGGCATACAAACACTTATGATTTAAGTGCTTATGACGGGGAAATTGTAAAGCTTCGCATTACAGGTAACTGGACTACTGGATCGGGCGCAGACTACGATTTAGCATTAGACAACTTCATTATTGAACCTACTCCTACATGTGAAGCTGCTACAGCACCAATCACCGGAGCGGTAACAAACAATAGTGTTTCGGTAAGCTGGACAGCATCTGTAAGCACACCTGCAAGTGGATATGAGTACTACGTAAGCACCACAAACACTGCACCTACCGCTGCAACTACTGCAACCGGTAGCGTAAGCGCAGGAACAGTAACTGCTACTATTACATCTTTATCTGCAAACACCACATATTTCTGGTGGGTACGTGCAGTGTGTAGCACTTCAGATAAGTCTACATGGACAGCCGGAAGCAGCTTTACTACACTGTGCGATCCTGTAGCAAGCATAAACGAAAACTTTGATAGCGCTACAACTCCTGCACTCCCTTCATGCTGGACCAAAATAATTAGGGGTGCTACTGTAAGTGCGTCTGCTACGGTAGGCACATCTACAACCGCTGCAATTACAAGCCCTAATACAGTAAATCTATATAACAGCAACTCTAATACGAGTGATGATATAATGCTTGTAACGCCATTAATAAGCAACCTTACTGATGGACTTCACCAGGTACGATTTAATGCAAGAAATAACGCTACAGATTTAAACCTGGAAGTAGGCGTAATTACAGGATATGGCAATAGCGCTACATTTACTGTATTGCAAACCATAACCCTTACTACTACAATGACAGAGTATACTGTGCCATTTACTACTTACACCGGTTCTGGTAACAGAATCGCGTTAAGGATGATAAACAACACCCAGTACTCAAACATTTATATAGACGACTTTAAATGGGAACTGGTACCTACCTGTTATAAGCCTACAGGCGTAACAGTAAGTGCTACTACCACTACTAGCGCTACATTCAACTGGACTGCCCCTACGCAAGGTACTCCTGCAACGTACGAGTATGAAATCCGTTCGGCAGGAGCTGCCGGAAGCGGCAGTACAGGCATTGCTGCCAGCGGTTCTGTAACTGCACCTGCACTTACAGCAACAGCATCAGGGCTACAGGCAGCAACTACGTATACCATATATATGCGTACAAACTGTGGCGGATCAGACAACAGCGAGTGGACTAATGGAGTAACATTTACTACACTTTGTAACCCTGTAACGTCTCTGCCTTGGACTGAAAACTTTGACGGCATGACCACCCTTGGAAATGGTATACTGCCAACTTGTTGGTCTAATTCTTCTACAAATAGCACTTATACATATACCTCTGCTAACGCATCAGGCAATACGTATAACGACCCAAGAAGTACACCTAACTATTTAACCCTTCACTGGTTAAGCGGAAGCGAAGCTTACTTATGGACTCCTGGTTTCCAGTTAAACGCAGGAGAAAGCTATACCTTTAGCTACTACTGGGCTGGAGACGCCTACTCAGGATGGGCAGGTGAAGTATACTCTAACACCGCGCAGGTATCTACCGGAGCAACTCAGCTTGGAGCAGCTTTTGTAGCTGCAGGAACAACTACAGGCACATCTTATACACTGGTAACAAGGACATTTGTACCAACTACTACAGGTGTATATTACTTTGGAATCAGAACTACATCAGACTCTGTTCCTTACTACCTTGGTTTTGACGACTTCAGCCTTGTTAAAACACCAAGCAGCATAACATCATTTACACCAAGTTCAGTATGTTCTGTAGGTGGAACAAATGTTACTATTACAGGTGTAAACCTTAATGGTGCTACTTCGGTTAAATTTAACGGCGTTGACGCTGCATCTTACACCGTAGCAAACAACACTACAATTAACGCTGTAACTCCGGCAGGCTTAACCGCAGGATCTATAACAGTAGTAACCCCTAGCAACACTGCAACCAGCAGTACTAACTTTACAGTAACTACAAACCCTACCGTACCGGCTATTACCGGAGGTGAGGGAGGATTTGTATGTTTAGGCACACCGCTTACACTGAGCAACACTACAACAGGTGGTGTTTGGACTACATCTAACGATGCTGTAGCAACGGTTAATGTTTCTACAGGTGTGGTAACGGGTGTTGCACCAGGTATTGTTACTATATCATATACTGTAACAACTAACGGATGTGCTACAACACGCAACCAGGCCTTAACAGTAATAACTCCTCCATCAATTGGTTCGTCAAGTGGTAACCAAACCCTTACCGAAGGCGCTACTGCTACTTATACAGTAACTGCCTCTGGCGATATTACAGGCTATCAGTGGCAAATAAACACGGGCAGCGGATGGAACAACATTACTAACGACGCTACATACAGTGGCGCTACTACAAGTGCGCTTACCATAAGCAACTTAGTAAATACCATGAATAATAACCAATACAGGGTAATCGTATCTGGCAGCGCTCCATGCGTACAAGCCATATCTACACCTGCATATCTGTACATAAGTACTATTGGTATTACAAGTCAGCCTGTAGATGTAACGCTATGTTCTACAACAACCACCGCTTCTTACAGCGTTTCTGCTACAGGTACAGGTCTTACCTACCAGTGGCAGGTTAACACGGGTAGTGCATGGAGTAACCTTAGCGGTGAAACATCGTCTACACTTAACCTAAGCGGAATAACAACTACTTTTAACGGATATAAGTACCGCGTAATCATTACAGACAGCAACAGTACTACAGCTACATCAAGCGAAGTAAACCTTACTGTAAATGAAGCATTGAATGTAACAAGCCAACCGTCTAATCAAACGGCTTGTTTCGGTAGTACATCAACTAAAACCTTTACTGCGGCCTATACAGGCACAGCAACAGGTATTCAGTGGCAGTACTCTGCTAACGGTACATCTTGGGCAGCACTTACAGCTTCGCCTCCTGCAGGTGTAAGCTATAGCGGTGGTGCTTCAAATACGCTAACAGTAAACATTGGTGCAAGTACACCAATAGCTACGTACTACTACCGCGCTGTAATAGGTGGCACAAGTCCTTGTGGCGATGTTACTACAAACACTGCAACGCTTTCTGTGTACAGTGCTACTATAACAGCTACCGCAAGCAGCAGCAGCTACTGTACCCCTGGCACAGGCGTAACACTTACTGCAACCGGAGGTTCTACTTATGTATGGTCTCCTGCCGCAGGCCTAAGTGCTACAACAGGTGCAAGCGTAATTGCCACGCCATCTGCTACAACAACCTATACTGTAACAGGTACAGACGCTAACGGCTGTGTAAACACCGCTACCGTTACTGTAACTGTAAACGCTACTCCAGGTGTAACAGCCTCAACTTCTGCAGCAGCTGTTTGTTCAGGACAAACTGTAACATTATCAGCAGTAGGTGCAGTTGCCTTTACAACAGGTAACGTAAGTACGTATGGTTTTGCAGCCTCTACCGGAGCTACGATTGAGGACATGAGCAGCGCAACAACGATAGGTGTTGCAGATAACGACGACGACCCGTACACAGCTTCTAACATAGGGTTTACATTTAACTATAATGGAGTAGACTATACACAATTCTCTGCTTCTCCAGATGGTTTTATTACCCTAGGCAGCGCCACAGCTGCAGCGCAGTACACTAACGACCTTACATCTGCAACAAACCCTGTAAAAATCGCTCCTTACTGGGATGACCTTGCCTTAGGAGACGCAGCAAATGGTGGATACATTAAATATGTAGTTACCGGAACCGCTCCTAACCGTATATGTAAAATAGAGTGGTTTGTTACTATCCCTCGTAATATAACAGGAACACCATCGAGCAAGTTTCAGCTTTGGCTTTATGAAAGCACAAACGCTATTGATTTCCGATACGGAACAATGGGTAGTGCAACATCAAGCGCTTCTGTGGGTATCCGTGGTACTGGTACAACTAACTTCCAGAGTGTAACAATAAGCTCTAACACAGCTGCAGTAGGCACGGCTAATAACAACAATGCTTTACAACCTGCAGCAGGAACTAAATATACATTTACACCGGTTCAGCCAACGCTTAGCTACGCATGGACATCAATCCCTGCAGGCTTTACTTCAACTGAACAAAACCCTACAGCAACCGTAACTGCAAATACTACGTATGTAGTTACTGCAACCGCTTCAAACGGATGTACAGCCACTGCAAGCGTTGCAGTTACAAACAATACACCAGTAGTTGCCGATATAACCGGCAATACTACAGGAAGTATGTGTACAAGTGCTACATTAGACCTTGACTCTGCTACTACAGGCGGTGTATGGTCTACTTCTAACGATACTGTTGCTACCGTAGACGCTTCTACAGGTGTAGTAACAGGTATTACACAAGGTACGGTAACTATTACTTACACAGTAACAGCTAACGGTTGTAGCAACTCTAAAACTACAAGCATTAATGTATATGTAGCTCCGGCTATTACTTCTGCAAGCGGAAACCAAACGGTAACACCGGGTTCGTCTGCTACATACAGCGTAAATGCCACAGGCTCTAACCTTGCTTACCAATGGCAGGTAAATACCGGCAGCGGATGGACTAACATTGCTGACGATACCACCTACTCTGGTACAGCTACGGCTACACTTACAGTAAGCAACCCAACAGTAGGTATGAACGGATACCAGTACAGGGCTACCGTAAGCGGATCAGCTCCATGTAGTGCCGTTAACTCTAACCCTGCATCGCTAATAATAAGCGACATAGGCATTACTGCACAACCCGAAAATGTTACCATCTGTTCTACATCTACAACTGCTTCATTTAGCGTTACAGCTACAGGTACAGGCCTTACTTACCAGTGGCAGGTAAATACCGGAAGCGGATGGACTGATTTAACAGGTGAAACAGCACCTACGCTTTCTCTTACAGGTATTACTACCGCTTATAACGGTTATCAATATCATGTAATTATAACTGATGCAACTGCTACTACAGCTACTTCAAGTACAGCTACATTAACGGTTAATAGCCCTGCTGTAATAACAACTCAGGCAACTTCTCAAGGTGTTTGTTTTGGTGCTTCAGGTTCTAAAACCTTTACTATTGTACGCTCTGGTGCAGAAGCCATTCAGTGGCAATACTCTGCTAACGGTACATCAGGCTGGGCTAACGTAGCAAGTGCTACACCTGCAGGTGTTACTTACACAGGCATTACAAGCAATGCGTTAATTGTAAACACATCTGCAACAACTGCTGCCGGAGTGTACTACTTCCGTGCTGTGATTGACTCTGCATCGCCGTGTGATGATACAGTAAGCAGCGTAGTTACATTAACTGTATCTCAGCCATCTGTAACAGCAACCGCAAGTGCTTCTACATACTGTAACCCTGGAGGTACCGGAGTTACACTAAGTGCCAGCGGTGCCGTAAGCTACACATGGTCACCAGCTACAGGCCTTAGTGCTACAACAGGTGCAAGCGTTATAGCTACACCAAGCGCAAACACTACATATACTGTAACTGGTACAAATGAGTTTGGCTGTACAGCAACTGCTACTGTAACAGTAACAGTAAGTAATAATCCAAGTGCAATTGCCGTTGCAGCAGCATCAGAAGTATGTTCAGGTGGTACAGTACAGTTAGATGTAAACAGTGCTGTGGCCTTTACTACGCCAGCTATAAGCACATACCAGTTTACAAGTACTACCGGTACGTATACTCCAGTAAGCAGTAGTGCTACCTCGGTTGCAGTACTGGCTGATAGTGCTTTTAGTGCAGCGTTACCTATCGGATTTACGTTTAACTACGGTGGAAATAACTACACCCAGTTTAAAATGACTTCAGATGGTTTCATTACACTAAATACTGCTCAGACATCAACTATTTCTGGCAACAACTTAAGTACTGCTAACGCAAATGCAAGGCCAATAATAGCACCCCTATGGGATGACCATGCCGGTAGCGCAACCGCAGGTTCTTACGCCGGATATGAGTTAACCGGTACAGCACCTAACAGGGTACTAACCGTAGAGTGGAGAAACTGGCTATGGAACTACTCAGCCACCACACCGGTAATAAGCTTCCAAGTAAAACTTTATGAAGGTACAAACAACATAGAGTTTACTTACCGTACAGAAAGCGGAAGCATAAGCAGCGGATCTGCATCTATAGGACTAGGCGCTCCTACCGGTAACGGATCAGGAAGCTACCTTGCCCTTTCAAGCATTAGCACTCCTGCTGTAAGCAGTACAACTAACACAACATCATTAAGCACTAAGCCTGCTACAGGTACTGTATACAGGTTTAGCCCTGGTAATGCGCCAGCACTTACTTACGCATGGACATCAGTTCCTGCAGGTTTCACATCAAGTGTTAAAAATCCTGTAGCTACAGTAAACGCTAATACTACGTACTATGTAACAGTAACTGCACCTAGTGGTTGTGCCACTACATCTAACGTTACCGTTAATACTACAAGTGGTGTAAATATAACTACACAACCTGTAGCAAGCACAACACTTTGCCAAGGTAACAGCTTTACCCTAACTGTTGTTGCAACAGGCCCAGGCTTAACATACCAGTGGAGAAAAGGTGGCAACAATATTACAGGTGCTACTTCAAGCTCTTACACGGTTACAAACGCAGCCGTTGCAGACAGCGCAAACTATGATGTTGTTATAACTCCTACATGTGGTAGCGCAGTAACTAGTAATGTGGCTACCGTATTAGTTAACCCTACACCTACTGTAACTGCACCATCTACTATTACTGTATGTGCAGGTGCTACTGTAAGTGCTATAACTTTAAGCGGAAGCCCGTCTGGTGTTACATATGATATTACCGGAGGTGCCGCAGTAGGACTTGCTAACCAAACTAACGTTACAAGTATTCCTTCATTTACTGCAGCAAGTACTTCTACCAGCGCAGTAGTTACCATAACGCCTAAAGCAAATGGTTGCACAGGTACACCTGTATCGTTTAGCATAACAGTATCAAGCCTACCATCTACGGTAAGTATTGCTACTACCGGAACACCATTATGTAATGGTACCGTGGCTACATTAACTGCCAGCGGAGGATCTTATACCAATACATTGTATAGCGAAACCTTTGATGCACTGCCTTCGTCTTATGTTACAGGCGGTACAACTCCAAGTGCTACGCTAAACACTACTTACTACGCTCAGGGCACAGGATCGTTGTTATTTACACATTCAACGACTAGCGCTACTGCAACGTATGCATTAAACAGCAATGTTAACCTTACGGGTTATGCAAGCGCACAGCTAACATTTAACCATATAGCTGCTCTTGAAGGCCCTTCAACTACATACGATATTGCATATGTACAATACTCTACAGACGGTGGTACTACGTGGTCTTACTTCCCTGCCAGCTCTTATGCCGGTGCGGGTACGCTGGTAGCTTCATCAACCGGAGTATCATTCTCTACAAGGAGTTACGCTGACTGGATTTCACAGTTTACAGGTGCAAGCTCAACACCGGGTACCGGTCCTGCAACCTCATTATGGAAACAGGAAACCATTAACATCCCTGTGGCTGCACTAACAAACCAGTTCAGGTTACGTTTCACCTACTCTGCAGACAGTAGTGCATTCTACTACGGTTGGCTAATAGACAACGTAAAGATAACAGGAACAGGAACAAGCGCATACACTTGGTCCCCTACAACAAACCTGTTTACTGACCCTGCAGCTACAACAGCTTATACCGGAGATGCAAGGGCTACCGTTTACGCTAAGCCTACTGCAAACACCACGTATACTGCCACAGCAACAACTACATCTGGTTGTACAAGCACTGCTAACGTTACAGTTACTGTAAACGCGTCTAGCGCTCCAAGCGCAGCAGACCAGCAGTTCTGTGCAGGTGCTACAGTGGCAAACCTTGTAGCTACAGGAAGTAACATACAGTGGTATAGTGCTGCAACAGGAGGATCTCCACTTGCAGGCACAACAGCGCTAACGCCAGCTACGTATTACGCTTCTCAAACAGTAAATGGTTGCGAAAGTGCACGTACTGCCGTAGTGGTAACACTATTAAGCTCATGGACTGGTGCTGTAAGTAGCGACTGGGCAAACCCTGCTAACTGGTGTGGTAATACAATACCTACAACAGCAGTAGATGTTATTATACCGGCTGTAACAACACTTCCGGTGATTACTACAGGTAATACAGCTCTTGCACACAACCTTACGCTGAGTGCAAACGCAACACTTACTGTACAAACGGGAGCAACGCTAAGTGTAGATAATATACTTGCCGTAAATCCATCTGCAACGCTTACTGTACAAAACAATGGTGCGCTTATACAAGGTGCAGGTACAGTAGTTAACCCTAACAGCGGTAACATAGTGTTTACTAAAAACGGTAGCTTACTTTACAGAAATGACTATACTATGTGGTCATCTCCGGTAACGGGACAAAACCTTGAGGCCTTCTCCCCTGCCACAGTATCTACACGTTTCTATACGTATAACCCTGCTACAGATCAGTACGCACGTGTAACGGCTGCAGATAACTCATTTGCTCCTGCAAAAGGTTACCTAATCCGTATGCCAGACAACTATCCGTTATTATCAGGATACTACACAGGTGCAACTCCGGTAAACTTTGTAGGTACCTTTACAGGTGCGCCAAACAACGGTACTGTAAACTATACATTGTCTACAGCAGGAAACGGATTTAACTCTGTGGGTAACCCGTATCCTTCTCCAATAAACCTGGCTGCCTTCTTTGCGGCAAACAGTTCGTCTATAAACGCCTCATCAGGTATTTATCTATGGAGAAAGAAAAACAACGGTTCCAACACGTCTTATGCAACGCTTACCTTAGCAGCCTACACAGCTAACCCTGCAACAGGCGGAGGATCTGAAAACAGTTCATTCTACGTGTACGATCAGTCAACAGGATCTAACAACTGGTTAATTGCTCCGGCTCAAGGATTCATTGTTAAAACAAATGCAACTTCAGGTAGCCCTATACTAACATTTACAAATGCTATGCGTAGACCTACCCCTGGAACATCTCAGTCTTTCTTCAGGCAGCAGGCCGATACTAATTCGCGTATGTGGATTAACATGACCGCAGCTAATGGAATGGCAAGCCAAACCGCAATTGCATACATGAACCAAGGTACCCTTGGCATGGATTACGGCTACGACGGTGAGAAGTTTACAGATGCAAACACATTAGCAGTGTACTCTATTGCCGAATCTAAGGCACTTGCTGTACAGGCAAGGCCACAGTTTAACAACACAGATATAGTACCAGTAGGTTTCTTTGCTCCAACAGCAGGCACTTACACTCTATCTATGGACCATGTAGATGGTGTTTTTGCAAACGGTCAAACAATATATCTTCGCGATAACGTAGAAGGTGTAGTGCGTAACCTAAGCAACAACAGCTATACATTTGCCACTGAAGCAGGAACATTTGACAACCGTTTTGAAGTTCTGTACACTACAGAAGCTCTCGGAACAAATGACCCTACTATAAACCCAGACAATGTTGTAGTATACAAAGAAGGTACTACTATACAAATTAATACCGGCAGCACTATTATGAACGGAATTACTGTTTATGATATCCGCGGAAGGAGAATTTACAGCGCAAGCGATATAAACAATACGCAAACCGCTATAACAAACCTTACTGCAGAACAGCAAGTATTAATTGTAGAAATAGACACTGTAAAAGGTAAAGTAAGCAAACGAATCATCTACTAACGGTTGCTATAAGCATTTAATCCCAAAAATAAGAAAAGGGCTGTCTTGTGTAAGACAGCCCTTTTTAATTTCTGTATTGTCCCTTCCTTGAAATAGCGATATACAAAAAAGTATCGTATGAATAATTACTCAAAGCACACGCTAAGTCCAATAAACAAAAGAGCATTGTAACCTTAATCTAATTGTATTCATAAATACTATCGCAAATATTTAAACGTAATAAAAGAAATAGGAAGAAGGCTGTTTTCCTTCGCTATGGAGTATTAGCCGGTAAACAATATTCCGGAACAAAAAAGCGTATGTTTTACGCTACCGAAAGTAGACAAACCAAACAAAACAAAAACAACTATTGATTAACAAGGTTTTACACGTTATTTTTTTATCATAAGTCTATAATTTGTCTATAGACAAAATGCACAAAAAACCTGTTGAACGGTATAAATTTGCCTCATCGAACAATAATTAATAACCGTTCGTCTATACTTATTGCAATTCGTCGACACTTTACGTGGACTTGCCCCCCTTATACACCTGTCCGACGAAATCCACAAAAAACGCGACGAAATGCAGCGTACATTTGTAATGTAATAATAACAGAACAGTTTTTTAAATCCAGCATCGCATCAAACTAAAAAATAAATACTAAAAAATGATTTCAATAGTAAAAAAACAAACAGAATACCGCCAATAAGCAAATCAATGGTACAAAGGCGTTATAATTCCGGTCTTTAAAAAAGATCTAAAAGATGTAGTTTGTCGCATATAAATGCACTTCATCTGAAACTTACTGATAATCAATACTAAAAAAATTGATAAAAAATTTTCAGTAATAAAATTTCTTAGTACATTTGCCCCCGCAACCAAAAAATAGTTAAGCCCCCCTTAACTACCTAAAATTTAAATAATTACTAAAATGAAAAAAGCATTATTTTTACTATTGCTATCTCCAGTTATTGCCTTTTCTGGAACTAGCCGCAACAATGGTACTGCCCCAAAAACTACCGTTAACAAAACTACCGCAGCTCCTGTTGCAGGACTAAGCGGAACGTACACCATAGGTGCTACAGGCGCTAATTATACAACTATAACTGCTGCTGTAAACGCACTTAACGCTCAAGGTGTTGCAGGACCGGTTACCTTTAGGTTTAAAGACGCTAACTACAACAACACTACGGGTGAAACTTTCCCTATCGTTATTAATGCTGTTAGTGGTGCATCGGCTACAAACACTATAACATTTAAACCTGCTGCTAACGTAAACACAACAATAACAGCAACCAATATTAACAACTACACTGGTGTACCTGCTCTATTTATACTAAAAGGTAGCGACTACGTTACTTTTGATGGTAGCAACACAGACGGTGGAAGCTCAAGAAACCTGAAACTTGTTAACGGTGATAACATCGACTACATACACCGCTCGGTTATATGGGTAGCAAGTAACGGAACTAACGGTGCTACTTACAATACCTTTAAGTATCTTACCATAAGAATGACTGTTAAAAACAGCGGAAGCACTTACTGTGCAGGTATTTACGCCGGTAAGTATGATACAGGAAACAGCCTAAACCAGGATCCGGCAGAAGCTGACAACAAATACCTTACAATAACAAATAACGACTTTGATAACGTAAAGCAAGGTGTCGTTATAAACGGAAGTAGCACTGCTAACCTACGTACAACATATACTGTTGTAAAAGCAAACGACCTTGGTGCGTCTACAACTGAAACTATTATTTGCCCTGCAACATTTAATAACGTTGACAACTTTACATATACAGAAAACTTTATCTATAACCTTTACAGAAATACTACTGCAGGTGCTCTTATCTCTGCCGGTATTTACGTAAGTGGAAACAGTACAAACGGTACCATTACCCGTAACCAAATGAAAACCTTTACCAAAACGGTAACAGAAAGCTATACATTTGGTGGTGTGGTGCTTGCATCAACATCTACTTCAAGTAACATTTTGGTTGCTAACAACTTTATAGCTGGGATATCTGGTAATAACAACGGCGATCCATACCTTAACGGCCATGGTATATCTATAGCATCTGGCGGCGGATACAAAATTTACCACAACAGTGTTTTTATGAACACTAACCAAACAAACAACAACAATACAAACGGTTACTCTGCAGCTTTATACATTAAAAACGCATCGACAGTAGACGTAAAAAACAATATATTTGTAAATACTCAAACAAATACACTTACACGTAGGTGTGCAGTACTTATCGATGGTTTAGCAACCCAGGTTTCAGGACTTGATTACAACGATGTTTACTCAACAGATAAAATAGGCTACGCTGGTACAAATGCTTCATGGTTTGACAACCCTGCATACGTTACAACTCTTTCAGGATGGAAAACACTTTCTACAAAAGAAGCTAACTCTATAAGCTACCTACCTACTTTTACAAGCACTACAGACCTACACATAACCAGCGCTACAGCAAACAATGCTTTAAAAGCAGGAACATACATTGCAACGGTAAATAAAGACATAGACAACCAGGTACGTAGCACTACCACACCTGCTATAGGAGCAGATGAGTTTGGTACTGTAACATTCCCTACAGGTAGCGGTTCTACAGGTATCTACTGTACATCTTCTACAACATGGAACGGAACAAGCTGGAGTAACGGAAGCCCTGCAATAAACAAAGACGTTATCTTTACAGGAAACTATACGGTGAGCGGTAATACTACACTATCGGCCTGTTCTATATACGTTCTAAACGGCGCAACAGTAGAATTTACCGGTACAAGTACAGCTTATGTAGACCATAGCGTAAACGTACAAACAAACGGTAGCCTTACATTTAGGAGCGGTACAGTACTTTTCCAGGTAGATACAGACCAAAACAGCGGTACAGTAACCATAGAGCGCAACAGCGGACTACTTAAACGTTATGATTACACCATGTGGTCTTCTCCGGTAGTAGACAACAGAACAACAGGTTTCCAAACTCTTAAGCAGTTCTCTCCTGCTACTTCGGCCGGTCGTTTTTACCAATACAATACTAACAGCGGTACGCAAGGTTTATATGCTAAAGTAGATGAAACTACAACTAAATTCTCTGTAGGTAAAGGTTTCCTTATCCGTATGCCAGATACTAACCCAGCTTCAGGATATTACCAAGGCAATACAAGGATTACGTTTACAGGCTCATTCCAGGGTACACCAACTAATGGAAATGTAAGGGTGCCTCTAACTTATACAGACGCAAACCATGCCTTTAACGCAATAGGAAACCCATACGCTTCTCCAATAAGCATCAGCGATTTCCTTAACGCAAACAGCGACGCAATAACTGGTACAATATGGTTATGGAGAAAAACAAACGATAAAACGCAGACAAGCTACTCTACATGTAACCTATCGGGCTACATTGCTAACAGTGCTCCGGGCGGAACTGACACAAGTGGTAACATAGTAATACAAAATCCATTTGCTATAGACGCTAAAGGTTCTCTTAACACTGCTCAGGGCTTTATTGTAAAAGCTAAAGATGCAAGCAAAGAAGTAATATTCAGAAACGATATGCGTTTGCAAAACCACAGCAACGCTTTCTTCAGGACTACTGCTGCAGATGCCGGCCAGGTAGTAACCTTAAGCAACGACGGTGTAGACAGGCTTTGGTTAAACATCTCTAACGGTGACACAGATCCTCAGTTTAGCCAAACACTTATCGCCTACAACCCTGTAACAACTACAGATATCGAAGAAGGATATGACAGCGAAAACATAGGAACAGACGGTATAAACCTTTACACAGTTCATGTTAAAGAGGGTGTTTCAACAAACTTTGGTATCCAGACTCGCGGTTCGTTTAACGTAGAAGACAGGTACTACCTAGGCTATAACGCTACAGTTGCAGGAACATACACTATACACACAGACGATGTAACTGGTGTATTTGCAAACGGACAAAAAGCATATCTTGTAGATAACGTAGAAGGTGTAGTAAGAGACATTACAACTTACGACTACACATTTACTACAGAAGCTGGTACATTTAACGACAGGTTTACCGTAGTTTACAAAGCAGAAAACGCTTCACTTGGTACATCTACTCCGGTAGCAGATGTTAAAGAAGTAAAAGTTTACAACAACAACAACGAAATAAAAGCCCTTGCACCTACTCAAATCAAGGCTGTGGTTATCTACGACATGCTTGGCCGTACACTGTACAGCAATGCTAAAGTAAACAACACAGAATTTGCATCAGGCGCTATCAATGCAGACCATCAGGTAGTAGTGGTTAACATGACTCTTGAAAACGGACAAGCTGTATCAAAGAAAATTATGATGAACTAATCATCATAATGGTTTAGTAATTTTTAGTTGGATAAAAGGGCGGTGGTAACACCCCGGACTGTTAGATATAAAAGATCTTGCACTGAGTAATAATATAGAAGGTACAGATTACGGCATATTGTGGAATTTTTTTCCCATTTTCCACAATGTTTAGTAATTTTTTAGTTGGATGCTAGCCCCGGCGGCTTTTACCTCCGGGGCTTGTTTTAAAAACTAAACTGCAAAGGCTTTATAATGATAAGGCAATGTCATTATAATATTTTAGTAATTTTTTTAGTTGGATGCACGATAAAGGACACTTAGGTGTCCTTTATCATTTTATAGAAGTCTGTAAAAAAATTACTGCGGAGTTTTACTTATAAGAATGCTAACTGCATTACCACCAAAGCCCACAGCATTAATTAAAATATTTTTAAGCTCCCTATTTTGCACAGCCTCATAAAAAGGCGAAGGGATAAACGTATTATGCTCTAGCATATAAACAGCCATCTCAAGGCTAAGCATACCACTGGCACCAAAGGTGTGCCCTATTTTCCATTTGTTGGTGGTAAGCAGGGGAATGTTATTGCCAAATATAGCTTTAACCGCATTATATTCCGCTAAATCACCTTTTACAGTACCGGGGGCATGCATTACCACCGCATCTATATCTGTGGCAGAAATAGCTCCTAAAGCCATTCTCATGCTTGTTTGCAGGCAATCTCCATTAGCAGACAAAGAAGCTCCATGAGATATAACCTCTGTGGCATACCCTATCCCTCTTATGTATGCAAGGGCATTTTCTTTATAACCAGATTCCAGGCACGCTACAGCAGCGCCTTCACCCAGCACCATGGTATTTAATTCCTTTTCTAAATCAAGCGCACGGCACGGAAATTCATTAGTAACATAACTGTAAATTTTCATGGCACGCATTTGGGCTATAGTAAACCCGGTAAGGGGCGCCTCGCTACCTCCTACCAAAAATCGCTCTGCCATACCGCTCTTAAGCCAGGCTACCCCGTTCAACACGGCGTGAAGTGCCGTACTGCAAGTAATGGAATGTGAAATCTCAGGGCCGGAACTTTTAATATCCTGCGCTACCCAACTGGCGATGTTTCCCAGCGTAGTCCCCGGCGAAGCCTGCACTGCAGCTTTACCGGTTTCAAGATACTGGCTGTGGTACTGCTCAAATAAATCAGTTGCGCCCCTGCTGGAGCCTATATTTACACCTACGTTAACAGCATTATCCCAGCCAGCCTGCGACAGCGCAGCGCGGGAAGCCAATATGGCATATAAAACAGATTTATCAAGATTTTTATAATGAGGATTACTCCTTCTAAGCCGTTCGGCCTTCTCAGAAAGCATGGCGGGAAGAACACCCCCAAACGTTTTAGAATCTATAGCTGTAAGCTCGGTTAACAGCGTTTTCCCGGATTGGTATTGTGCCCACACATCCGATGGATTATCGCCAAGCGGCGAAAATGAACCAATAGCAACAACAGAAATAACATCGGTACCCATACCAATTAAAAATTTTTACAAAGATACGGGTACAAATGCTTTTAAAATACTAAAATCGTTTGTTAAGCCATTTTCTTACCGGAACGTCATAAAAATAAAGTGACACTAAAGCCACCACTATACTTACTACAAAAGTAAGCAGCATATAAGGCCAAGCTTCTGAAAAAGCAGGCTTTTTGTTATTAGAAACATAAGCCGTGTAGGTATATATAAACGGATAATGTGTTATGTACAAAGGATAGGAAACATCCCCTAAAAATTTACTGATTTTTAATCCCGTCCCACTAACAGTTCCGCCTGCACCTAAAAGCACTATAAAAGGAAAAACGACTATAATGCAAAAACTCTCGTACATACCGTTAATCCATAGGCGGTCTGTTCCGCCCAGTCGCGGCATACACAAAGCCACAATGAGCAACACAGCACTGTAAAAAAACGCGTTTTTAAAGCACTGTAGTCGCGCCGCCCTATGCAGTAAAATACCCGCAAAAAATGGAAACATTACGCGTGTAAGGCCTATGTGAATTCCGGACAAAGAAAGTTCCCACCCCCCTACTACATCGCCTGCCTTACCAAAGACGGCAAGGTAAATTAGTGCGGAACCAAATATTGCTACAAAAAGAGCCAGCCATTTATCAGAAAGCCTGCGCCCTACAAGAGCATACAGTATGTTAGCTATGTATTCGTAAAATAATGACCACCCAGGGCCGTTTAATGGGTGCATTTCGCCCCAGCCCCTTATCTCAGTACCCGGTGCCAATGGAATTAAAAAGCACCCAAGGAGAAACGCTACAATTACCTTCCATGCCGGAGTAATTGCCACAGCGGGCATCCAGGGACAAGCCTGAAAGTAAAATAACAGTGCACCTATAAGCATACCCAGTACTACCAGTGGCTGTAAACGTAAAACCCTCCTCTTAACGAACTGCATTACGTTCATAGTACCCCACCTGTCATCATACGCGTAGCTGATTACAAAACCAGAGAGCAAAAAGAAAAAATCAACCGCAAGGTAGCCGTGATTTATAATCTGGTCCTGGTGCCCGGACGAATGAGGCTCAAAAATATGGAAGATAACAACAAATATTGCGGCTATACCCCGCAGCGCGTCTAGCACGGCATAATGAGGCTTATCTGCCCTTACAGCAATCTCCGGATTCAGATATTTCATAAGATGTTTTTTGGATTTTCTAAAAATAAAGAAACTATCTCTTACACCAATGCATAGATTGCGCATCTTTAAAATATGATAATTTATACGGAATTTTAGTCCAAAACAAAAACACACCACAACTATTTCACTAAATATTATAATAATTTATAATTTTTTGTTTATTTAGTAGACACTATAAACCATAAACATGAATACTCCCGAAGACAAAACACGCGTTGTGCGTCCTAATTACACGCTTCCGGCTATACTATTGTCCGGATTAGGTTACTATATAGCCTTTCACATTGCCGAACAACCCGGCACTCCAAATGTATTACTGCTAAAAATGCTGGGCATTGGAAACATGATTGTATTCGGCACTGCAACGATATTTGGCATAAAACGACTGTTTAGCAGGCTATAATTACAAAATACCGACTATAGATAGCAAAAAATTGCTAAAAAAATTCACAAAACATTAACGTAGAATTAGTACAAATTTTGTGTGCAGCTGCGTTTATATAGCATAATTTCGTTGTATAAATGTTTAACCAAAAATAAGTTGCCATGAAACAGTATGAAAACGAAACACGTATAGTGCGACCAAACTACGCGCTTCCGGCATTGGTTTTGGTTGCGCTCGGATATTACATTACATTCCACATTGCCGAAATGCCGCACACACCAAATGCTGTCCTTTTAAAAAGCGTAGGTGTTATGTGTATGCTTATATTCGGAGGGTTATTACTTGCAGAAGCCATAAAAGCTTTTCGGCGCAAAGAAAAAACTCAAAGTGCATAGTAAATACTTATAGGGCGGCAACAAAATTGTAACCCAAACAACATATACATTTAGGGTTTTACCTGTCTCGATATAGGTAAAACCCTAATTTTATTTCGGGTCACCCTGATACTTTTGCAACAGGTAGTGAATAATTCGTATTTGAATGTATTTTAGCCGGTACCTGACTTAACAAACCGATACAGACCAATTTATTAAGAACCCGGAACCGGCACTTGGGTAAAACACCACAGTCACTGATACTACTGAGTCAGTGGCTGTTTTTTGATGAAAGCAAAGTACCCCAATAAAATTTTAAAACCAGTTTTTAAAAACCAGGATCCCGGGAATTACCGGGATTTTTTATTACAATTTAAAATTACATGCCACAAAAAAACCCTCTGCATTGCTGTAGAGGGTTTTTTGTTGAGTATAGATGATATTAATCAACCAATATAATAATCCTGTTGTCTTTTAGCTCCAGTGTACCGCTTTCTATAGCAAGCAGAAACTTCTGGTCTTTGTCTGATTTTACAAAACGGCTTCCTAAATCAGCAGTTTTATAATCAGCCACCGCTATCTTGATGCTTCCCTTAGCCAGTATAGAAACTATGTTGGCGTGGTTGTTAAGCATCTGGAATTCGCCATTTATGCCAGGTACAGTTACCGAAGTAACGTTTCCTTTAAACAAATGCCCTTCCGGTGATACTATTTCTAATGATAACATACGTTGTTAGTTTATAGTTTGTAGTTTATGGTTTATAGTTGTGCGGCGTAACCACAAACCATAAACCATAAACAATAAACCGTTATTATGCTTCAGCTAACATTTTCTGGCCTGCTTCAATCACGTCCTCTATACTACCTTTAAGGTTAAAGGCAGCTTCCGGAAGATGATCCAGCTCACCATCAATAATCATGTTAAAGCCTTTAATGGTATCTTTAATATCTACAAGTACACCAGGTATACCTGTAAACTGCTCAGCTACGTGGAACGGCTGAGAAAGGAAACGCTGTACGCGGCGTGCACGGCTTACAACAAGTTTATCTTCCTCGCTAAGTTCTTCCATACCAAGGATGGCAATAATATCTTGCAGCTGCTTGTATTTCTGAAGGATTTCTTTTACCCTCTGTGCAGTATTATAGTGGTCATCACCAAGAATTTGCGGAGTAAGGATACGAGAGGTAGAATCCAGTGGGTCTACCGCAGGATAAATACCAAGCTCAGCAATTTTACGGCTAAGTACCGTAGTAGCATCAAGGTGGGCAAATGTTGTAGCAGGAGCCGGGTCAGTTAAGTCATCCGCAGGTACGTATACCGCCTGAACCGATGTAATAGATCCGTTCTTAGTAGATGTAATACGCTCTTGCATAGCACCCATTTCGGTAGCAAGTGTAGGCTGGTAACCTACCGCAGATGGCATACGGCCTAGTAGCGCCGATACCTCTGAACCTGCTTGTGTAAAACGGAATATGTTATCTACGAAGAAAAGTACGTCTTTACCTTGTCCGTCTCCGGCACCATCACGGAAATACTCTGCAATGGTAAGGCCCGAAAGCGCAACACGTGCACGTGCTCCCGGTGGTTCGTTCATCTGACCGAACACGAAGGTAGCTTTACTTTCCCTCATAAGGGTTTTATCAACTTTAGACAGGTCCCATCCGCCGTTTTCCATAGAGTGCATAAAGTCGTCGCCGTATTTAATAATACCAGACTCAAGCATCTCACGCATAAGGTCGTTACCTTCACGGGTACGCTCACCTACACCGGCAAATACAGAAAGACCACCGTGCCCTTTTGCAATGTTATTAATAAGCTCCTGGATAAGTACTGTTTTACCTACACCGGCACCACCAAATAGACCAATTTTACCACCTTTTGCATAAGGCTCAATAAGGTCGATTACTTTGATACCTGTAAAAAGTACTTCAGAAGATGTAGAAAGTTCGTCGAAACGAGGCGCAGGTCGGTGAATAGGAAGACCATTTGCACCTTCTTTTGGTAAATCGCCAAGACCATCAATGGCATCACCTACTACATTAAACAAACGTCCGAAGATATCGCTGCCAATAGGCACCTGTATAGGAGCACCGGTTGCTACTACTTCCTGTCCGCGGCTAAGGCCGTCTGTAGAGTCCATAGATATAGTACGTACTGTATCTTGCCCCACGTGAGACTGTACCTCTAGTACAAGCTTTGAACCATCGTTTTTAATGATTTCTAATGAATCATAGATCTTAGGTAGCGCAGCAGCCTGTGAGTCAAACACCACATCTACTACCGGGCCGATAATCTGTGCAACTTTTCCTGTTACTTTAGACATTGCTTATGTATTTATTAAACAGCTATTTATCAGTTTCGAGAAAACTCATTTTTCTCGGCTGCAAAGATAGTTTTTTATATATGAATTATGCAACATATACATTGCGATTTTTTTAATAAAAATGCGTATTTCAGTAAAATCCGATTTAAAAAGGAACCGAAATAGCGGTTACACTTTCAATATGTTTATTGATACCCCAGTCGCACCAAACCGCAAACCAAGGTCATTTTATAAAACCCATTATGTATAACAGCCTTTTTAAAACACCTCCTCCAGTGCCTGCTCTATTACCTCATAAATGCGGTTAAGCTGTGGCTCAGTTATTATATACGGCGTTAAAACATATACAATATTACCCACCGGGCGTAGTATGACTCCTTTATCTATAAAGAACCGGTAGAGCTTATTCCTAAAATCACCATAGTAAGACTCTGTTGTGTCGCGCTTTATTTCTAATGCCACTATTACACCCAGCACACGTGCGGTTTTTACACGCGGGTGTTTCAGCATCTTGTGCATAAACGCGGTGTGGCTTTCGGTAATGCGGGCTATGCTTTGCATGGTGGTTTCCTGTAAAAGCAAGTCGAGCGCGGCGTGCGCAGCTGCACAGCCCGTAGGGTTTGCGGTAAAGGTATGGCCATGAAACAAAGCCTTATTTACATCATCGCTATAAAAACCACTAAAAATATGGTCTGTAAAGCTGGTTATCGCCATAGGGATGGTACCTCCCGTAAGCGCCTTGCTTAGGCATATGATGTCGGGCTGCGCGGTAAGATAATCACACGCAAAATTTTTACCGGTTTTACCAAATCCGGTCATTACCTCATCGGCTATGGTAAATACGCCATGCTCGTTACAAACATTCATTAAATCGGTAAGAGCTTCAGGGCTGTACATCACCATACCGGCAGCACCCTGAACAAGAGGTTCAAAAATAAAAGCAGCAAAGTCTCCTGTTGCAACTAATGATTGCAGCGCCTCCAGGCTCTCCTGCTCCCTTCCGGGAACGGGTACGGGTATACGGGCAACTTCTATGAGCGAACCTTTAAACGCTTCGGTAAAAAAAGAAATGCCGCTGGCTGCCATGGCCGCAAAGGTGTCGCCGTGAAAAGCATCTTCAAACGCGATTACGCGGGTGCGTTTTTCGCCCTTGTTGTAAAAATATTGTAGCGAAGCCTTTAACGCTATCTCTACCGCCGTACTGCCGTTATCGCTAAAAAAGAACTTCTTTTGGTTGTCAGGCAAAATCTGCATTAGCCTTTCGGCGAGTTTCAGTGCAGGATCATGCGTAAAACCGCCAAAAAGAACATGTTCCAGAGTAGTAAGCTGCTTATAAATGGCGTTAGCAATATACGGATTACTGTGCCCAAAGGGGTTAACCCACCAGCTGGCTATGGCATCTATATATTCCTTACCGTTTTCATCCCAAAGCAGCGCGCCTTCGCCACGCATAATTTTTATGGGCGGCAATGCTGTTTTATGCTGTGTATACGGATGCCATAAAGCACCAGTATATGATGTGTTTTCCAAAACCTGAATATTTTTTAAAAACTCTGTTTAAACAAAAATGTCAGGCAGCCCCTACTGTAAAGCAAGCAGCGCCTCCCTAAAATCATCGGCATAAGCGGCTACTACGTTAGCATCAAAATAAGGCTCGTTGTTTATACGTCCTATAACATTAAGCCCCGTCATACTTAGTATAACCTGCTCTGTAGCCGGGTTTTCATCGCCGTTAAAAATAATACCTGCAATGGCAATACCCCTGTTTTTAAGTGCTTCTACTGTAAGTAACGTATGGTTTATACTGCCCAGGTAATGGCGCGACACCACTATTACCTTATAATCCGGTTGTATAAGATCTGCAATGGTTTGTGTAGCGTTTACAGGCACATACACCCCTCCTGCCCCTTCTATTACCAGGTGCGGATTCTCTGTTGCAGGTTCTTTAATATCCTGTACCGAAATAGTAACACCATCTATAGCCGCCGCAAGGTGTGGGCTGGCCGGGGTGTGTAGGGCATAAGCATTGGCATGCACATTTGTTACAGGGTTACTTAGATAGCGTTTTACCTTATGGCTGTCGGAATTATCCAGGTCGCCTGCCTGTATGGGTTTCCAGTAATCTGCCTCCAGTGCCTGGGTTACAATGGCCGATGCGATTGTTTTCCCTACATCTGTGCCTATTCCTGTAATAAATAGTTTCATGTCGTATATATATTCTTTTGGCTGCCGCAGTGTGCCGCCGTTTTTTATTTTATTTCAAACTCGTGCTTACAGTTGTTACAATGGTATTTGTACTTTATAAAAAAGGGCAAAGCACTTAAAACCAACCCCAGCAAAAAAGCAAAAAACCCGCCGCTATCGCGCACTGTACTCATTACCTCAACCTCGGTAGAACCGCAATTAGGACAATGGACAGCGTTACCCGAATTATCTAAAGCGTAACGCGGTACAGATTGTAGTATTTCTTTCGCCCTGATAACATCTTCGCTTCGCACAAAAAGCTGTACCCCGCCTATAGCGTTACTAATCAGCGGATCTGTATCTATGGTATTATTATTCTTGAGGAATACCTCTACACCATCTGCCTCAAGCCTTCCTTTAAAGATAAGCGCTTCCGCAGAATACTGAAATACGGCTATTTTTTCGAATTGTGGTTTCATAAAGACAAAGTTAGGGAACAAACACTTACATTCGGCAAGCATTAGCAAGTGTTAAATACTTACACCACATATTATCAATACTTTAATAATTCGTTACCAAACATTTATACGTTTTCAGTCTAATTTTGAGGAATATTCTTAAAATTAACACATTGCCCGCTATGGAACTCCGGCTACCACCTTACTTACGCACACTGGCCATTATGTTGCTGATTATCATTATCGTATTTTTTATGATAGTAGCAAAAGAGCTTTTGGTGCCCCTATTGGTGTCAGGATACATAGCCATGCTGTTAACCAGCACGTGTAACCGTATGGAGCGGTACAAAATACCGCGCTCGCTTGCAGCGTTTATATGCCTGCTGATATTTGTGGCGGCACTGGGTGGTATTTTCTTTTTTATTTACCTGCAGGTGCGCGGCTTTTGTCATGACCTGGGCGACGGACTTACCACAAAAGTAAACCAGTTTGTTATTGAAGCTAATAAATGGAGTAAAGACACCTTTGGCACAGACCTGGGCATGCCAAACGGCTTTGAAATGGAAAAAGCAGTGGAAATGGTAGGTAATGAAAACACTAAGCCTACCCAAATGATACTGGACACCATTAATACCCTGAGTGATATAATATTGCTACCGGTATTTATATTCTTCCTGCTTATATACAGGGACCACCTGGCAGTATTTGTAACAAGGGTGTTTCGCAAACAAGACAATGATTTCCTGCTGAGGAAGCTAACATCTATACGCAAAATAGTGCACGCTTACATAATGGGTGCCGGTAAGGTTATGTGCATACTGGCAGTGGTAAACACCGCTGTATTGTTTGCCCTGGGCATAGAGCACGCTATATTTTTTGGGGTATTGGCTGGTATGCTGAACATAATTCCGTACGTGGGGCCCGCCCTGGGCGCCATACTTCCGTTTACGTTCGCCCTTATAACTAAAGACAGCTTATTTTATCCGGTAGCGGTAGTAGTAGCCTTTACTATTATCCAGCTTTTAGAAGGATCTTTCCTTACGCCAAAAATTACCGGAAGCAACGTAAACCTTAACGCGCTGGTTACATTTATAGGTTTGCTTATAGGCGGTGCAATATGGGGTATTGTGGGCATGATACTTATAATACCAACCATAGCCATTATGAAAAAGTTATTTGAACTAAGCCCGGCTACACAGCCCTACGCTTATTTGTTTGGCGAGGAAGACAGCGACTGGCTCCGCACGCGGCTAAGGCGCAAACCGCCTACTCCTGCCCCTGTGCCACCGGCTGCTACAGATACCGCAGAGCATTTGTAAGCACATCCATCATGCGGCTCATGTCCGGGCGGGTATTAAACCCATGTATGCAAAAACGCAGGCGTGCCTGCCCGGCAGGCCCCGTTGGCGATACTATAGCCTTAACGCTAAACCCGGCACGCTGAAGTTCTGCTGCAATTTTACGGGCACGCTCGTTACCCGGCACTATAATACAATGTATAGCGCTATAACTGAGTATAAACGGAAGATGACAGCGTTCTGTTTCTGATTTAAAGGCGCTTATAGCCATATGCAGCTTACTTACCGTAAGCGGATTATTAATAATAGTATTATAACTGCTTATTATGGCGGCTAACGAATGGGGCGGCAATCCTGTAGTGTATATAAAACTCCGGGCAAAATTAGACAAGTAAACCGTAAGATCTTTACTGCCCAGCACTGCGGCACCATGGCACCCCATAGCTTTACCGAAGGTTACCAGCCGGGCAAAAACACGTTTATGCAATCCGTAAGACTGTAACAACCCTTGTCCCCTGTCACCAAAAACGCCTACAGCATGAGCTTCGTCTACAACCAGGCGGCACCTGTAGCGCTCGGCTATATCTGCAAATGCCTCCAGGTTTGGCGTATCGCCGTCCATACTAAAAACCGATTCGGTTACAATATATAGTTCTGTAGCCTTGCTACGATACCGCTCTATAAGTTTATATAACGACTCCTTATCATTATGCTGAAACTTATAGGATTGCGCACCGCACAGCCTAAGTCCATCGCGTATACTGGCGTGTATGTATTCATCATACAAAACCACATCCCCTTTTTGCGGCACCGCGCTAAAAAAACCCACATTAGCATCGTACCCGGAATTAAATATAAGAGCACTATCGGCTTCATGAAACTGTGCCAGCAAAGTTTCAGCTTCGTTATACAGCGCATGATTACCCGTTATGAGCCGGGAGCCTGTAGCGCCGTTAATCTTTATATTTTTTTGTAACAACAACTGGTGTGTAGCCTCAAAAAGTTGGTCTGATGCAGCCAACCCTAAATAATCGTTAGATGAAAAATCAATCAGGCCTGCTGTAGTGCCGGGTGTGCGCAGGGCATTTTCAGCAATGCGCTGTTGTAGTTTTTCTGCAAGGTGTAACGGGAAATCATTCATTATTCCAAATATAGGAAAATGTGTTAAAATTTAACAAGCGTCAGTTTCATGTTTTTGTCAATTAATAATTATTGTTTATCAATAATTATTTTACCTTTGTCGAAAACAAATTATCAAATTCAGTTAATATAACATCGTTAACGCATTATGAAAAACATCCGTATACTGCGAGTATTATTAAGCGTAAGCTTTGCCATTTGTGTAATTACTATAGTTTTTGGCATTCCGTTTACCCTAATGTTTAGTGCTTTTCCGCAATTAATGCCTCCATCGTTACACCTAAAAGTAGAAACCTTTAACGGAGTGGGACGTTATATACTGCCGCACCTGCTGCTTATGTTAGCGGAAACAGCCTGCTTCGCTTATGCACTTTACAGAATGAAAGAGCTGGTTAAGCTCTTTGAAAAAAGAATATTTTTTGATGCCCGCGTATCAGCCCACTTTAAAAAGGCAGGCCAAATGATGCTTTTAAGTTTTATCATAGGCTTTATAAACGGAAGCTTTTATTTGACACATGAAAATTTTGTAGGGTTCGATATTGACATTGAACTCACTACATTCCTGTTACCGGCTACAGGCTTACTGCTTATGGCACTATCTGACGTATTTATAAGTGCAAAAATCCTTAAAGACGAAGCGAACCTAACCATCTAATACATCGCAAAATGAAATCAAATTCGCGCTTTTTGTGGCAACTAAACGGTATTGTACGCGTATTGTTTTGGCTGGGGCTGGCATTTGCTGTTTTAATAGCCTACGATGAAATAAAGTTTGGAGACAATAACTCGGATCGAACCTATCCTATACATGTAAATGTGTCTCTTAACAACCCATCGACACAAGAAAACCTAACGCAGCAGGATCTTTTTACAGACAATGAAAGGTATTCGGCCATATCAGCCAAAACGTTGTCATTATCTTCTACCGAAGGAACTATGTATGTAATGCCAAAATCAACGTTTGCTACTTTTCTTATCTTACTGCAAATTATAAGCTTGCCCATAGCCTGGCTTGTGGTGTTACGGCTACTCAATCTTTTCCTGGCAAGGCTGGAAACCAATTTCTCTTTTAACCACGCACTCTCTAAATATGTAAAGTATATGGGCAATACCCTTATAATTTATCAGTGTATAGCGTTTGTAACAGACAAACTTATAGCTGCTAATTTTGCACAAATGCAGTACATATCGCAGATAAGCGGCTGCAAGCCTACTGCCCTCATGGAAATCACACCGGGAAGCAGCACATCGTTTGTGGTGTTTTTTGTGGGCGTGTTGTTGCTTGTGGTGGCACGACTAATAAACCATGGGTATGATTTACAACAGGAAAAAGAATTAACCATTTAGCCTATGCCTATAGTTATAAACCTTGATGTAATGCTAGCCAAACGCAAAATGCGGAGCAACGAGCTGGCAGAGCGGCTGGGCATTACTACAGCTAACCTCTCTATACTTAAAACCGGTAAGGCAAAAGCCATACGCTTTAGTACGCTGGAGGCCATATGCCGGGAACTAAACTGCCAGCCCGGAGATATTATGGAATATGTAAACGACTAACACATTAGTTGTTACTTTAAAATTAAATACTACAGGTGGTACGCAATTTATTTTACCTTACTTTTGGCATGCACTCAGTACTATAATAACGCATTGCAAAACAGGTAAGCACATACAACAATGGACAACCAAAAGACAGAAAACATACTTAATATATTTTCGGAAGCCTTAGCAAGTCACGGCCTTAACGTATTAAGTACAGATGAGCAAGGCTTTATGCTGATACAAAAGGGAGAAGACACCCTGAAGATAAACGCCGGCAATCTTGTAAAAGAGTACCTGCAAACAGGCGACGACACTCCTGCAAAAACACTAGCCGCAGCGCTGGCTGAGCATGGCGCCGAAGTACCGCGGAACTGGGAAAAAGCCAAAGAATCAGTGTACATGTCGTTTCAAAACCATGAATTTGATTTTAGCACGTTAATCCACATCCCGGTAACGGCTATGTTAGCGGCTGTTTTTGTGTACGAAACCGGTGGGTCTCAGGTTTATATTACCCAAAATGAGCTGGACACCTGGAAAATAGACGGCGAAACACTAAGAGACCAGGCCTTTGCTAATGCCGAAGCTTTATTAAGACAAAGCAGCATAAATGCTACCGCAGTAGAAGACCACGAACTCATATATATAGACACAGAGGCACATGCCCTAAAAGGTGCACTGCTGTTTTCGTATGGGTTTAAGGAACAAATGGGTGTACAGCTTGGTTATCCTTTTTACGGGATATTTCCGGCACGCGACTTCTTTTATGTATTTGCCGAAGCTAACCTGGATTTCTTTTGCAACAGGCTTGGCGGTGTGGTTAAAGAAGAATACCTGGCTACGGGATACCCTGCGACTACCGAAATTTTAAAATTCACCCAGGATGATGTAACGGCTATTGGCGCCTACGAAATTGAGTAATACCAAGTATAAAAATGCTTAATTACAGCCTGAAAAAACGCCTTCGCTATTACATATTGCTTGCTGTACTTATAATTGCCGTACCTGTTGTAGTGCTGCTGGGCAGCATTATATTTACAGGCAGTGTGGGGCACGGGCTGGGTATGGCTGTTATTCCCTCACTGTTTTGCATACATTTCATTTTCGGATTACTGTATTTTAAGCCGTATACTAATGCAAAGTATGCCGCAGCAATACTTGCTATTATTCCCGGGGCAGCAATGTTTTGGCCCGCCGTAACATGGGGTGCTACACCATGGTTGTGGCTGTCTCTAATTACGGTCTACTTTACCTATTTGCTACTCAGTATTATACTCTGGGAAACTTTATATCACGCTATCGCCATCATAAAACGGGTAAGAGAAATAAGACAAATACTATGATTTCTAACAAAAAATAAATAATTTGTTGTTTTTAAGCTAAAAATCCACTTATTTCGCTTACTGAAATTTTAAAAAACCTGCCAAATGAAAAACAAATTGATCGTAGGGCTGTCGGCTCTTGCCATTATCGTTATGTCATCATGCACCAGCAATGACTCAGACAACACAAATCAAAACAACAGCAACAAAAAATACATTAAGTCGGTTACCACTATTCCGGCCGAAGATCCTTCAGATGCTGCTACGCTTTCTGTAAACTATGACGCCGCAGGAAAAGTAATCAGCGCTACAGATGGTACTGAAACTACCTTTTTTGCATACGAAGACGGCCACCTTAAAAACATAGGCGGTTCTTCAGACGTGCTTACTATGACCGAAGTAACGGGTACACCTCAGGACGGATTTGAAATAGGCCGCGTGCTACAATACGACAGTAATGGGAACCCTGTTAAAGTGCAAATATATGAGCGCGACTGGGACGACACTATCTTGGCAACATACGAGGGCGAAATTATCTATGATAACAAGCCAAACCCTTACTACAGCACTTTGGAAGCTGCCGGTATTATTGAAGTACTGAACAATGTAAACATTAACTTTAGCCTTAACCCGCAAAGCGAACAACTGGTAAAGGCTAAAATGCTGCTTCCGGCAAACAACCCTAAAAAAATGGTTATTAAAGACCTGGATGGTATGGTTAAAAGTACTATTGTTACAGACTATGTTTATGACAACAGTAACTACCCTTTAACCGCTACAACTACTACAACAGATGAAGACGGAGGGGTATATATTTACAGCACATCGTATACTTACAAGTAATACGCCCGCTATACAGTAAAAACGAAAAGCGCCCCAGGAGGGCGCTTTTTTCATTACATCATGATTGTAAATTTTCAGTATAGCTTTATTAACAAATAAATTATTTCCACCGAAACGCAACAAGCGTTATATTAGCCACTATCATTTAAATCAGCTGATTATGAATATACATATTATAGGCGGGGGTAACCTGGGCACAGCCATATCTGTAGGGCTGGCGCAGTACACAACCGGAAACGCCATTACCGTAACGCGCCGTAACGTAGCCCTTATAGGGCACCTTTCACAATACGGCATACGCACCTCTGCAAGCAATATAGAGGGCATAGCAGGTGCAGACATGATAATACTTGCCATAAAACCCTGGCAAGCAGAAACTGTACTTAAGGAAATCCTGCCACACATAAGCGGAAAAATAATTGCTTCGGCTGCCAGTGGTGTTACCTTAGATCAACTACATGGCATAGTAGCCGGCAGCAATACGGTAGTACGCATAATGCCCAATATTGCCGCCCAGTATGGCGCATCGGCTACCTGTATCTCGGCAATGGCACAGGATATTGCAAAAATACAGCCGGTAATAGATTTGTTTGATAAAGTAGGCACTGCCGTGATTATAGACGAAAAGCTAATGGATGCCGCCACAGTACTTGGCGCCTGCGGAACTGCATTTGCCTTGCGTTACATAAGGGCAAGTATGCAGGCGGGCATAGAAATAGGGTTTGATGCTAAAACTGCATTGGCCATATCAGCACAAACCGCACTGGGTGCTACCGAAATGCTGCTTAAAGAAAGCGCACACCCTGAGCAGCTTATAGATAAGGTAACTACACCCCAGTGATGCTCCATAGCAGGGCTGAACTAAATGGAGCACGAAGGCTTTATCTCATCGCTTATAAAAGGGATAAAAACGTCTTTAAAGCAAATTAAAGGTTAAGCTATTTGTCATAAAGAAGCATTTCATCGACTTTTATTTAATATACATCTAATTAATTTTCATAGTATTAATTTACAATGTATGTTTGTACCATAAAATAGCATTAGTAAAATTAAGTTTTACGGTATTTTTGGGGGCAAAAAAAGGGAAAACCACAACGTTTTCCCTTTTTTATTTTTTAGCAACCGCTGTGGCATACTTTTCGATGCAAATTCAATTATTAAGCACTATATTTACATTGCGAATTAATTACGTAACCAATGAACGAAAAATCAAGAAATCCATTCCTTTCAGAAAAAGCGTATAGTGGAAACAATGCCCAAATGTACGATGCAGCCGGTAACCCTGTGTATGTTTATGATGCTAACCAGGTAATGACGGTGCGTGGCACCATAAATAAAACGTTTATCCTGTTTGGGCTTTTAGCTATAGGTGCGCTGGCACCGTTTGTAATGCTGGCATACGGCATTAACCCGCTACCTGCGGCAATAGCATGTGCCATAGCAGGCTTTGTATGTGTAATCGTAGCCGGTTTTTCTAAGAAAAACGCTATGTATCTGGCACCTGCATACGCACTTTTTGAAGGTGTTTTTATAAGTAGTGTTTCAATGTACGTAGAGGTAGCCTATGGAAACGGTACCGGAATTGTGCTACAGGCAGTAATGGGTACCCTGCTTACCTTTGGCGTTTGCCTTGCCCTATACCGTTTCAGGATTATTAAAGTTACAGAGCGCTTTAAGTCTATTGTTATTGCCTCTATGATGGCGGTTGTTACTTACTATCTTATTGCATTCCTGTTTAGCTGGCTGGGAGGCATAACACCGTTTCACCACGGAAACTCTCTTATGAGCATTGGCTTTAGCCTGTTCCTTATTGTTTTAGCAGCAGCTAACCTGCTTATGGACTTTAGCTTTATTGAAGAAGGATCTAAAAATAACCTGCCAAAATATATGGAATGGTACAGCAGCATGGGTCTTCTTATAACCCTTGTATGGTTATATTTGGAGATTTTGCGACTACTTTCTAAACTGCAAAGCAGAAACTAATTTTAATACAACCCGATATATTTTAACAAAGGTTCTGCATTGTGCAGAACCTTTGTTATTTTATAGAGGTATATATAAAAAATTAGGTATATAACATCAGAATTAATACTTTAGCACATTAATTTCACCGACCAGTACATGAGACAAACTCTACTTTTACTCACCACATTGCTTGGCGTGTCTGCCGGTTTCGCCCAAAGCGGAATAGGCCACAACAACGCAAGCGGGCTAACGGTAAACAACTTTTCGCACGCGGTAGGCGAAATCTACGTTGTACCCCAAAACACTAACAACCTTACATCTGGCTTACTTGGGTCTGTTACGAAGGTAACCCTTGGTAGCCTTGGCGTAAATGACTATGCAGAAATGCAGGGTGTAAAATACTACCCGAACCCGGTAGAAGACTATTTAACTGTAGAATTACCACAACAGGCAGTGCTGTCTAACGCTGTACTTTATGACATTAAAGGCACCCTGATAAGCCTTCCGCCAGCAAACGGAAACGTACTTAACCTATCGACACTTGCTGCAGGAACGTACTTCTTAACCTTTGCAGAACAGAACATTAAACCTATTAAAATTGTAAAAAAATAACCACCCATGAAAAAAATATACTTACTGCTATTATTAGTCTGCACAACTCTTTTTGCTCAGGTTCCACAGGGCTTTAGCTACCAGGCGGTAGCACTTAACAGTTCTGGTGCAGCGGTAGCTTCAGCTCCCGTACGTGTACGGCTAAGCATACTGGAAAACAGTGCTACCGGCACTGCGTCTTACGTAGAAACACACAACCCTACAACAAATAACGTAGGCCTTTTTACACTTACCATAGGTATGGGTACTCCTACTACAGGCACATTTGCAAACATTAACTGGGCTCAAAACGCTAAGTTCCTTAAAGTAGAGCTGGATGTAACTAACGGCACCAACTACGTAACTATAGGCGCATCTCAACTGCTTTCTGTACCATACGCCATGTACGCAGGCGGCGTTGCGGGAATAGGCTCTGGCAACGGAAGTGGAACAGGAGCAACTTTCTCAAGTCTTTATATGTGTGGTACATTTAACTCATTTAACCCGGCTACAGCTGTAGAAATGACTGGCGATTCATGGTTTAAATGTTATAAATATCTTACCGCAGGCAGCCAGGTAAAATTTACGCCATCTACCATTTCTACTGTTCTTTATGGTAAAGGCAGCAGTAGCCAGCTAACGGCTAATGCTACCGGATTCCCTATACAGGCTAATGGCATTTATAGTATTGACGTTTATAACCAAGGTACCGATCAAAACGGAAATAACTTATATTTTGCCGATTTTACTAACATATCTATAGAAGTGCGCCCTAACTACGGCCTATACATGGAAGACGTACCGATGACTTACAATGCAGCCACAAACACGCTTAGCTGCACCGTACCGAACATCCCTTCAAGCACAGCGGAACCAGCCGCCCGCAACTTCAAGTTTGTAATTGGAGGTGCTACTTACGGTGATAACCTAACTGATGGCAGCATTGATTTAGGCGATACCACACCAATACCTTTCCCGGCTTCTGCCACAACCCGCAGCTACCGTATTACACTTAATCTTAACAGTACAGGTATAGGTAGCCCATATACCGTAACGGCCCAGTAATAAAATATTATGTATAAAAAACTCCGCTTTAAGGCGGAGTTTTTTGTTTTATACCGGCTGGCTTTCGCCAAATTTTTGCAGGATTTCATCAAAGGCAGCGTACAAATCCACGGCCTCATCGCTGGTAACCAGTTTTTGCCTGTGCTCTTTAAAGTTTGGTATACCCTTAAAGTAATTCGTATAATGCCTGCGGGTTTCGTTAATACCCGCACGCTCACCCTTCCACTCTATAGACCATATAAGGTGGTTGCGGGCGGCTTCTACCCTGTCTGCTATGGTAGGAGCAGGTAAATGATTGCCCGTAGCTATAAAATGCTTTATTTCGTTAAAAATCCACGTATAACCTATCGCGGCACGTCCTATCATAACACCATCTACACCGTACCTATTTTTGTATTCTACCGCTTTTTCAGGGCTGTCTATATCTCCATTACCAAAAATAGGTATTTGTATACGTGGATTGTTCTTCACACGTGCTATGTGGCTCCAGTCGGCCTCACCTTTATACATCTGGGCACGCGTACGCCCGTGGATAGACAATGCCTTAATACCCACATCTTGCAGGCGTTCGGCTACCTCATCTATATTTATTGAATTTTCATCCCAGCCCAGTCGGGTTTTTACCGTTACCGGAAGGCTTGTACTGTTTACAACCGCCTTGGTAAGGCGCACCATAAGGTCGATGTCCTTAAGCACACCGGCACCGGCACCTTTACAAACCACCTTTTTTACCGGGCAGCCAAAATTTATATCTACAAGATCAGGGTTTACCGTTTCTACAATGCGGGCACTCATGGCCATAGCCTCTTCATCCCCACCAAAAATTTGTATACCTACCGGACGCTCGTAATCAAAAATATCAAGTTTCTGGCGGCTCTTTATAGCATCGCGTATTAATCCTTCGCTCGAAATAAACTCGCTAAACATAAGATCAGCACCATGGGCTTTACACAACCTGCGGAAAGGCGGGTCGCTAACATCTTCCATAGGGGCCAGCAAAAGCGGAAATTCGGGCAGTTCTATATTACCAATCTTAACCATCATGCAGCATTTTGGGCAAAGGTACAAATTAAATAATAACCGCAAGAGCTGTAAATACTCACATCCTGCCAATTATACTTAACTATTATGTTAATACCTTAAATTAATTAACAGATAAACATTCAAATGCAAAATAAATGTTAATAATCAGGTCGAACTACCAATTTTAACAGCCCATTAGCACAAAAACTACTGTTTATGAGGTTATTTTGCAGCGTGAGTCCCCTCACTTCAAAAGAAAAGTTTATACTCTCAAAACCAGTTAAATATGATTAAAACAACTACTTGTTTCAAGTGGATGGCAATGCTCTGCCTCTTACTTATTTCAGGAGTAGCATTATCCCAAACGGTAACCGGCATGGCACCGAGTAATGTTACGCAACGCTCTACGGTAACCCTTACAGGCACCGGATTTACCAATACCAGCACGGTACGTTTTTACACCGGCACAGACTCATCTACAGCTGCCGCTTATGTAAACGCTACACAGGTTACTTACGTATCGGCCACCCAGCTTAAGGTGGTAGTCCCTGCCGTAACTGCTGTAGGGTCGGCACCGGCAACACGCGCCATCCGTGTGTACAACGGCAGTACAGCCGGGGCAGCGTTTAGCTATACTTACACCGCACCGGCAGCCACACCAGCAGTGGCAGGTGTTACCCGGATCATTACAAACTACAACGGCTACTGGAGCACTACTGCTACCGCAAACAGCAGCGTACAACCAGATACGGGGCACAGCCTTATGGCTTTTCAGTACAACAACACATTGTACAGCACCGGGCCAGAGCAGGATGTTACTAACGTATTAGCAAATGCTAATACGGGAGCTTACACTACAGGTAACTGGCGTGCACTACCCATTAACAATATAGACGGCACTGTACCTACAGGTGCTAATAACCCCAACCTGATTGTACTGGCCAGCCGTGTAGACGGCGATGCAAATAACGCAATACCTACTGCGCCAACCGTAAACGGACTTTCGGTGCGCGATGTACTTATTGATGGTTTCCGCGGGCTTAATATAGGCACCGGAGTAACCAACCTCCCATCTACATCGGTACTAACATTTCAGGCTACAAACATAAGTGCAGGAGTGGCTACAGACGAAGTGCCAGACATTATGGTAAGCCAAATTGCCGACCCTAGCGACAACTCATTTTCTGTATACTGCTTTTTAGACAGCAATGGGAATATTGTAGGTAGCCCGGTACAGATAGCACTAAACAGCATTAACCCTTTAGGAACCTACAAAACAGATTTCTTTACCCTGCAGGCAGGGGCACCGCTAAATACTGCTACCGTAAACGGATGGACAACAGTAGGTGCAAACACACGCCAAATTCGTGTTGCAGCGTACAAGCTGTCTGATTTTGGCATCAACGAAACAAACAGAACACAGGTAGCAAGCTTTAAGGTAATACCAAGCGGCACCAGCGACCCGGCGTTTATGGCGTATAATCGCAGCTCATTCCAGGTACCGGCCCCTGAGATTTCGGGCCAGCCACAAAGTGTGGCAAAGTGCCCCGGCACTACGGCAACGTTTACAGTAACACTTACATCTACCGGTACGGAGCTTACCTACCATTGGGAAAAAAACGGTAACCCTATAAGCAATGGCCCTTCGGGCACCGGCTCTACGTATTCAGGAACAGATACTGCAACCCTAACCGTTACCGGCATTACAGCACAGGACAATGGTGTGTACCGCTGTGTGGTAAGCAACCCGGGCGGAGCCGCGTTTAGCAACAGTGCATACCTTAACACCGTAATACTATCTGCCTCTGGCGATGTATCTACCTGTATAAACAATCCTGTAGCCATTCAAGTAAATGCCAACGGAAATTCACCAGTATACCAGTGGTACAGCAACACGGTAAACAGCACTACCGGCGGAACGCTTATAAGCGGTGCCAATACCTCTACTTACACGCCGCCAACTAACGTGGCAGGAACCCGTTTTTATTACGCAGAAGTATACCCAAGCGGCTACGAATGTGCTAAAACTGCATCTACCCCGGTAACATATACAGTGTTCGGGTCTTCAGTTGCAGGAACCGTAAGCGGCAACCAAAGCGTTTGCCCGGGTGCACCGGCTACAGTTACCCTAAGCGGCTACAACGGAACCATACAATGGCAAACTACCACTACCAGTGGCGGTACAGGCGGATGGGCTAATGTGGCGGGAGCTACATCGGCATCGTACACTAACCCTTCTGTAAGCCAAATTACCTACTACAGGGCTGTAGTAACTAACGGAAGCTGTGCTTCGGTAACATCGGGTGTTACTACCATTTCGCCGATTACATCATTTACCTGGACAGGCGCTGTAAGCAGCAACTGGCACACGCCAAATAACTGGAGCTGTAATGCTGTACCTACCCTAAACGACGATGTAACCATACCCGTAACGGCAAACCAGCCTGTAATATCTCAGGCAATAACGGCACTGGCAAAAACCCTTACCCTACAGCCAAACACTTCGCTTACGGCAAACAGTGGTACTAATATTCAGGTGCAAGGCGCAGTAACCGTGGATCCATCAGCTACGTTTACCCTGCAAAACAATGCTAACCTTTTACAGGATCCTAGCGCTACTGCAAGTAATAACAACGGAAAAATAACCATAACCCGTAACAGTAACAGCCTTTATAAACTGGACTACACCTTATGGAGCAGCCCGGTTACCGGACAAAACCTGTTTGGCTTTTCGCCAAATACGGTAAACACACGTTTTTATACCTACAAACCGGCAACAGACGTGTATGCAAGAGTGCCTAACTTAAGCAGCACATCTACAACCACGTTTGACGTAGCAAAAGGATACCTTATACGTATGCCAAATGCGGCCGATACACCCGGGTATAACGAAGAAACAGCAGCAATAGCTTTCCCGGGAGTATTTACCGGTACACCAAATAACGGTACGATTTATGCCGCAGTTGCCGCCGAAGGGCAAGGCTACAATGCCATTGGTAACCCTTATCCATCTCCAATAAACGTATTTAATTTTA
Source organism: Flavobacterium sp. (assembly GCA_012270005.1). Classification (GTDB taxonomy): domain Bacteria; phylum Bacteroidota; class Bacteroidia; order Flavobacteriales; family Flavobacteriaceae; genus Flavobacterium. Next base: position 2,648 of record JAAXJD010000219.1, on the reverse strand, counting down.
TTGATACTAACGCGGCTTCGCTTGCAGACGGCACATTATACTTCTGGAGAAAGAGAAACAACAGCTCTAATCCTAGCTATGCAACCATCACCAAATTTGCCTAAGCCCGCACCGCGGCTACAGGCGGAGCTGCAGCAGGCCTGGAGTTACCGGACGGGCACCACTCGGCATGGAGCATAACTACCGGACAAGGGTTTATTGTAAAGGTAAAACCGGGTACTACTCAGGTAGCCTTTACAAATGCCATGAGAAGGAACACCAATACAAACCAGATTTTCCGCCAGGCACAGCCGGAAGGAAACCCATCTAAACTAACGCTTACTATAAGTGCTGAAAACGGCGCGTATAACGCTACAGTACTGGGCTATTCTTCTGTTACAACTAATGATTTCGACTTTGGTTACGATGGTAAGGCTTTTGCCGATGGCGCACTGCAGCTGTATACACTTCAAAATACAGATAAGATGGTTATACAGGCACGGGCTGCATTTACAGATACTGACAGGGTACTAACCGGATTTACAACCACACAACCCGGAACGTACACCATTAGCCTTACCGATAAAACTGGTACATTTAGCACCGGGCAATCAGTATACCTTAAAGACAGCGTTACCGGCACAGTACACAACTTTGCCGATGGTAATTATAGCTTTGCTACAGAAGCCGGAACGTTTAACGACCGTTTTGAAGTACTGTACAACACCACCGTACTGGGCACAGCTACGCCAAACGGATCTGCAAACCAGGTTGTAGTTTACAAAAACAGCAACGGCCTGCAGGTTAGCACAACAAACGCTGCTATTAAAACCATAACACTACACGACATCAACGGACGCGTTCTTTACAAAAAAGATAACATAAGCCAAAACCAGGTTACCGTTAACGACCTAACCACCGAAAGCCAGGTAATCCTTGTAAACGTTATTACCCAAGATGGCGCTGTAACAAACAAGAAAGTGGTTTATTAATTAAAACATAAATAAAACACATGAGCCCTGCCATACATTTGGCAGGGCTTTTTTATAGGCAATCAGGTAGTTCACCGATTAAAAATGACATTCATCAGGCTCACACACTCCTTTCGTCGACACAAAAGCGCATTTTATCGTTAACAAAATATTAAGAAATTAAATGAAGTGTTATATTTGCACTACCCAAAAATAATATGACAACCATGAAATGCTTTGACCACACCTTACTAAAGGTCAGCATTGTAGTGTGTTTATTGTGTACCGGAAAAATTAATGCCCAGCGCACTAATGTTTTGCCTGCCCTGCCCGAAACAACAAAAGGCTATTCGGCTTTTGATAAAGTAGCAGCCACAGGGATAGGAAATGCGTTGAACCTGTTTTTTGCACAGCGCGAGCTGCTTGCAGAAAGCAAAATCCAAAAAAGGATAAGGAAAAAGAAAGATCCGATACTAATACCCTACGCGCTGAACAAAAAACACCTTGGCCTTTGCTAAAAAAGAAAACCAACCCGCCCATAAGCGGGTATTTTTTTATACTGTAACCACCTATTTTAAAACCCGCTAACTTTAACTATATTTGCCGATTAAAACACCTACCTTTACAGGTAAGGCCCGCGTGAGCGATAGCAGCAGGGCGCCGTGCGCCGCGGATAGCGCGACGGCTGCAACGCAGTGAAAGCCGGCACGCCCAATTAATGATAACAGACGAAGATGAAGAACATTAGGAACTTTTGTATTATTGCCCACATTGACAACGGTAAAAGTACCCTGGCCGAACGATTGCTGGATGCTACACAAACCGTAACAGCACGTGAGCAACAGGCACAGCTGCTGGACAATATGGACCTGGAGCGTGAGCGAGGCATTACTATTAAAAGCCACGCCATACAAATGGAGTACACCCACAACGGCGAAAAATACATACTAAACCTTATAGACACCCCGGGCCACGTAGATTTTAGCTACGAGGTATCGCGCTCTATAGCGGCGTGCGAAGGCGCACTACTTATTGTAGATGCTGCACAGAGCATACAGGCGCAAACCATAAGTAACCTTTACCTGGCGCTGGAAAACGACCTGGAAATTATCCCGGTACTAAACAAGGTAGACCTGCCAAGTGCTAACCCTGAAGAGGTGAGCGATGACATTGTAGACCTGCTGGGCTGTAAACTGGAAGACATTATACCTGCATCGGGTAAAACCGGGTTTGGGGTAGATAAAATACTTGAGGCCATTGTAGAACGCATACCTGCCCCTAAGGGCGACCCTGCAGAGCCGCTACAGGCACTGATATTCGACTCGGTATACAACCCGTTCCGTGGTATTGAGGTAATTTTCCGTGTAATAAACGGCGAAATTAAAAAAGGCCAGAAGATTAAATTTATGGCTACCGGCAATGAGTACTTTGCCGACGAAATAGGCACCCTTAAGCTAAACCAGGTTCCTAAACAGGTGGTAAGCGCCGGAGACGTTGGTTACCTGATTAGCGGTATTAAGGAAGCCAAAGAGGTAAAGGTGGGCGACACCCTTACTGATGCTAAAAACCCTACCCAAAACATGGTAAGTGGTTTTGAAGACGTGAAACCAATGGTATGTGCGGGTATTTATCCGGTAGATACCGAAGATTATGAGGAGCTGCGCAGATGTAGGGGAACGCGAGAGCTAAACGCTGCGG
>JAAXJD010000189.1 GCA_012270005.1 Flavobacterium sp. | reverse complement strand
TGAGTAATTATTCATACGATACTTTTTTGTGTATCGCTATTTCAGGACGAGACAGTAGCTAAAATAAAAAGGGTGGGTTATAAAAAATATACCCACCCTTTTCATTTATAAATAAAGCTAGACTTTAATTTTTCTTAGCTTTTGCTTTAAGCGCTTTGTAGTCATCCATACGGTTTAGTGCCTGATAAATACCACCAAGTACAGAAACTACATTTTCATCACTTGGTTTTATTTTATAAGCCTTTTCAAGGTAAGGGAGTGCTTTGTTAAACACTGCTTCACGTTGTTTCTTAAGTACTTCGTAACGGGCATTATCTTTTGCCGAGGTACCAAGTTTGTTCATTTCGTCTACAATTTTTTTATCAGAAGCCAGTTGTAGTGTACCTAAGTTTACCAAAGCCTCATAGTAATCAGGCTTCAATTCTAACGTTTTTAAGAAATACTTCTCAGCTTCAGCAGGTTGAGACTCCATATTTACAACGCCAAGGTTGTAAAACAACACATGATCGTTAGGGCTTTTGGCTACAGCTTCACTAATAAGCTTCTTATACGTTGCCATGTCTCCCTGCTTGTAGTACATATTTGCCTCTTCAACAATAAGGTTCACGTCAGAAGGGTTTTCTTTACGCGCGTTTGCAAAAAAAGATTTTGCTTTTTCAGTTTCGCCCTTCATGTTATATATAAGTGCTATATTCTTAACAATTTCAGGTCGTACAGACGGCTGTTTCTCCTCTTTCGGGTCTTCATACACACCAGTCTTCACCATAGCATCCATGGAAGCACGGTCTTTAAAAGACTCTTCCTGTCCGTTAGCTTTGTTCTTGGCAATGTAGTAGGTTTGTTCTCCCGTAAAGCCAAGCTTGTCCAGTTCAAGATAATACTCCAAAGCCTTATCATAGTCTTTGGCGTTAATAGCCATTGCTGCAGCATTGTACAAGTTAAATGGATCTTTCGGGTCTATCTTATAAATAAGAGCATATACTGTAGCGGCTTCTTTAAACTTTTGTTGCTGCTGCAATGGCTGCACCAATTGTAAAAGTCCCATTTTCATCTGTGGCAACAACTGCGTCTGAATTTCTTCAGTATATTTCTTCTTACCGTTTTTTTCTATTTCAAGAAGCTTATTGATATCTTCCATGCCTTTATTAACAGCATTCATAATATTGGCCGGATTTTTTTCAATGTCTACCACAAGATAATAGGTACCTCTGTAGTAATAAAAATCTCTCTTTTGCTCCTCAGTGGCAGCTCCCATTTTCGATTCGAAAGCAGAAAACAGCGTATTATATTCCTGTACTTGGGCGTCAGTAATAGGCGTTTTTTGATCATCAAGTTTTTTTAATGCCTTAAGCTCCTCTTTCTGGGCAAAAGCACTTAACGAAAGTAGTAGCGAAGCCGCCACCGCATATTGCATTTTCATATATAACTGTGTTATTGTTGTTTATTCTTCTGTTGTGAAATCTTCAGGATCAATAGTTAAGTCGTCTGGGTCAACACCTTCAGGTGCTATGCTCCCGGCAACACCAGTTTCCTCCATGCCCTCAAGTGCTTCTAGTGCCGCTTCGTCTACCGCGTCTTCTTCACGCAGTACTTTTGCCACAGCAGCAATAGAATCATTACCCTTAATATTTATAAGGCGTACACCCTGTGTAGCACGGCCCATAACCCTAAGGTCACTTACCATCATACGTATTGTAAGCCCTGATTTATTTATGATCATTAAATCATCGGCATCGGTAACGTTATTTATAGAAACAAGCTGACCTGTTTTATCTGTAATGTTAAGTGTTTTTACCCCTTTACCACCTCGATTGGTTATACGGTAATCTTCAAGGCTGCTTCGTTTACCATAGCCTTTTTCAGATACTACCAAAATTTCGCTGTTCATATCATTTACAGACACCATGCCTATTACCTCGTCATTATCATCAGCAAGAGTAATACCGCGCACACCGCTGGCACTACGGCCCATCGGTCTTGTTTTGCCTTCTTCAAAACGTACCAGTTTACCGCTCTTAACGGCTATAAGCACCTGGCTTTCACCAGTCGTTAATTTAGCCTCTAGCAGTTCATCATCTTCACGGATGGTAATAGCCGCAATACCGTTAAGCCTTGGGCGAGAGTACTGCTCAAGCAAGGTTTTCTTTACAATACCCTTTTTGGTAGCCATAATTACATAATGGCTGTTTACATACTCTTCATTCTTAAGATCCTGGGTACAGATAAAGGCTTTTACCTTATCATCATTCTCTATATTTATAAGGTTTTGTATAGCGCGTCCTTTGCTTGTTTTACTTCCTTCCGGAATTTCGTAAACACGCATCCAGAAACATTTACCTTTTTGCGTAAAGAATAACATATACTGGTGATTTGTAGCTACAAACAAATGTTCCAGGAAGTCCTGGTCTCTTGTAGCCACACCTTTTTGACCTACGCCACCTCTGTTCTGCGTTTTATATTCGCTTAACGGAGTACGTTTAATATAACCGGCGTGAGAAATGGTAATAACCACATTTTCGTCGGCAATAAGGTCTTCAATACTCACGTCGCCACCGCTATACTCTATCTGGCTACGGCGGTCGTCTCCGTATTTATCTTTAACTTCAAGAAGTTCTTCTTTAATAAGCTCCATCCTTAGCTCTTTGCTGGCAAGGAGTGCTTTTAACTCGGCAATGAGTTTCATAATATCTGCGTACTCTGCACGAAGTTTATCCTGCTCAAGACCTGTAAGCTGTCGCAGCCTCATTTCTACAATGGCGCGTGCCTGTATTTCGCTCAGGCTAAAACGCTCCATAAGGCGGCCACGTGCTTCCTCACCATCTTTAGAGCTACGTATAATAGCAATAACCTCGTCAATATTGTCTGAAGCTATTATAAGTCCTTCTAATATATGTGCGCGTTCTTCGGCTTTCCTTAATTCATACTGTGTACGGCGTACCACAACATCATGCCTGTGCTCCACAAAATGGTGAATCATATCTTTAAGATTCAGCAACTGCGGACGCCCGTTTACAAGCGCAATATTATTTACACTGAATGATGACTGTAGCGGTGTAAATTTATACAGCGTATTAAGCACCACGTTTGGCACAGCATCTTTTTTAAGGATGTAAACAATACGCATACCGTTACGGTCACTTTCATCCCTTATGTTGGCAATACCCTCAATCTTTTTCTCATTAACAAGGTCAGCAGTTTTCTTAACCATTTCTGCTTTGTTAACCTGATATGGTATCTCGGTAACAATAATAGCCTCACGTCCTTCAAGCTCTTCAAAAGAAGCCTTACCACGCAGTACTACCCTGCCCCTACCTGTTTTAAATGCCTCACGAACTCCCTCATAACCATAAATCACACCACCTGTAGGAAAATCAGGGGCCTTTATATGGTGCATAAGTTCGTCTATCTCAATATCTGTGTTATCTATGTATGCAAGTATACCGTCTATAACCTCACTAAGGTTATGTGGCGCCATATTAGTAGCCATACCTACAGCGATTCCGCTGGCACCGTTTACCAATAGGTTTGGTATACGTGTAGGCATTACTGTAGGCTCTTGCAGCGTATCGTCAAAGTTTAGCTGAAAATCTACCGTTTCCTTATCAAGGTCACTCATAATATCTTCAGAAAGCTTTTTAAGTCTTGCCTCTGTATAACGCATTGCTGCAGGGCTGTCGCCATCTATAGACCCGAAGTTACCCTGGCCGTCTACCATAAGGTAACGAAGGCTCCAGTCCTGGGCCATACGCACCATGGTATCATATACAGATGAATCGCCGTGCGGGTGATATTTACCCAGTACCTCTCCTACAATCCTGGCTGATTTTTTATGTGCCCTGTTACTAAGTACCCCAAGTTCATACATTCCGTACAATACCCTTCTGTGCACGGGTTTCAAGCCATCCCTTACATCCGGAAGCGCCCTGGAAACGATTACCGACATCGAATAATCGATGTAGGCCGACTTCATTTGGTCTTCTATATTAATGGGAATTAACTTTTCTCCTTCAGCCATAAGTAATTATAATTAAAATTTATAGTTATTACAAAACGCGCCAATATACAGAATAAAAAAAAGAATTCAGCATTTTAAAGGAAGATTTTTACCTGTTTTTTCAACATTCCTGAATCTTAAAGCTTTACCAAATACTGACAAAAAACTTTTATTTCTCGATTTTTTTTCGTCTATTAGCTGACACCTGATTTAAAGGTATAGTTTTTGCAAATTCCTCACTAATTACTTAAATTTACTTCAGTATAGAAAGGGCAATTTTATGGATGATAATTTTTCGCCAAGAGTCAAAGATGTAATAACCTACAGCAAGGAGGAAGCACTTCGGCTGGGGCACGACTTCATTGGCACAGAGCACCTGATGTTAGGCATTCTCAGAGATGGTCAGGGCAAAGCTATAACCATTCTCAACAGCATATCGGTAGATTTAGAGCATCTTCGAAAAAAAGTAGAAATACTGAGTCCGGCTAATCCCACTGCCGAGCGAAATAACGAAAAGAAGAACCTGCATCTTACCCGCCAGGCAGAGAGGGCACTACGCACAACATTCCTGGAAGCCAAGGTATTCCAAAGCAGCAGTATAAGTACAGCGCACCTGCTTTTATGCATACTGCGTAATGAGAATGACCCAACAACAAAGCTCTTGAACAAGCTTAAAATTGATTACGAAACCGTTAAAGAAAAGTTCATTAGCATGACAACAAACGAAGAAGACTTTATGGAAAACCTGCCAAAGGCAGAATCCTACAACGACGATTCCGGACAAGATGACAGCCTACGTGGCGACGGTGGTTTTAGTAACCCATCTGCCGGAACAAATAAGGCCAATAAAAAATCTAAAACACCTGTACTGGATAACTTCGGGCGCGATCTTACAGAACTTGCCGAAGAAGGCAAACTAGACCCTGTAGTAGGCCGCGAAAAGGAAATTGAGCGCGTAAGCCAAATCCTTAGCCGCCGTAAAAAGAATAATCCACTGCTTATAGGAGAACCGGGTGTAGGTAAGTCAGCTATTGCCGAGGGCCTTGCACTACGCATTATTCAGAAAAAAGTATCGCGTATCCTATTCAACAAGCGCGTGGTTACTCTTGACCTTGCCAGCCTGGTTGCCGGCACTAAGTACCGCGGCCAGTTTGAAGAGCGTATGAAGGCTGTAATGAACGAGCTGGAAAAGAACGACGATATTATTCTTTTCATTGACGAAATCCACACTATAGTGGGCGCAGGTGGTGCTACAGGCTCGCTTGATGCCAGCAATATGTTTAAGCCGGCTCTTGCCCGTGGCGAAATTCAATGTATTGGTGCTACAACGCTGGACGAGTATAGGCAGTACATAGAAAAAGATGGGGCACTTGAAAGGCGTTTCCAGAAAGTTATGGTAGAGCCTACCAGTGTTCCTGAAACCATTACCATACTAAACAACATTAAAAACAAATACGAAGATCACCACAACGTTATCTATACACCTGAAGCTATTGAAGCGTGTGTTAAGTTAACAGACAGGTACATGAGCGAGCGCTTTTTACCGGACAAGGCTATTGATGCTTTAGACGAAGCAGGAAGCCGTGTTCATATTACAAATATTGATGTTCCTAAACAAATACTCGATTTAGAACGTCAGCTTGAGGAAGTGCGTGAGCTTAAAAACAGTGTTGTTAAAAAACAGAAATACGAGGAGGCTGCCAAACTTCGTGACGACGAAAAAAGAATTGAAAAAGAACTTGCCATAGCCCAGGAGCAGTGGGAAGAAGATTCTAAAAACAATCGTGTAACCGTTACCGAAGACAACGTGGCCGATGTTGTTAGTATGATGACAGGCATACCTGTAAATCGTATTGCTCAAACTGAAAGCAACAAGTTGGCTAAACTACCGGAACTGATTAAAGGTAAGGTAATTGGACAAGACGAAGCAGTTCAAAAAATTGCTAAATCTATCCAGCGTAACCGTGCGGGCCTTAAAGATCCTAACAAGCCTATAGGCTCGTTTATTTTCCTTGGTCAAACAGGTGTTGGTAAAACACAGCTGGCTAAAGTTATTGCTAAGGAGCTTTTTGATAGCGAAGACGCCCTTATACGTATCGATATGAGCGAGTATATGGAAAAATTTGCCATATCACGCCTTGTAGGAGCGCCTCCGGGATACGTAGGCTATGAAGAAGGCGGCCAGCTAACCGAAAAGGTACGCCGTAAGCCGTATGCAGTTGTGTTGTTAGATGAAATTGAGAAAGCCCACCCGGATGTATTTAACATGATGCTTCAGGTGCTGGACGATGGCTTCCTTACAGATAGCTTGGGACGCAAGATTGATTTTAAAAACACCATTATCATCATGACCTCTAACGTAGGTGCGCGTCAGCTTAAAGATTTCGGTCAGGGTGTTGGTTTTGGCACCTCGGCAAAAGTTATGCAAGCAGACGAACACAGCAAAGGCGTAATTGAAGCTGCTCTTAAAAAGACATTCGCTCCTGAGTTCATTAACAGGATAGATGATATTATTGTATTCAACCCTCTTGAAAAAGAGCATATCGATAAGATCATTACTATAGAGCTTGAAAAACTATACTCAAGAGTGAAAGACCTAGGGTATAATATTCAGCTTAGCGACAAGGCTAAAGATTTCATTGCAGATAAAGGTTTTGACAAGCAATACGGTGCAAGACCGCTAAAACGTGCGATCCAGAAATATGTTGAAGACGTTTTAGCAGAAGAAATTATTACATCTAAGATTTCTGCCGGAGATGAGATTTTCATGGATCTTGAAGATGGTGCTTCAGAATTAATAGTTACGATACGCAAAGCAGAAAATCCTGCCAGCTAAACTACATCTGTCATAATAATATATCCCTGTCATTGTTAATGGCAGGGATTTTTATTTAAACTTAAGCTTGAACAACTATCATTATCAAAATTAATAACGAAAAAAATTCTGATTTAAATTGTTGATACTACAAAAACTACATCGATTTTTTACGAAAATATACCCCTCGTTTTTCGGTACATTTCGCTATATTTGCGAGCCTTTATCTGTTGTTTAAACACAATTAAACAAAGGCAACTTTTTAAGCACAAACAAACATTAAATAACGTATTAACAATCAGCTTCATTGGTTCATTTTCCCAATGAAGTTTTAAACATTCAGAAGATGTCCGATAAATCAAAAATTTACTACACGATAACGGATGAAGCCCCAATGCTGGCTACACACTCATTTTTGCCTATCGTGCAGGCATTTGCCTCAACTGCAGGAATAAATGTAGAAACCAGGGATATTTCGCTGGCAGGAAGAATCCTCGCCAACTTTCCTGAAAATTTAACCGACGCTCAAAAAATAGGCGACGCGCTTACAGAACTGGGCGATCTTGCTAATACACCGGAAGCTAATATTATAAAGCTTCCAAACATATCTGCATCTGTACCACAACTTAAAGCAGCAATAAAAGAACTTCAGGAACAGGGCTTTAATGTGCCAAACTACCCTGAAGATGCACAAACCGATGAAGAAAAAGCTGTTAAAGCTAAATATGCAAAAGTATTAGGATCTGCAGTTAACCCTGTTTTACGCGAAGGTAACTCAGACCGTCGTGCTCCAAAAGCGGTTAAAAATTACGCTAAAGCGCATCCGCACTCTATGGGTGCATGGACGTCAGACAGCAAAACGCATGTTGCAAGTATGCAGGACGGAGACTTTTACGGCAGTGAAAAATCTGTTACTGTAAGCGCAGCAACCGACGTTAAAATAGAGTTTACAGGTGCCGATGGTAGCGTTAATGTACTAAAAGCTTCTACCCCACTTAAAGCTGGCGAGATTATAGACAGTTCTGTAATGAACCTGGCCAAACTTAAAGCGTTTGTTTCTAAAGAAATTGAAGATGCAAAAGCAAAAGGCGTACTGTTTTCTGTACACCTTAAAGCTACCATGATGAAGGTTTCAGACCCTATCATTTTTGGCGCCATTGTAGAAGTTTTCTATAAAGATGTTTTTGAAAAATATGCTGATTTGTTTAAGCAACTTGGTGTAGATACACGCAATGGCCTTGGTGACGTATACGCTAAAATAGCAGGTACTCCGCAAGAAGCGGAAGTTAAAGCCGCTATTGAAGCTGTTTATACTACTGCTCCTGCCCTTGCCTACGTAAACTCAGACCAGGGTATTACTAACCTGCATGTGCCAAGCGATGTTATTGTAGATGCTTCTATGCCTGCCATGATACGTACCAGCGGACAGATGTGGAATGTAGAAGGTAAACAACAAGATACCAAAGCTATTATACCAGACAGGTGTTATAGCGGCATTTACACAGCTACAATCGACTTTTGTAAGCAGCACGGCGCGTTTAACCCTGCCACTATGGGTAGCGTTCCAAACGTGGGGCTTATGGCGCAAAAAGCGGAAGAATACGGTTCTCACGACAAAACATTCCAGGCTACTGCAAATGGTGTTATTAAAGTAATAGATAATAACAACGGTACAGTATATATGGAGCAGCCTGTAGGGGCCGGCGATATTTTCAGGATGTGCCAAACCAAAGATGCTCCTATTCAGGACTGGGTAAAACTTGCCGTAAACCGCGCAAGGCTAAGCAATACACCTGCTGTTTTTTGGTTAGATGAAAACCGTGCACACGATCGTGAACTTATAGCTAAAGTTAAAACTTACCTTAACGACCACGACCTTACAGGGCTTGACATACAAATACTTGATCCTATAGCAGCTACTAAATTCTCCCTGGAGCGCATTAAAGACGGTAAAGACACTATTTCTGTAACCGGTAACGTGCTACGCGATTATCTTACAGACCTGTTCCCTATCCTGGAACTGGGTACATCGGCTAAAATGCTTTCTATTGTACCACTAATGAATGGTGGTGGTTTATTTGAAACCGGCGCGGGCGGATCTGCTCCTAAGCACGTGCAGCAATTTGTAGAAGAAGGCTACCTGCGTTGGGATTCGCTTGGTGAGTTCCTTGCCCTTGGAGTTTCTCTTGAGCACCTCGGCCAAACTCAGGACAACGCCAAATCGCTTGTACTAAGTGAAACATTAGACGCTGCCAACGAAAAATTCCTTGAAAACGACAAATCCCCTGCTCGCCGCGTAGGCCAAATAGACAACCGCGGTTCTCACTTCTATCTTGCGCTTTACTGGGCTCAGGCACTTGCAGCACAAGACAAAGATGCTGAGCTTAAAGCCATCTTTACACCTATTGCCGCTGAATTGACGGAAAATGAAGCGAAAATTGATGCTGAATTAATCGCCGCGCAAGGTAAGGCACAAGAAATAGGCGGTTACTACCACCCGGACTATGCTAAAACCGACGCAGCAATGAGGCCAAGCGCTACGCTTAATGCTATACTTGCTAAACTTGCTTAATCACTTAATGCAATATATTGATAGGCCATCCTTTACGGGATGGCTTTTTTATTATATTTGGGTAACCAAACTACCAATATGCTTCGAGCTACTTTTTTAATTTTGATATTTATTTCATGGACAAGTTGTTAATTTGCACAAAAAGCGAATAAATGGGCAATCGGAATATCTTATGGTTATAAATTGAAACACCCGTTGCGATAAGGCCCAAACCCGCTCCAAAATATCTAAATCTTTAATACGCTGCTTTTGTGGCTCTTTCATAGGGCGACCATGATTGCCTCTTGAATAAACTAATTTACCATATTTACGGCAACAATCCAAAACCCTTGACATACCACCAATACCATACTTAGCTTTTATCTGAGCTTTGTTTAAGATACCCCGCTCGTATTCCCTGACAATAGCTCGTTTAAAGGCTTCACTATACATAATACGCGGGGATAAACCTGTCCCCTTTAAATCCTGATTTTTCATAATATTGACATTTATTAGTCAACTTTTTTCAGGACAAGGCAGATAAATGAAAAAGCCCCTATTCGGGGCTTTGCTCATTCAAATATTTTTCAAGTTCAAAAATTAAATTAATAGTTGCTTGCGTATCGCAATTTTTCGAAAGTTGTTCATTTACGGAATTCTCAAATGATTTCGCAGACAACCCTTTTCTTATTAAATAAATGTCTTTCACTAAATTACTTAGCAAAAACTACTCATCGTCTGAAATTACTTTTAATTGACCATTACTCTGAAAATGGTATCCATCACAATATCCTTTATAACTTTTAAATATTTCTACCTTTTCCGATGTCAACATATTTAATAGATTTTATTAATGAAATATTATTGCCGTAACATTCGGATTTTTCAATAAAGTTGGGTACTCATATAATCTCCAAATACTTTGTATATCAACTCCTTGTTGTGCATTTTGAAAGACCTGAACAGTACCTGAAGCACCTTTAGCATACTGAGTAGATAATCTTGCCCACCACCGATAAGCCTGTGATGCAGTAAACAGAAGCCACTGTTTTCGGCAAAAAATCCTCACCGCAGTTAAGACATTGTCTATTTATTCTTCTCATCTCCCATATCTCTCCATTAAGGTACCATAAGTATACATAAGTGTCACTTCGTCTCCATTTAAGTGCCGGTACAAATGTGATATAAATATATAATCAAAAATAAGTAAAAAACAGCGGAAACAAAAAGTAACGAAAAAGAAAAAACCACTGTAAAATTTAAGTTTACAGTGGTTTAGCATTTATTACTAACCGATGTTAATCAGTAATTACTTTACTTCTTCAAAATCTACATCCTGTACATTATCTCCAGCTTCTGCTGCCTGCGGTTCTGCCTGTTGGCCACCACCCTGTGCATTTTCTGCCTGAGCTTTATAAAGTTCTTCTGATGCATTTTTCCAAGCCTCATTTATTTGATCAAGTGCAGGTTGAATAGTTGCAGCATCTTTACTTTCGTACGCTTTTTTCAGGCTTTCAAGAGCTGCTTCAATAGTAGACTTGTTTCCGGCAGAAAGCTTATCACCAAACTCAGTAAGTTGTTTTTCCGTTTGGAAAATCATAGCGTCAGCTTCGTTGAGTTTTTCAGCTTTCTCTTTTGCAGCTTTGTCTGCATCAGCATTGGCTTCTGCTTCGCGGCGCATTCTTTCGATTTCTTCCTGAGTAAGACCTGAAGACGCTTCGATACGGATATCGTGAGATTTTCCTGTTCCTTTATCTGTAGCAGATACTTTTATAATACCGTTCGCATCAATATCAAAGGTAACTTCAATCTGAGGCACACCTCTTTGTGCTGGCGGAATACCATCTAAGTGGAAACGGCCTATAGTTTTGTTATCATTAGCCATTGGCCTTTCTCCCTGTAGCACGTGGATTTCCACGCTTGGCTGATTATCGGCGGCAGTAGAGAACACTTGCGATTTTTTGGTAGGGATAGTAGTGTTAGCTTCAATAAGCTTAGTCATTACACCACCCATAGTTTCTATACCAAGAGAAAGTGGCGTTACGTCAAGAAGCAGTACATCTTTAACATCACCTGTAAGTACGCCACCCTGAATAGCAGCACCTATGGCTACAACTTCGTCTGGGTTAACACCTTTTGAAGGTTTTTTACCAAAGAATTTTTCCACTTCTTCCTGTATACGTGGTATACGTGTAGAACCACCTACAAGGATAACCTCGTCTATATCAGATGTTTTAAGTCCTGCATCTTGTAGCGCTTTAGCAACCGGTTTCATAGAACGTTGCACAAGCTCATCTGCAAGTTGCTCAAATTTAGCACGTGTAAGTGTTTTCACAAGGTGCTTAGGGCCCGATGCTGTAGCGGTAACGTATGGCAGGTTAATTTCAGTTTGTGCCGATGCAGAAAGTTCAATCTTAGCTTTTTCAGCAGCTTCTTTTAAACGCTGAAGCGCCATAGGATCTTTACGTAAGTCTACACCTTCTTCACTATTAAACTCATTAGCTAACCAGTCTATGATTACCTGATCAAAGTCATCTCCACCAAGGTGGGTATCACCGTTTGTAGATAGTACTTCAAATACGCCGTCACCCAGTTCAAGGATAGAGATGTCGAAAGTACCACCACCTAAATCGTACACAGCAATTTTCTGGTCTTTACCAGCCTTATCAAGACCGTAAGCCAAAGCAGCCGCAGTTGGCTCGTTTATAATCCTTCTTACTTTAAGACCTGCAATTTCACCGGCTTCTTTAGTAGCCTGGCGTTGAGCATCATTAAAATATGCAGGTACTGTAATAACAGCCTCTGTTACTGTTTGCCCAAGGTAGTCTTCAGCAGTTTTCTTCATTTTCTGAAGCGTCATGGCGCTAAGCTCTTGTGGAGTGTAAAGGCGTCCATCTATATCTACACGAGGGGTATCGTTATCACC
>JAAXJD010000197.1 GCA_012270005.1 Flavobacterium sp. | reverse complement strand
ATAAATTAGCAGTTTAAAAGCCATATCTAAATACAAAAAGTTGCTGTAAAAATATTCTGATGCATTAAGCTTAAAGTCGTTCTTATACGCGACCACCATAATGACACACTGGCGAGTGCTGATTTTATAAAGACCAATATACTTAGCTTTAAAAAAATAACCGAGAGCCAGTTGTATTTCGGCAAACTTAGTGCGCAGCATTTTAATGTGCACATGAAAACCTATAAAGGCGAAGATGTAAGTTCGATTGATTTGTTTATTAAGTCCTTTGACGATGGAAAGCCTGGTAAAGGTAAGTTCCGTATGCATGTAGGCGACTTATTTGTAGCAGGCGGCAGGTTCAGGTTAACAAACGAAAATGCGGTTACCCACCGCGTGCTGGATTTTAAAAAGCTATCGGGCCATGTAAAGGACTTTTATATAAAAGGGCCAAGTATTTATGGTTCCATAAAAAAACTTACGCTTCAGGATCACAGAGGCCTGTTTGTAGATAATCTTGCGGCTGATTTCACATATACCAAAACAAACATCATCCTGAAAAATGCGGAACTTAAAACGGCAGAATCTGAACTGAAAGGTGATGTAAAGCTTACCTATCAAAAAAAGGATATGCGGGATTTTGTAAACCGTGTACGTTTTGACTTTGATGTACGCCGCGCTACGGTAAGCAGTAACGAGCTAAACTTATTTTACCCGGAGTTTGGCAAAAACCAAAAATATTACCTGTCTGCTAATTTAAAGGGGCCTATGAACAACTTTGTTCTGCACAACCTTAAGCTTTTAGATGACAAAGGTACTGAGATTGCAGGTACGGTAAACTTTAGGCACCTGTTTGGTAAAAACGGCCCGGGTTTTTACATGAACGGTAATTTTAGCCACATTACTGCAGAGTATGGTAACCTTCGTACCATACTGCCACGTATATTAGGCAAGAGCTTGCCGGTAGTACTTGAGAAATTCGGGCAAGTAGACATTGTGGGCGAAATAGAGCTGACGAAGCAAAACCTAAAGACTGATATGTACGTGGTAAGCGAGTTAGGAGAGGCCGATGCCATTATGAGCATTAAAGACTATAACAAGCCAAACGACGCGCAGTATGAAGGTAGGATAGAACTCGAAGGTTTTAACATTGGTGCTATTACAGGCGTAAAAACCATTGGCCTGGCCACGCTTCAGGCAGATGTTAAGGGTAAGGGATTCAGAAAAGAATCATTAAATACTACCGTAAAAGGAAAAGTTGACGGTTTTGCGTTTAACGGATATAATTACAAAAACATTACGGTAGATGGATTGTTTAAGTGGCCTTACTTTAAAGGGCGTATGAACAGTAACGACCCTAACCAGCTTATGAGTTTTGACGGACTTGTAGATATGAGCAATTACCGCAAAAATTATGATTTTCATGCGCAGGTAGATTATGCCGATTTAGCTAAACTCCGTATAATGAAGAAAGACACCCTGTCTATATTTAAAGGAGACTTGTTATTTGAGGCATCGGGTACTAATGTTAATGACATTGCCGGAACACTGCAAATATCGAGGCTGTCTTACCAGAATAGCAGGGATAGTTATTATTTTGAAGATTTCTTTATCTCGTCGTCGTTTGATGAAAAAAACGAACGGACTATTACCATAAACTCCCAGGAAATTATAGAAGGCCGTGTTACCGGTAAATTTGACGTTTATCAAATACCTAAAATATTCGAAAATGGGCTTGGTAGCCTGTACACCAATTACTCGCCGCACAAGTTGCGAAAAGGTCAGTATCTTGAATACGATCTTACCATTTACAATAAGATAGTAGGGATTGTTTTGCCCGATATTGCGGTTAGTAAGGACACTCACCTTCGGGGTAAAGTAAATGCGGATAAAAATGAATTTGTACTGGCGTTTAATTCGCCCGGTATTAGTGTATATGATAACTCATTTAGCAACGTAAAGTTAGATGTGAACAATAAAAATCCGCTTTACAATACGTATTTAAGTGTAGACAGCATGCGGGTTAAAAAGTATAAGATTTCTGATTTTAACCTGCTTAACATAACACGCAATGATACCCTTTATGTGCGTACCGAATTTAAGGGAGGAAATAAGGATAAGGACTCGTATAAGTTAAACCTTTACCATACCATAGATAAGGAGCATAATTCGGTAGTAGGATTTAAAAAGTCTGAAGTTAATTTTAAAGATTTCCTTTGGTACATAAACGAAGGTGATAAAAAAGATAATAAGATTGTTTTCAGGAAAAAGATAGACAATTTTATAATAGATAATCTCAGCCTGTCTCACAACAACCAGCGCGTAGAGCTTGCCGGGGCGGTTCGTGATTCTACATACAAAGACATCCATCTTGCTTTTGATGATGTAGACCTTAATAAAATGACGCCTTCGCTGGACAGTATAAGCTTTGGAGGAAGGCTTAACGGTGAAATTAGCGTAAAGCAAAACCGCAACATATTTGAACCGGCAGCATCGGTTACTGTAGATACACTGCGTATAAATAAATATGCCCTTGGCGACCTAAACTTGCAGGTAACCGGAGACAAGTCGTTCCGTAAATTTAACGTAAATGGTACCATTAACAGAGACGACCAGGAGACATTTACTACCTATGGTAATGTAGAGATAGTAAACAAGCAAACCATATTGTCGCTCGATGCCATCTTTAAAGATTTTGACATTAGTCCGCTTACAGCGTTCTTAAAAAATATTTTCCCAGAAATTAGGGGCCGTGCATCGGGTAGGGCAGCTATTGTAGGTAACGTACGAAAGCCCGAAATAGATGGTGTCCTCTATGTAAAAGGCGGAGGTGTTAAAGTAGGCTACCTTAATACCGACTACAACTTTGACGATAACTCTATAGTAAACCTTACCGAGGATAAAATAATTTTTGGCGGCATAGGGCTTACAGATACCAAAGAGAAGACCAAAGCGTGGTTACAAGGTACTGTGAAGCATGAGATGTTTAAAAACTGGCAACTTGATTTGTCTATGACATCAGATAAAATACTGGTGCTTGATACGCAGGAAAGTGATGAGGCGCTGTATTACGGACGAGCGTTTATAAAAGGGAATGCTTCTATTAAGGGGCCTACAACAGCGCTTGTAATTAATGCTGAAGCCACATCAATGCCTGGTACCGATATAAAAATCCCGATAAGTAATGTAGGTAGTACCAGCCTTACAACCGCGGCATTTATCCACTTCTTAAGCCCGGCAGAAAAGGAAAACCGGCTTAAGGAGACTGACAAACAGGTTTCAGAAAAGTCGAGGTTTTACAAAGGACTCGAAATGAACTTCGACTTTGTGGTTACCCCAGATGCTAAAATAGAAGTTATTATAGATAAAAACAGCGGGCATAGCCTTTCGTCTACGGGCTATGGTAATATGCTGCTTAATATAAATACGCTTGGTAAATTTAGTATGTATGGTGATTACCAGGTGCAAAAGGGTGATTACTTTTTCCGTTATGGTGGACTTTTAGATAAAAAGTTTAGCGTAAAAAGCGGTGGTACTATTGTGTGGGAAGGTGATCCTTCACGTGCAAGGCTTAATTTGGAGGCAGTGTATAAAACCACTGCAAACCCATCGGTACTATTAGATAACAGTAGCTTTAGCCGCCCGATTCAAACCGAGGTAGTTATTGCGCTACAGGGTAGTATTACAAACCCTGAGCCGGATTTTACCATTAATTTCCCGGGTGTAAGTTCTGTTTTAAAGAGCGATCTTGACTATAAACTTAGTGATGCAGAAACGCGAAAAAACCAGGCGTTGGCATTGCTTTCAAGCGGAAGTTTCATAAGCCCTACAAATGCTAACACGGCAGTGTACGGAAGCTTATTTGAACGGGTGAGTAGCCTTGTAAACGATGTGCTTTCAGATAACAGCGGTAAGGTGAATATAGGGGTTAATTACGTGCAGTCGGTACGGAACCCTTATGCAGATAATTATTCACAATTGGGTATAACCCTGTCCTCTCAAATTAACAACAGGATATCTATTAACGGGCAGGTAGGGGTACCGGTAGGGGGTGTAAACGAGAGTTCTATCGTGGGTAATATAGAGCTAAAGCTAAGGCTAAATGAACCCGGTACGCTAAACGCAAGGGTGTTTAACCGGGAAAACGATATTAACTTTTTGGGTGAAGGTATAGGATATACCCAAGGTATAGGCTTAACGTATGAAGTGGACTTTGATACGTTTAATGAGTTGATGGTGAAGTTGTTCAGGAAAACTGTTGTTAAGAAAGACGACAAAAATAATAATCAGGGTAATGATATGCCGGATAGCGAGTTGGCACCGGACTATTTACAGTTTGAAGACAGAAATCGTAAAAAGACAGGAACGGACGAGGATCGTGACAGCACCCCGATTCCTGAGACTGATTAATAAATGATTACGATTTCAATAATTTCGTATTTCTAAAAAAAGCAGGTAATTTTTTAATGAATTACCTGCTTTTTAAGTGTTATTTAACAGCCTTAGCAAAAAAACTTATTAACGAAAACGATTGAAAATTTGAAAATTCGTCAATACTTCTCAAAAGTAAATACATAAATTACATTAAATTACTAATTTTACAATCAAATACTGAAAAATGTCACGTAAATTAAAAAAAATAGGCGTGCTTACCTCAGGAGGCGATTCTCCGGGGATGAATGCCGCTATTAGTGCCGTGGTTCGTACATGTGCCTTTCATAATATAGAATGTACGGGGATTTACAGAGGGTACCAGGGAATGATTGAAGGCGACTTCAAGGAAATGGGCCCACGCAGTGTAAACAACATCATCAACAAAGGAGGTACTATCCTTAAATCAGCCCGCTCTAAAGAGTTTATGACGCCTGAGGGTCGTAAAAAAGCCTACGATAATCTTGTAAAGCAAGGTATTGACGCTTTTGTAGTTATTGGTGGTAACGGTAGCTTTACCGGCGGACTTATATTTAATGCCGAGTACGACTTCCCTGTAATAGGTATACCAGGTACCATAGATAACGATATATACGGTACAAGCTTTACCCTTGGGTACGACACAGCTCTTAATACGGTGGTGGAAGTTATTGACAAAATTCGTGATACCGCAAGCTCGCACAACAGGCTTTTCTTTGTAGAAGTTATGGGTAGGGATGCAGGCCATATAGCGCTTAATGCCGGTATAGGTGCCGGAGCCGAAGAAATTCTTATCCCTGAGGAGGATATGGGGTTAGACAGGCTGGTAGAATCTCTTAAGCGTAGTAAGGCTTCTGGTAAATCATCGAGCATCGTTGTAATTGCCGAGGGCGAAAAAACAGGAAAGAGCGCTTTTGAACTAAAAGAGTAGTTTGATAAAAATATGCCTGAATATGATGTAAGGGTTTCTATCCTTGGTCATATGCAGCGCGGAGGTTCACCTTCATGTTTCGACAGGGTTCTTGCGAGCAGACTTGGTGTAAAAGCGGTAGAAGTATTGCTTGAAGGCAAGTCTAACTACATGGTAGGCCTTATTAAAGACGAAATCGCCCTTACACCGCTGGAACTTGCGGTAAAAGGAAAATCACAAATAAATCAGGAGCTTATTAAAGTATCAGACATAGTGTCTATTTAATTGACTCACAATAATAAACAAATAACAATTACGAAGAAAATGGCAACAGTTAAATTAGGAATTAACGGTTTTGGTAGGATTGGCCGAATCGTTTTCCGTGAAACTTTCAATAGGGATAACGTTGAGGTAGTAGCTATTAATGACCTTCTTGATGTAGATCACCTTGCTTACCTACTTAAATATGATTCAGTACACGGACGTTTTAAAGGCGAAGTGGAAGTTAAAGAAGGCAAGCTTTACGTTAATGGTAAACACATTAGGGTAACTGCCGAAAAAGATCCTAAAAACCTTAAGTGGGATGAAGTAGGTGTAGATGTAGTAGCTGAGTCTACAGGTATATTTACAACTATAGAAACTGCTTCTCAGCACATTGCTGGTGGTGCTAAAAAAGTTATCATCTCTGCTCCGTCTGCAGATGCTCCTATGTTTGTAATGGGTGTAAACCACGAAACTGCAACTGCAGCGGATACAGTAGTATCTAACGCTTCTTGTACTACAAACTGTCTTGCTCCGCTTGCTAAAGTTATCAACGACAACTTTGGTATTGTTGAAGGCCTTATGACTACAGTACACGCTACAACTTCTACACAAATGACTGCCGATGGTCCTTCAAGGAAAGACTGGAGAGGTGGCCGTGCAGCAAGCGTTAACATTATACCTTCATCTACAGGTGCTGCAAAAGCGGTAGGTAAAGTAATCCCTGCGCTTAACGGTAAACTTACAGGTATGTCATTCCGTGTTCCTACGGTAGACGTTTCTGTTGTAGACCTTACTGTAAAAGTGGCTAAAGAAACTTCTTACGAAGAAATCATGGCTGTACTTAAAAAAGCTTCTGAAAATGAACTTAAAGGTATCCTTGGTTTTACAGAAGACGACGTAGTATCTCAGGATTTCGTTTCAGATTCTCGTACAAGTATCATTGATGCTAAAGCTGGTATCGGTCTTAACTCTACTTTCTTCAAAATCGTATCTTGGTACGATAATGAGTACGGATACTCAAGCAAACTTATAGATCTTGCAGCGCACATAGCGTCTCTATAATTTTTATACCTTAGTCCCGCTTTTTATAAGTTAAAGCGGGGCTTTGTTTTTTTATAAGCGTAAGTAACCCACATTTTACACTTTATCTTTAACCCAAGTTTAACCCATAACTAACCCAAACTTATACACATTATGAAACTATTAGTAGATAGCGGCGCTACCAAAGCAGACTGGATAGCCCTAGATGAGCAGGGCAACAGGCTGTTTACCACCCAAACCCTTGGTCTAAGCCCGGAAGTTATTAATAAAGAAGAAGCTCTTGAAAGGCTTGAAGCCCGCTTTGATATTTACAATAACCGTAAGGATGTAACTAACCTGTTCTTTTACGGTGCGGGTTGTGGTACAGACAGAATGAAATCATACATGAGTGGTGTTTTTCAGGAGTTTTTCCCAAATGCCGAAGTTGTTGTTAAAGAAGATACCTATGCGGCGGCATACGCCACTAACCCTACTAATGATAAAGCCATAGTGTGCATTTTAGGTACGGGAAGTAACTGCAGCTATTTTGATGGTAAAGAGCTGATACAAAAAGTACAGTCTCTTGGCTACATAGCTATGGACGACTGCAGCGGAAACCGTTTTGGGCGCGATCTTGTTCGTGCTTATTACTTTAATAAAATGCCTCAGCACCTTTCTGAAAAGTTTGCAGCTGATTATAACCTAGATCCGGATGTGATTAAACACAACCTGTACAAGGAGCCAAACCCTAACGCATATCTTGCTACTTTTGCGAAATTCCTCATCCAGAATAAGGAAGATGCGTTTATAAAGAAAATCATTACCGATGCTATGCAAACGTTTGTAGATAACTACATCCTTCAGTTTGACGACGCGCGCGAAGTGCCGGTACACTTTGTAGGTTCTATAGCATTTTACCTAAAGGCAGAACTTGAAGAGGTTCTTGGTGTTAATGGCCTTAAACTTGGTAATGTATTAAGAAGGCCTATTGATGGTCTTATTGAATACCACGAACTTAACTAATACTACATACATTCATGGAAATTGCCATTATAGCCCATGACGGGATGAAAGACCGCATGGTTACTTTTATTACCGAACATAAAGACATTTTAATGCGTCCGGAAATTAACCTGATTGCCACCGGTACTACCGGAGGCAGGGCAGAGCAGGCCGGTTTTACCGTGCGCAGGATGTTGTCTGGGCCTATGGGTGGCGATGCGCAGATTGCAGGGCGTGTTGCAGAAGGAAAAACCGATTTGGTTATTTTCTTTAAGGACCCGCTGAGTAGCCATGCCCATGATGCCGATATTAATATGCTTATAAGGGTTTGCGACGTGCACAATGTTGCTATTGCTACAAATCCTGCTTCAGCAGAATTGTTTATGAAAGCGTTGTAAACCACTTTCGTAATTAATAGAAACAAAAATGCCGCGAGATTATCGCGGCATTTTTTATCGTTATTGCTTACTTAAAGTACAGCTATCATAGATATTTCTACATTTACATCTTTAGGTAAACGTGCTACCTGAACGGTTTCGCGCGCCGGT
Organism: Flavobacterium sp.; assembly: GCA_012270005.1. Classification (GTDB taxonomy): domain Bacteria; phylum Bacteroidota; class Bacteroidia; order Flavobacteriales; family Flavobacteriaceae; genus Flavobacterium. The sequence goes on along the minus strand of JAAXJD010000197.1, from coordinate 4,234 downwards.
GCCGTCTCTTCGTTTATATAACTCCCGTATACGCCGTTTATCTTACCGAAATCGTCCATATTACTGATAAATATGGTTGTTTTAACCACGTGTTCAAAAGTAGCTCCTGCAGCCTCTAAAACGGCCTTAAGGTTCTCCATAACCTGCTTTGTTTCTTCTTCTATACTGCCACTGATTAGTTCGCCTGTAGCAGTAAGTGGTATTTGCCCGGAAGTGTAAAGGGTATTGCGTATTTGCGTTGCATGGGTGTAGGGGCCTTTAGGAGCAGGGGGTTTTGCTGTAAATATTATTTTTTTCATTTCTAGGTATGTTTTTAGTTATCAGTTTATTTTCGTTTTTCGGATAAACGCTTCGCTGAAGCTAAAAAGCGTAAACGTTCTGTTTATGATTCAGAGCATTTACGCTTTTTGTTATTGTCCTATAGTTCTGTCTGGTACCTGGCGTTTATCCCACTTAATATCGCTTAGTACAGATGATTTTATACCTATAAAGAACGTCCAGTACTTATTGGTGCCCATCGGTACCCAGTTAAAGTCCATACGCCAGCTAAGCAGGTCGCGTTCAAAACGCAGCTGAGTAAAGGTTACTCCTTTGCTTACAAGGTCGTAACCCGATGAAAAGCCCATTTTCCATCGTTCGGTTACATCTACGTTACCCGAAAACATTATAGAGTTGGTGGTTATGGTTCTCTTTCTGTTATTGTCCGAAAATGTAAGTGAGTAGGCCACCTTTAAATCCCACGGCAGCTTTGCATTAAAGAATTTGCTTTAACCTGGTTTTTTCTTTTTATTTTCATCTTCATCCTCTTCATTAAACATGCTCTTCCTTTGGTCGTTCATGTTTGTGGCAGTCCCGAAAAGATCATCGGTACGGCCACCGTTCTTTGCGGTTTGGCTGTCAGGGTTATCGCCCTCCAGCTCTTTACTTGAGAACGAGTAATTCATAGTTATGTTAGCACTTGTAAGCCTAAAAAGGCTACCGCCGTTATCTATGTTATATTTATTAATGGTTTTACCCGAAGCATCTATTGCGTATGGGTCTAGCGTGGTACCAAAATTAATATTCATCTTGTTTTTAAACAAGTTAGTACCGGCGCTTACTCTTACCGGAGACCATGCCAATGAATCTGCTGCAAAGTTGTAACCTGTTTGAAAGTTTAGGTTATTAAGCAGTGTAATTTTTTTAGGTTCTGTGGCTTTTTCGTCGTTATTCCTCACTTTAGCCTCAAAGTTGTTGTTTACAGCAATTGTCATCGTATTAGCGTATGATCTTTGAGGAGTGCTAAAAATGTTACCTTCAAATCGGGTGTAGTCTTCGTACTTAGTGCCCGAAGCGTCGATTTGGTAAGTGTTATAATACCTTGAAAAACTTGGTGTGTAAGAGTAAGAAACAGACGGTCGCACAACGTGCCTTATAGATTGTATGATTTTATCTTCGCCAAAATTAAATGTACCGTAAACTGTAGTACCAATGCTGGAATTAAAGTTATAGGTGCGGAATGCGTCAAAACCTTTTACGTCGGTTGTTTCTACTTTATTCGTAACGGTATTGAAACTCTTCTTTATGGTGTTAAGTGTCCATGTTTCCTGATAATTAGACCCTGCCGTTACACTAAAGAATTTAAATAGCTTAAAGTTTGTGCTTAGCGGTATAGTATGTTGCATGCCGGTTTTGGCATCTCTAAACATTTCCGGTTTAAAGAATAATGAGTCGGTAGTGTTTATCCTGTTTTCTCCCCTTAAGTTATACTGAAGGTTAAGGTTTTTTATGATACCTTTCTTCGGTTCGTCATCTTTCGCAAACGGATAAATACGGTCTACACTGGCCTGTAATGTAGGCAATGTCATATTTATTGCCTTTGTGTTGGTATTCTGGCTGTGCGTGGCGCTTAACGACATGTTTATCTGCGGCACCGTTTGAAACGTCTTTGAATAGGATATAGACGATTGCAGTGTGTTGTTAAGGCTGGCACCTATGTTTGCCGTGTTAAGCGACTGCCTGTAATACTGGCTGGAACCCATGTTAACGCTCGCCGAAAACCTGGAATTAGGGTTCGACTTACTGTCCTGGTTGTGTGTCCACTGAATGTTATAGTTCTTAGCCTTGGTATAATCAGGAAACCCACGTTCGCTTGTAATCAGGTTCTCATACCGCAGGTTAAAGCTTCCTCCAAACTTATAGCGTTTAGAGTAGGTGCTTTGCGCCCTGAGCCCATAACTACCGTTGGTGTAGTAGTCCCCGGTTAATGCAAGGTCATAATAGTCGCCCATGGCAAAGTAATAGCCTAAGTTTTGCAGATAGTATCCACGTGTATTACTATCCCCATAAGCGGGGATTATAAAGCCGGATTCTGCTTTGTTAGTCATCGGGAAAAATGCAAACGGAAGCCCGAGTGGCGTAGGTACATTGGCTATCCACATATTGGTGGGGCCTACAACTACTTTTTCGCCGGGAACCAGTTTTATTTTATTGGTAAAAAAGTAGTATTCCGGGTTATCCAGATTTTTAGAGGTAGTAAAGCGCGCACCCCGCATAAAGTAAACCGAATCATTTTCCTTTTTGGTAATATCTGCTTTTACCCTAAACTCACCCTGATCTGTGCGGGAATTCCATACACGTGCTTTCTTGGTTTTGGTGTTAAAATGTATGGAATCAGCTTCTACCTCGTTTGCCCCTTGTTTAAAGTGTGGGTACTGACTGTATTTACCGGTGCTGTCTTTCACACGGCCGGCAAAACCTTCGTCTTTATCGTACATCATTACAAAGCTGCCGGCGTCAAGATCCATATCTTCCATCTTGATATGGGCTTCATTGTAAAGTGTAAGTTCTTTTTTACGTTGGTCTATCTTTTCGTAATCCTTAGCAGAACGTTTTACAACTGCGTCAAGTCCCTTTTTTTCTTTCTTTACAGAATCATTTTTTACCTGGGCTTCTTTTTTATCTGTTGTAACTGGGTTTACCTTTACAGTGTCAGTCGTTTTTTTAATGTCTGCAGAATTTTTTTTCTGTTCCTGTGCAGGTACAGAACGTCCTCTTTTCCTGCCGTCCTGGCCGTGCATTTGCACACACCCGGTAAGGAAAATTACTGATAAAACGATATTAAATAAGTTTGTGCGCAACGGTTTTAATGCTAATTTTGTAACAGTATGGCTTATTTTTTGGAGTGTCAAACTTACGATATTTTTGGTAATCTCACCACTTTAATGTAACCATAACATTAGCAGTATAATAACCACATGAAAATGAAAGTGAACACGGGAATAAAACAAGCTTTTCTACTTTTTATTATAACAGCATCATTAAGTTTTGCGCAAACGGGTGCCAAATTTCGCGTTGTTTTAGACCCAGGTCATGGCGGAAAAGATTTTGGTAGTATATATAATGGCTTTGTTGAAAAAAACATTGCGCTGAATGTAGCTCTTAAGGTAGGTCGTATTTTAGATACAGACCCGTCGGTGGAAGTGATTTATACGCGTAAAACAGATGTTTTTGTAAACATGGAAGAACGTGCCCTTACGGCAAACCGTGCTTCGGCAGATGTGTTTGTGTCGTTGCACTGTAATAGCGAAACCAAGAAAACAGCGTATGGCACAGAAACCTATTTTGTAGGTACTACAAAAAACATAGCCAGTATAGATATGGCAAAAAGGGAAAATGCGGTACTAATGCTGGAGAAAGATTATAAAACCGATTATGCCGATTACGATTTACAAAATCCTGCGGTAATTTCTGGCGCGTTTGCATTACAGGAAGCTGTACAGGCTAAAAGCATAGAATTAGCAGGAAAAATTCAGGAAGGATTCTTAGAAATTAAGCGAAAAAGCCGAGGAGTTAAGCAGGGACCGTTTTGGTTGCTCAATAAAGTAGCCATGCCCGGCGTTTTAATAGAAATGGGTTTTTTATCGTCTAACGATGAAGGATTGTATGTTAATTCTGATGCCGGGCAAGACGAGTTGGCGCAGTCTATTGCCAAGTCAATTCTGGCTTACAAAAAAGAATCTGCCGGTGGCACTACTACTGAGAATACTGCTGCTGCGAAAGACAATTTAAAGCCGAAGCCCGAAACGAAGACAGCACCGGAAACTCCTGTAGCAGCAAAACCTGAACCCGTAAAACAGGAAACCAAACCCGCAGATAAAGTTGAAAAAGCCGCAGCGGCCACCTTTAAAGTACAAATTGCAGCCATTAGCAAAGATCTGGATTTAAAGCCTTGTAATTTTAAAGGGCTTACAGA
>JAAXJD010000144.1 GCA_012270005.1 Flavobacterium sp. | reverse complement strand
CTGAACGTCCCCCCGGTCGCCCGGCTGACTGGCCTTCACCGCCGGGGCAGAGGGAACAGATTTGCTCATAACCTAAAACTTATACAGCAAAATTACGACCCCGGATTAGGGTAAAATATGATAAAACTCATCTTTTTAAATATTATTTAACAATAGTTTATCTTGCATAAATGATAGTAATACTGTTAACTTTGCGTAAAATAATTTCAGGATGAAATTTGTACTGTCAAATCTGAAGCTTCAGATAAACGATAACATATATATAAAAGACCCGGAGACCTCTGCCCTGGGCAAAAAAATATTGAAGGAAAGCATACTGCTTATCCACGAAATAGGATTTGAGGCTTTTACTTTTAAGAAACTGGGCGAACGCATAGAGAGCAACGAAAGCTCTATATACCGCTATTTTGAAAACAAGCACAAGCTGCTGGTTTACTTGTCTTCATGGTACTGGAGCTGGATAGAGTACCGCCTGGTATTTGGCGTGGCAAATATGGCTGTAGCGGCAGACCGGCTAAAAACCGCCATTACCATTGTTACCGAAGAAACCGCCGATGATGAGGCTACAGAACATATAGACGAATCAGTGCTTAAAAAAATAATTATAAATAACTTTACCAAGACACTGCTTACCAAAGAAGTAGACGAAGAAAACCGCCTGGGCTTTTTTGAAATTTACCAACGCGTAATACAGCGTGTGGCCGGCATAATTAAAGAACACGCCCCACACTACGCCTTTGCCGAGAGCCTGGCAAGTACCATTATACAGGGGGCGCTGCACCAGCATTTCCTGAAGACCCATTTTCAGTCGTTAACCAATTGTAACGATATGATAAGCCCCACTGAATTTTATATTAACCTTACCGAACACGCTCTAAAAAATTCACTATGACCCCGTTAAAAAGATACTACAACTTACTGAAGCTGGACAAAAAAGACGTGTACCAGATTATATTTTACGCTGCCTTTGCCGGGCTTATAAGCCTGTCGTTACCGCTGGGCATACAAGCCATTATAAACTTTATACAGGGTGGGCAGGTAAGCGTATCATGGATAGTGCTGGTTATTATGGTTACCCTGGGTGTGGCACTGGTAGGCGTACTATCACTTATGCAGCTGCGCATTACAGAAAACCTTCAGCAGAAAATATTTGTGCGCGCCACCTTTGAGTTTGCTTACCGTATGCCTAAAATTCGGCATAAAGAACTGTACAACCAGTACGCGCCGGAGCTTACTAACCGCTTTTTTGATACCCTTACCATACAAAAGGGTACCTCTAAACTGTTGTTAGACTTTTCTACGGCATTGCTGCAAATACTACTGGGTATTATACTATTGTCGTTATACCACCCGGTATTTATCATCTTTGGGGTATTGCTGTTTTTATTGCTGTATGCCATACTTAAGTTTTCGTTTAACGACGGTGTGGAAACCAGCCTTAAAGAATCAAAATACAAATACAAAGGCGTATACTGGCTACAGGAAATAGCGCGTAACCGCTTTACCTTTAAAAGTAAAACCGGTTTAGACTACGCCCTTATGCGAAACGACAAACTGGCGGGCGACTACGTGGGCAGCCGCGAGAAACACTTTGGCATTATAAAAAGGCAGTATACACAGCTTATAATATTTAAGGTGCTGATTACTGCCGGGTTGCTATCGGTAGGTGGCTACCTTGTACTGAGCCAGAAAATGAATATAGGGCAGTTTGTAGCTGCCGAAATCATTATCCTGTTGGTGCTAAACTCGGTTGAAAAAACCATTATAGGGCTGGAAACCCTGTATGACGTGCTTACATCGGTTGAAAAAATAGGCCAGGTTACTGATTTAGAGCTGGAGCCCGACCACACAGCTAAACAACTGCAGTGCGAAAACGGCATTGCACTGGAAGCTGAAGACCTTAGTTTCCGTTTTCCGGATGCCGATAAAAACGCGCTGAGTAACATTAACCTGAAAATCCAACCGGGGGAAAAGGTATTTATAAGCGGACGCAACGGATCTGGCAAAACCACCCTGGTACGCCTGCTTAGCGGTTACCTTCAGCCTACATCGGGTATATTTTATGTAAATGAAAACAACCTGAACAAAAGCGATAACGACCAGTACCGTAACCTTACCGGGGTGGTGCTGCAAGGCGAAACGCCGTTTGAAGGTCCCCTTCTGGAAAACATTACCCTTAATGACCCAGCAATAACAGACGAGCGTGTAAAATGGGCCATAGAAAATGCTGGGCTTAGCGGGTTTGTAAAATCGCTCCCGCTGGGGTTAGATACTAATATCATTCCGTTTGGCAAGCAACTTACGGCATCGGTAAACCGCAAAATAATGTTGGCAAGAGCCATAGCCAAAAAGCCGCAGGTATTGTTCCTGGAAGACCCTACCGAGAGTATGGACGAAGAAAGCGCAAGGAAGAGTGTAGAGGTTTTGTGGGCCGCTGAGCAGAACTGGACAGTGGGAGGATCTTCAGTGCAGGGGGTCGGGATGAGA
>JAAXJD010000032.1 GCA_012270005.1 Flavobacterium sp. | reverse complement strand
GTCATGGCGAGCGGAGGTACGGAGCGCGGCCATCTTTACAGTTTTCAGTTTTCAGTCCCAGTTTTCAGTCCCAGTTTTCAGTCCCAGTTTTCAGTCTCAGTTTTCAGGTTTGAGTAAGCGACTTTAAACTTTAAACCTTAAACCTTAAACCTTAAACCACAAACCATAAACCCCAAACAACTTACTGCTGCGTTTTAATCGGGATTCCATTTATAATACGATCCAGGCTTAGGTTGCCTATGCCCAGGTAAGACGACAGTAACTCTGGGCTAATGCGCTCTGCCACGCCCGGGCGGGCATTTATAAAGTCGCAATAACGTTCCTCATCGCTCTGTATCATGTTATTGGCTATGCGTTTTTGGGCCGTTTCCATGTTGTTTTGTATCAGTTGCTGGCACACCTCATTTAGCAAAGGTATTTCTATACGCAGGCGGTCAAACTCATCTATGTTAAGGCAGGCTATGGTGGTGTTTTCCAGCGCGGTGGCAGTATAAGCTACAGGCATACCGGTAAGGGAGCTGCTGCGGTCGCCCACCCAGTAATGCTCGCTGCAAAAAGCCGTAACTTTTTGCTCCCCATCAAGGTCTTGGGTATATTTATACAGCAGGCCGCTGCACACTATGCCGTCATACGGCCATAAGCCGCCTTCGTTATATAGGTTTTCGCCTTTTTTTAGGTGGATAAACTGCACGTGCTTTAATATATGCGCCATATCGGTGGCACAAAAAGCAGCTTTGCTGTTCAGGTAGGCTTCAAATACTTCAGTCATTAGGGGATTTTTGGTTTTTGTCAATTCAAAATTACAACTTTTCCGGCAGTATGTTAACGTATTATGTTAATAAAAGTGAATCTTAAGAATACGCTACCAATAACGTTTCCAGTGCTTTAACGTCCATATCCAGGAAAGACGCTATACAGGCTGTACTGGTTCTTGCCGGCACGGTGGGGTATTTTTGTAAAAACTGCAGCACCTTTTCGGCATCGCTTAGTGCAGGCATAAAAATATAGTTTTGACGCGAAGCAAGATTGCGCTGCACCAGGTTGCTCATAAACTCGCTAAACGGTGCCAGGGTTACACAAAGCGTGTTGTAGTCATCCTGCGTAATAAGGATAAAATCAGTATCAGTTTCGGCTACTACGCACATTTCTGCGGGTTCTCCGGTAAGCAGGCTCTCCCTGTCTCCGGTCCAGTAGTTCTCCGGGGCAAAAACCGTTGTTTTTTCATTGCCAAAAACATCCGTTTGATACCCCCGCGCCAGTCCCCGGCATACAAAGGCATGGTGCTGCCATACCGTGCCGCGCTCCAAAAGCTTTTCGCCCTTATTAAGGCTCAGGTACGTGCACCGGTTTTCTCCCTCCATAAAATCGGCAGGCGTAAAGTTGGCTTTAGTTTCCAGGTATGCTTTCAGGTGGTTAAACATTTAGTTGGCCTTTTTATTTCCTCTAATTTAACGATTTTTTTAACGCCGCGTAACGGTGGGGTGCACAAATGTAACGCACTGTTAAACTTTAGGTAAAAAACCAATGCTTCAAATGTAAGCAAAATAAAATAGCCGTAAATTTATAAGACAAAATTTCATTACATAATACCAATAACTATGTTACTAAAAGATAAAGTGGCAGTGGTTTCGGGTGCCGGTAGCGGCATAGGCCGTGCCATAGCCGAGGCGTATGCCAAAGAAGGTGCCAAAGTAGTGGTAACCGATATAAACGAAGCACACGGACAGCAAACCGTAAACACCATAACCAATGCCGGGGGCGAGGCATTTTTTGTACACGCCGACAGCAGTAAGGCAGAGGATAACAAAAACCTGGTGGCTGCCATTGTACAAAAATACGGCAGGCTGGATATAGCCTGTAACAACGCCGGTATAGGCGGCCCTGCTGCCCCTACTGGAGAATACCCTGTAGACGGGTGGGATAAGGTAATTGCCGTAAACCTGAGCGGTGTATTTTATGCCTGCCGCTATCAGCTGGAGCAAATGGAAAAAAACGGCGGCGGTAGCATTGTAAACATAGCCAGTATACATGGTACCGTGGCGGCACCCATGAGCCCTGCCTATACCGCCAGCAAGCACGGGGTGGTGGGCCTTACCAAAAACATAGCGGCAGAATACGGCCAAAAAAACATTAGGTGTAATGCAGTGGGCCCGGGCTATATAGCTACGCCGCTGCTGGATGATAACCTTACCGATGATATGAAGAAGGGCATTGCTGCCAAGGCAAGCATGAACAGGCTGGGTACGCCGCAGGAAGTGGCAGACCTGGTGGTGTTTTTAAGCTCAGATAAATCGTCGTTTACTACGGGGTCGTATTTTATAACCGATGGTGGTTATACGGCGGTATAAAAAATAGCTGTAGAAAAATATTTGGCAAACGGCACAATAAAAAAAAGGAGGCTTACGTTACCACTCGTACAGCCTCCTGTCGTTTAAAATAGCACTACTGATTTTAAATCATGGCGGGGTACCTTGCATTTGAGTGATGGGTAC
>JAAXJD010000156.1:8522-12613 GCA_012270005.1 Flavobacterium sp. | reverse complement strand
AACCTGGGCTGCGAGGCGGTGGTGGTTGCCATAGATGCCAAGTGTACCTACGGTTTTTGGGTGGTATACGTTAGTGGCGGGCGTACTGCTACAGGGCTTTCAGTAACCGAATGGGCACAACAGGCAGAGCAACTGGGCGCGGGCGAAATACTGCTTACCTCTATGGATAAGGACGGTACCAAAAGCGGCTTTGCAATAGAGCTGCTTAACGAGGTGTGTGCCCTAACCAATATTCCTGTAATAGCATCGGGAGGGGCAGGGAGCAGGGAGCATTTTGCTGAGGTGTTTACCCAAACCCAGGCTACGGCTGCACTGGCAGCGAGCCTGTTCCACTATGGCGAACTTGCCATTCCTGACTTGAAAAACTACTTAAAACAACAAAATATATCTGTACGATGATACAACCCGATTTTGATAAAGCAGGAGGATTGATTCCCGCCATTATACAAGATGCTGCCACGGCTCAGGTGCTTATGCTGGGCTATATGAATGCCGAGGCCCTAGCCAAAACACAGTCGGAAGGCAGGGTAACGTTTTTTAGCCGTAGTAAAAACAGGCTTTGGACAAAAGGAGAAACTTCGGGCAACTATCTTACTGTAAAGGATATAAAAATAGACTGCGATAACGATACCCTGCTGATACAGGTACAACCGCAAGGCTCGGTATGCCATACGGGTACGCAGACCTGTTTTGGTGAGGGGAGTGCCAAAGGTTTTTTGTACCAGCTTGAGCAAACCATTTCACACCGCGCCGAGAGTGGCGATGAAAACTCATCTACCAACTCGTTTTTAAAGCGGGGTATTAATAAAATAGCCCAAAAAGTAGGCGAGGAGGCTGTTGAGGTAGTTATTGAAGCCAAGGACAACAACGATGATTTGTTTAAAAACGAGTCAGCTGATTTGTTGTTCCATTTTTTAGTTTTGCTGCGTGCAAAAGGTTTTACCCTTGAAGATATAGAACAGGTACTTAAATCCCGCTCAAAATAAAAAATCCCTGTAACGTACTCGTTACAGGGATTTCTTGTATTTACTTGCTTAGTAACGCTTGTGCCTGCCCCAGGCTACCGGCGTTTACTACGTTTTGTATGCCACTGCTTTCCAGTATAGATTTTGCCTGTGCGCTGCGCATGCCGCTGCGGCAAAACACCACTACTTGGTCTTTGCCTTTAAACCGTGCGAGCTGGCTGCGAAGGTTGTCTAGCGGTATATTTGTCGCACCTTTTACACTGCCGGAAGCAAATTCGCCTGGCGAGCGTACATCTACTACAAAAGCGTTGGGTTGTATTGCTACGGGGTCATTTGCCCCAAACAGGTTTTTAAATATTCCGAACATAACTATATTATTTTTTGTAAAGGTAATGTAATGCACGGTTCTGCTTGGTTACATTTGTTACACAGGTATGTATTAGTAATTCAAATTTCTTTACAATCTAAATCTTTAAACGTAAACGGTAACTCGATAAAAATTTTATGAATCTTGTTTATCATAGCAATAGCTTACGTTTATAAAAACAGAAAACCCCGGATATATGTCCGGGGCCTTCCTAAAGTAAGTAATAAGTGGTGTGTGTGCTATTTCCATCCGCCACCCAGTGCGCGGTATACATTAACCATTGCATTCATTTGCTGCATTTTGGTTTCTATAAGGTCAAATTTAGACTCCAGTGCGTCGCGCTGTGTCATTAAAACCTCCATGTAGTCGGCACGAGCCGATTTAAACAAGTCGTTAGAAATGTTTATAGACTGGGTTAGGGCGTCTACTTCCTGGGATTTTAGCTTGTAGCTGTTATCCAGGTTGCTTATTTTGCTCAGTTGGTTTGCTACCTCTATGTAAGCATTAAGTATTTTTTGTTCGTAGTTATAAGCCGCCTGTACCTGTTTTGCATTAGCTGTTATGTAGGCAGCCTTAATGGCATTACGGTTAACAAGCGGTGCGGCAAGGTCTCCGGCAAGCGTGTATATAAGCGACTCCGGCTTTACAAGATAGCTGGCGTTAAACGCCTGGTAGCCTAAACCGGCAGAAATCCCAAGCTGTGGGTAAAAGTGTGCCTTAGCCACTTTAATATCAAGTTTAGCTGCTTCTAGTTCGTACTCAGCCTGTTTAATATCAGGGCGGTTAGCAAGCAGTTGAGACGGTATGCCTGATTTAACCACGTTAGGGTTAAGGGATGCAAATGTACCTGAACTTCTTTTTACAGTTTGAGGGAAACGGCCCACAAGGAAATTAATGCGGTTTTCGGTTTCTACAATTTTCTGTTTTATTTCGTACTGAAGACTTTGTGTATTAAGCACCTGGGCCTGGAAACGTTTTACAGCAAGTTCTGTTACACGTGCGGCTTCCTTCTGTACTTTTACAATTTCCAGCGCATTTGTCTGAATCTGGATGTTTTGATTTACCAGTTCCAGTTGGTTGTCAAGGGCAAGTAGTTCGTAGTACGAGTTGGCAATTTCAGCAACCGGGTTAGTAACCATAAAGTTTTTACCTTCAACAGAAGCCAGGTAGCGGTTTACAGCCGATTTTTTGGCATTGCGCAGTTTTTTCCAAACGTCTATCTCCCAGTTGGCACGAAGGCCGGCCATATAGTTTGGCAGTGGTTCTGGGTTTTCTTTACCCGGTACGATTTCCAGATTATGTTCCAGGGTTCCCTGTGTGGTATTGCGTGATGCCTTTGTAACATCGGCACCTGCACCAAGGCTTACAAACGGAAGATATTCCCCCTTACGTGCACGGATTTCGCTCTTGGCTACTTCAATTTCCTGTAGGGTAATATTCAGCTCCTGATTGTTGGTCAGGGCGGTGTTAATCAGCTCCTGCAGGTTAGCATCTGCAAAATATTCCTTCCATTTAGTAGCAGCAGTGCTGGTAGTGTCTGTTACAGCACCGGCAGCGTACTGTGCCGGTGTATTTTTATTTTCTGCGCGCTGTACCACCCCAGGGAGGCTACAGGCGGTAAAGGTTGCCGCAACTACTGTTGCGGCAAGGCTTTTATATATGATTTTCTTTTGCATGGTTATTCGGTTTCATCTACTTGTTTAAAATCATCAATGGCATGTGCAAGGTGCTCTGAAAGCGGATTTTCGTCTTCGTACTTAATCAGTTTCCTGCCATCGGCAAGCTTACCAAATATAAAGTACAAGCCCGGTACTATGAGTACTCCGAATACCGTACCGAAGAACATACCACCAAGTGCAGCCGAACCCAGTGTGTGGTTACCTATGGCACCTGCACCGCTGGCTACGATAAGTGGGATAAGACCTGCAATGAAGGCAAACGAGGTCATAAGTATAGGACGGAAACGTACCTTGGCACCTTCAATAGCGGCGTCAAAAATACTCAGGCCTTCCTGTCGTTTCTGTACGGCAAATTCCACAATAAGTACCGCGTTTTTACCGAGCAGACCCACAAGCATTATGAGCCCAATCTGTGCATAAATGTTGTTCTCCAGCCCCATCATTTTTAGCATAAAGAACGATCCGAATATACCTACAGGCAGTGAGAATACTACAGCAAGTGGAATTATAAAGCTCTCGTACTGAGCTGCAAGTACAAAGTATACAAACGCAAGTACAATACCGAAGATGTAAAGCGACTCATTACCGCGGTTAGACTCGTCATAAGACAAACCTTCCCATGCAATGTCGTACCCTTTAGGAAGTTTCTTAGCTACTTCGCGTACGGCAGCAATAGCATCGGCAGTAGTGTAACCACTGGCAGGTAAGCCTTGTATAGCGGCAGAATTGTACATGTTATAACGTGTAATCTCATTAGGCCCCTGTCCTTTTTTAAGCGTCATAAACGCTGAGTACGGTACCATTTCGCCTTTTTCGTTTTTCACAAAAAGGTTAAGGATGTCTGTAGGCAGCCTCCTGAATTTAGGGTCTGATTGCACGTACACTTTAAAGAAACGGTTAAACTTAATAAAGCCCTGCTCGTAGGTACTACCAATTAATATGTTTAGGTTTTCCATGGCTTCGCCAATGGATACTCCTTTTTGCATGGGTGCTGTGTTGTCGATTTCGCGCTCAGATTGAGGATAGTTGGCCTCAACAAAGGTAAGCACCACAGTCAATTGTTTCGGTTTCTCTAAAGCG
>JAAXJD010000156.1:0-8512 GCA_012270005.1 Flavobacterium sp. | reverse complement strand
TCCAAGCTCCTACTGAGGGTAGTTAGCAGCAAAGACGGTAAATACACCGGGTAACTCCTTACGTTTGCCCAGTTCTTCCATAAAACTTTTATTAATCTTATCAAAGTCCTGGTAGTCTGTAGTGGTGTTTTTATCAAGCAGACGCATAGAGAAACCACCTGATGAACCGAAACCTGGTATGGCCGGTGGTTCAAAGAACTCAATCTTAGCCCCAAGGCCTTTTGATTTTTCTTCCAGTTCTTCCATGATCTCTGTTACCTTATGTTTCCTGTCGCTCCATGGCTTTAGGTTGATAAGACAAGTACCCGCGTTACTACCACGGCCTTCGGTCATAATCTCGTAACCAGCAAGCGATGATACTGATTCTACACCGTCTATGTCTTCACAAATTTTTTGCAGCCTTTGCGATACCTGGTTTGTAGTTTCCAGCGTAGATCCCGGAGGTGTTTGTATAATGGCGTATATGGTACCCTGGTCTTCACTTGGTATAAACCCGGCAGGAAGTACTTTGTTTATAAAGTAAGTACCGGCACAAAATGCAATAAGTACTATAAAGGTAAACGTCCTAAGGCTTACAATGCGCTTAAGTACGGCTACATAACTGCCTGTCAGTTTGTCGAACCCGCGGTTAAAGCTATCCAGCGCACGGGTAAACAGGTTGCTTTTCTTTTCGTGGCCGTGGTGGTTTTTAAGTAGCATGGCACACAATACCGGAGTCAGCGTAAGTGCAATAATAGCCGAAATAACAATAGAGCTGGCCATGGTTATAGAGAACTGCCTGTAGAAGGTACCCACAGGGCCACTCATAAACGAGATAGGGATAAATACCGATACCATTACCGCTGTAATAGCTATAATCGCACCGCTAATTTCGCCAAGTACCATACGTACGGCGTTATATGGCGATATGTGCGGGTATTCCTCAAACTTGGCGTGCACGGCCTCTACCACTACAATGGCGTCGTCTACCACAATACCAATGGCAAGTACCAGCGCAAACAGTGTTACAAGGTTTATTGATATACCGAAGAACTGGATTACAAAGAATGCACCTACAAGCGATACCGGTACGGCAAGAATGGGGATAAGCGTAGACCTCCAGTCACCCAGGAATACAAATACAACGAGAGCCACAAGGATAAACGCATCCCTTAGAGTATCTATTACCTGCTCTATAGAAGCATCAAGGAACTTAGATACGTCATAGCTAATTTTATAATCAAGCCCCGGAGGGAATGATTCCTTCATTTCAGCAAGTTTTTCTTTAACGCGTTCTATAACCTCGTTAGCGTTACTACCGTAGTTTTGTTTAAGTACTATAGATGCAGAAGCGTGTCCGTCCAGGTTAGAGTAGATATCAAAGAACTCACTACCCAGCTCTGCACGGCCTATGTCTTTAAGGCGAATGGCCTCACCATCGGCATTGGCACGTATGATTACGTTTTCATATTGTTTTGGGTCATTGTACTGCCCTTTGTAGGTAAGTACATATTCCAGCGATTGTGCCTGTATACCCGAACTCTGGCCAATACGTCCCGGGCGGCCTATAATACTCTGCTCACCCATAGCCTGCATAACTTCGTCTACAGATACGTTATACGCACGCATACGCTCTGGGTTTAGCCAAATACGCATAGCATAGGTACGCGAACCCAATATCTGGCTACGGCCCACACCTTTAATCCTGTTAATTTCCGGAAGCATCTTTACGCTCGCGTAGTTGTACAGGAATTTTTCGTCCATGCTTTTGTCTTTTGCGTAAAGGTTTACGTACATAAGCATACTTGGCTGAATAGGGGTAATTACAACCCCTTCGCGCTGTACCAGTTCGGGTAGTAGCGGCATTACCTGGTCTACCCTTGTTTTTACCCTGATTACCGCCTGGTTAGGGTCGGTTCCCGGTTCAAAAATAATCCTTAGTGTAGCTTCACCGGCACTGGTAGCATCGGTAGCCATATACCTCATGTCCTGAACACCGTTTATAGAGTTTTCAAGCGTAATAAGGGTAGATTTTACAAGTACATCGGCACTTGCACCAGGGTAGGCAATAAATATATTTACCGTAGTAGGTGCGATTTCGGGGAACTGTGCTGTGGGCAACTGAACAATTGCCAGCACTCCCATAAACACAATCATAATAGAAATTACGATTGCAAATACAGGACGTTGTATAAATTTAGTAAACATTCCTTCTTGTTTTTTTAGTTGTACTGATTATTCGGCATACAGTTCAAGGTGAGATAGTACATGCTCAGGGTTCTCTGTTTTGTACTCTATCTTCTCATTTTCTTTTACAAGACGAAGACCTTCAAGAAGTATCTTATCGCCGGTAGAAAGTCCTTTGCTTATAATAAATATGTGCGGAAGCTCAGCAGCAATGGTGATTTCCCTTGATTTGATTTCGTTATTTTTATCAATCACGTACACATATTTTTTCTCAAGCACCTCAAATGTAGCCTTCTGAGGAATGATCATAGCGTTTTTATACGGCTGGGTTACGGTAACGTTACCGGTTTCACCATGCCTAAGCAGCCCTTCAGGGTTAGGGTAGGTAGCCCTAAAGGCAATGTTACCCGTTTCGTTATTAAAGTCGGCCTCAACGGTTTCTACCACACCCATGTGGCTGAAATTTTTGCCGTTTGCCATTTTAAGGCCCACTTTAATTTTATTTTTATCGTTATACAGGCTGGTTTTATAATCCAGGTACTCTGCCTCAGGTACGTTAAAGTACACCCACATCTGGCTGTTGTCAGACAGTTCTGTTAGCAGGTCGCCTTCTTCTACAAGGCTGCCCAGCCTTACGTGGAAGCGGTCTATAATACCATCAAAAGGAGCCCTGATTTCTGTAAACTGAAGGTGCACTTTAGTAAGGGCAAGTTCCGCTTTAGCCTTGTCCCATTTGGCTTTAGCCATTGCCAGCTCGTTAGGAGCTACAACATTAGTTTCTGCGAGCCTTTTGGTGTTTTTGTATTCTATTTCAGCATAGTTAGCTTCTGCTTCTGCTTTTTGCATTTCTGCCCTGTAAAGGTTTGGCATAATCTGGAAGAGCAGCTGGCCCTGTTTTACGTGCTGGCCTTCATCTATAAATATTTTTTCTACGTAACCGTGTTCCTGTGCGCGCAATTCTATATGGCGTATAGAACGTACCTGGCCCACATAGTCTTTTGTAATGGTAGTGTCTTTAAGCACAGGGTTTGTGGCAAGGAATTTTGTTTCCTCTTTTTTCTCTTCTTCTTTCTTTTGGCAGCTGGTGCTAAGCAGCAGGGCACACACGCCTGCCAGCAATACGAATTTCCTCATAATTACTTACTTGTTTAATAAAAAAGTACAACTTTCTTAAAATGATATATTAAAATGGTGTTGTGTAAATTCAAAAGGTGATTTCGGTAATAAGGGGTAAGTCAGTATAAACTTTAATAACCGAAAAAAATACACATACTAAAAGGATGATGATAACTGCTTTGATAAACAGTTATTTAAGATGGATTTAAATCAAATCCTGAAGACACGGAAAAGAACGTAGCGCTTTCCGGCAGGTATATACACCAAAAGCTTACAGTAGTGTAAGCTTTGGTTTTTTAATAGTGTACTGAAACTGTACTGTGGTACAAGTATATTGTGTGCAGGAATATAGTAGCCGCTTATTCCGGCAAGTTTTTTAAACGATAGCGATTTGTAAGATCCTGTTTCATCTTCTTCGTCTTCAGTATCTGTAGGGTCTATTTTATCAATAGATTTTTCTGAAGGTTTAAAAGCCGTTTTAAAGCTTGAATCAAAAACAGTAAGGTTGTAGTTTTCGTTATTTGCAGAAAAGTTTGTTTGCGTAAAAGTTTTGGTGTACACAGCACTTTCACTAGCGTTCAGTTTACCTGTAGCGCCTGTAAAAACTATAAACAGCCAAATACATATTTTAACAAACAATTTTTTCATCTACGGTACAAATGTATAGAACAGGGTTTGTACTAAATAACTAAACGGTTAAAAAACTTAAAAGGCTGCCTTGGTAAAGTTGTTGTTAATTGCCAGCCAATTTTATTTTCATTTTCAATTTTCAAAGATAGTACCAATGCATAATTGCATTTCTTAAGAATTGCTAAAGATTGTAGTACATCCTAAAATCAAGGAGTTTGCATAAGGTATAATGTTTTCGGTGCAGCTCTTCAACGATTTCTTCCACATCGTCTTCGTCTTCAAACAGGCTAAAAAATACCCTGTCCAGTCCGCTACTGCTATTCGCTATAGAAGCTTCTCCATAACCCGATATTGCTTTGGCACGTGTTACATCTAAAAAGTACTGCGCTTCTTCGGGTGTAAGGTCCAGTGCCTTTGCGTTAGAAAAATGTACAATTTTGCCTTTCATTTTACCATCCAGCAGTTCTGCTATTTCTTCCATACTATAATAATAGTTGTTAATGCAAATGCTGTTTTCCTGGCCGGGCATTACAAGGTAAATAATTTCGTAATTTTTAAAGTTATGGTCGTCATACAACAGTGCGTTCATACTGTCTTCAAAACCTTCAATAGTGTCGCAGGTCTGGTAAATACTGTCTATCCCCTGGCTGGCAGCCAGTTGCTGTAAATTACTAAAAACCTCTGTTATGGTTTCTTTTGTAGTGTCTTTAACTGCCTCAAGGCAAAATATAAACTTTTCGTTCTCCATAAATCAATCCGTGTGTTGTATTACAAAGGTACAGGTTTACAATCAAAAAATATTGTTAGAGGTAATCAGGTAAATGCCATAAAATCTACTATGCATAAACCGTCATTTAATTAACACTTTAGCGCTATACGGCAGTGTAAGAAGATTGTTTAGGGTATAATTAAGTTGTACTTTTGCAAAAAAATATTTGCTTTGGATACGCTTGTTAACAGCCGTATAAACTACTTTTCCTCTGCCGACTTAGAGCACCATACACTGCCTGAGCGATTTACCTTTCCGTTTTTTTACGAACCGCATCCGCTTGCTGTAAAGGCAGCAAGTGCTTTGCAGGAATACATCACATCATCTGTAGAAGGGCATAATTTCGGGCTTACCCACGACGTGGAAGAAGGCCAGCCTATAGGAAAAATGTTTGGCGTTCTTGTTGTGAAAGACGTTATAGGAAGGGTAGGGCACTTGTGGGCTTTTTCGGGTAAATTGGCCAACTCAAACGACCACGACCGCTTTGTACCTCCGGTGTTTGACATGTTAGAAGAAAATAGTTTTTTCCTGAAGGAACAATACATTTTAAATAGCATAAACGAAAAGGTAAAGCAAATTGAGGCTGACGATGCCTACCTTGCATTAAAGCAGGAACTGCTGCAACTGGAAGCCGATGCTGCGGCTGAAATAGAAGCATTCAAACAATATGTAAAGCAAAACAAAGCCGAACGTAAACAGCAGCGCACAGCCCAAAAAGCGGTTCTTAGCCCGGCTGGCTATGCTGAATTTGAAGCGCTGATGATAAAACACAGCCTGCACGATAAGCACCGGTTTAATGTGTTAATCCAAACATGGGATGCACGGATTGCTCTGGTAAAAGAAAAGCTTGGCGCATATTCAAATGAAATAGAACGGCTTAAAAAAGAGCGTAAAGAGAAATCGGCAGCTTTGCAACAACAGCTTTTTGAGCAATACGCGTTTTTAAACCAGTACGGTGTACACAAAAGCCTGCATGATATTTTTAGCGATACTGTTTTTGGTAAGCCGCCTGCTGCTGCCGGGGAGTGTGCTACGCCCAAACTTTTACAGTATGCGTTTGAGCACGGTTTTACCCCGCTTGCTATGGCGGAGTTTTGGTGGGGTGCGCCGCCAAAATCTGAAGTGCGCAAACACGGACAGTACTACCCTGCGTGTACAGGTAAATGCAAGCCCATTTTAGAGCACATGCTGGAAGGGAGAACCAGCGATGAGAATCCGTTGTTTCTACACCCGGGAGAAGGTAATCAACTGGATGTTGTGTATGAAGATGATCATTTTTTTGTGGTAAACAAACCGCATGAATTACTTTCGGTGCCGGGTATTGCTGTATCTGATTCTGTGTATACACGCCTTAAATATGCTTTTAAAACCATAGAGCCACTGATTATTCACCGGTTGGATATGGCGACCTCAGGGCTGCTTGTGGTGGCAAAAACAAAGGCAGCGCATAAAGACATGCAGAAACAGTTTTTAAAACGTACGGTAACCAAGCGTTATACTGCATTGTTACAAGGTAATGTGCTTGAAAACGAGGGGGACATTAACCTGCCGCTTCGCGGCGATATAGATAACAGGCCGTACCAACTGGTATGTTTTGAGTTTGGTAAACGCGCGCTTACCACTTATAAAATTATAGCCCGTAACGCAGATGGCAGTGTAAAAGTCCATTTTTGGCCGCATACCGGGCGTACTCATCAGCTACGTATGCATGCTGCCCATAAGCTGGGGTTAAACGCGCCCATTAAGGGCGATGATTTGTACGGGTCTGCTTCAGACCGCTTGTACCTTCATGCAGCGTACCTTAAATTTATACATCCTGTAACGGGTAAAGAAGTAGTTTTTGAAGCGGCAGAACCGTTTTAAAAATAGTGCTACCCGGATGCCTTTTATTTTTTAAGCCCCGCTATTATATTTACGGTAAGGGCTACTATAACCGTATTAAAAATAAACGATATAAGGCTGTGTAGCAAGGCGTATCGGCGCACTGTTTTAGACGAAATGGTTACATCTGAAACCTGGAACGTCATGCCTATTACAAATGAAAAGTAAGCAAAGTCTACGTAATCGGGTATTTCGTTATTGGGGAAATCAATACCGTTATCGCTGTCTTTGTGTTTTTCAATACTGTCGTCATAAAACAGGTGCGCATACCGTACTGTAAATATGGTATGCAGTAAGCCCCAAGACGATGCTATGGCTAAAATGGTGGCGATGGTTCGGCATATCTCGTCGGTGTTGTGGCTTCCCGGACTAAAGGCCAGCAGCAACGCTCCGGAAAAGCTTACACACACCGAAGTAAGTACCACCGCAAATATGGTACTGATGTCTTCGTCCTGTTTCTGTACAATTTCCTTAAGTTCTGTAGCACTTGTTGTAAAAAACAGCGTCCACATCATGCCTATCATCGACAGCGAAAAAGCATCCCAACCCATTAAAATGCCGGTAATAACACTAAGTGGTGTAAATTGTGTTATACCAAAAACCAATACCGCTACAGCAAGTGCAATTAATAATTTCTGATAGCCGGACGTGGAGGTTATAAAACGTACTGCGCTGCTTTTTTTGTCATAGATAAGAAGATACGAACGCTGCAAGGTACTAAAATATACTATTAAAATAGTTAATAGTATGTATTGGCGCAGTGCTTTATCGTAACTTCTTAATCATCTCTATGGCGGCAGTATCGGCATAGGTACCAAAAGCACTAGTAAGCACACCTTTAATCCCGTGTGTTTCAGAAGTTATTCCGTATACGATTTCCTCATCTCCGGGATCAGTATCGCCTTCAAAACGGAACATATAAGTTACAGTAAACATTTCCGGGGTAAGCGTCTGTTTACCATTGTCAAAACTCAGGCAGTCGGCCTCAAGGTTTAAGTCATGTATAAAGCCCTGTGCGTTTAGCCATTGCCGCGCTTCGGTTACGGTATCATAAGAAGGTTGAGCAGTATTCATAATAGTTTATTTTTTAATAAAGCCGGCCCTGCAACAGGGCCGGCTAAAGGTTGTTTTAATATAACGGTTATTTTTTAAAAAGGGCCACTTTAAGGGTCGATGCAGCTTGCTGTACAGCAGTTTGCACCGCAGGTATGTGTGCTAACGGGTTTAGCATTCCGTAGTCGTGTATAAATCCTTTGTACTCTGTAATGGTAGTAGGTACACCTGCCTCGTCCAGTTTACGGGCATACGCCACACCTTCGTCATGCAGGATGTCGTTTTCTGCCACCTGAACAAGGGCAGGGGGTAAGCCCTTAAGTTCTTCTAAAGACGCTTGCAATGGCGATGCATATTTTTCCCTGCGCTGTTTCGGGTCGGTAGTATAGTTATACCAAATCAATTTCATTAAAGGAGTAGTAATGAAAGGCTCATTTGCAAAGGTGGTGTACGATGTGCGCGTAAAGTCAGCATCGGTTACCGGCCAAAGTAATAACTGAAAGCGTAGCTTAGGGCCTTTCCTGTCTTTAGCCAATAATGCTACTACTGCAGCCATATTTCCGCCCACACTG
This sequence comes from Flavobacterium sp., assembly GCA_012270005.1. Lineage (GTDB taxonomy): Bacteria > Bacteroidota > Bacteroidia > Flavobacteriales > Flavobacteriaceae > Flavobacterium. Next base: position 325 of record JAAXJD010000156.1, on the reverse strand, counting down.
TTACCTGCTACTGCAAGCCTTGTGCCATCTACGCCAATTTCTTTACCATGGCCTGCTACCCATTTGGTAGCGGCATAGGCCTGATTTATTGCCACCGGGTAACGTGCCTCAGGCGATGGGGTGTAATCAGGGAACACAGCTACAGCACCGCTGTTCACTACAAGGTCGCGCACCAGCCTTTTGTGGGTAGGGTAGTCGCCCAGGATCCAGCCGCCACCGTGAAAAAACATAAAAACAGGCAGACCGGGCTTAGCACCTTTCGGTTTTACAATGTGCAATTTTACAGTGTACCCATCCTGTTGTATAGTTTTTTCAGACTCCTCAA
>JAAXJD010000135.1 GCA_012270005.1 Flavobacterium sp. | reverse complement strand
CAGTAATGCTGTGTAGCTGGATTATGCGGGTAGCAGTAACCCTACCCGCGGTAATACCCGGGCGGTGTATAAGCCATGCCAGGGCTACAGCAGCCGGGGTAGTGTTAAGTTCTGCCGAAACCGTATCCAGCGCAGCAAGTATTTTCAGGCCGCGTTCATCAAGGTACTTGCCCATACCGCCACCGCGTGGGCTTTTGCCAAAGTCAGCCTCGGTGCGGTACTTGCCCGTAAGGAAGCCACTTGCCAGCGAAAAGTAAGGGATAACCCCCAGCTTGTGCGAAAGTGCTATAGGTTCAAGCGTGCTTTCGTACCCTGCGCGGTCGTACAGGTTATAGTGCGGTTGCAGCGTTTGGTACGCGGGGTAGCCCTTTTCTGCCGAAACCTGAAGCGACTCCAGCACGCGCTCGCGGGTCATGTTACTGGTGCCTATATGGCGCACCTTGCCCTCTTTTACCAGCTGGGCATACGCCTCAAGGGTTTCTTCAACCGGAGTTTCAAGGTCGTCAAAATGGGTTTGGTACAGGTCTATATAATCGGTTTTTAGGCGTGTAAGAGAGTCTTCTACCGCCTGTAGTATGTAGGCTTTTTTAAGCCCTTTTTTACCATCGCCCATATCGTTGCCCACCTTAGTGGCTATAATAACATCATCTCGGCGGCCGCGTTTTTGCAGCCAGTTGCCTATAATGGTTTCGCTTTCTCCGCCCACGTTGCCGTCTGCCCAGCGCGAATACATATCGGCAGTATCTATAAAGTTAAACCCCGCGCCGGTGTAGGCATCAAGGATTTCGAATGATTGTTTCTGGTCTATGGTCCAGCCAAAAACATTACCCCCAAAGGTTATGGGGTACACGTACAGGTCTGATGTGCCAAGTTGTCTTTTTTCCATAGTTGCAATTATTGTTTAGGCCCCGAAGCAAGCACCAGGGCTATTGTTATAAGCGCAGGGAGTGCCTGCACAAAAAATATTTTTTTAGATGCGGTAAGTGCGCCAAATATGCCCGCTACCTCCACGCAGCCCAAAATGAATAAGTCAACATTTGCCCGCCAGTGCTCATCGGCTATAAAATACGTCCAGATAAGGCCCGCCGCCAAAAAACCGTTCTACAGCCCCTGGTTAGCCGCCAGCGATTTGGTTTTAGGGAACAGCTCTTTGGGGAAGTTGCGGAATATTTTAGGCCCGCGGGTTTCCCAGGCAAACATTTCGAACCACATAATGTAGAGGTGGAACAGGGCAATCAGGGTAATAAGGGTACTTACTGCAATTTCCATAGGTTTGGTGTTTAAAGGTTATAGAGGTATTAGCTATAGTTGTATTACCTGCCCGGTACTGCTGCTAAGCAGTGCGGCGTCTATTATTTTCATAACACGGGTGCCGTCTTGTGCGGTAACGGGTTCGGTAGTATTTTCGGTGATGGCTTTGTATACACCGTCAAAAAGGCCGTAGTAGTTGCCCTGTAGCGTAGGGATGGTTTTTTTAACCGTTTCGCCATCTTTAACTATGTTTAGTATGCCGCTAAGTGCTTCGGGTTCTGTACCCCAATCGGTAAGATTAGGCTTTGCGCCGGTTGTAAGGGTGTCTTCCTGCACGTCGCCACGGTGTTTCATAAACGAGCCGTTTCGCCCCTGAAGGATGTAGCTGGGCACCATTTCTTTATTAAAAAAGCCCGCATGCAGGCGCACACGCTTATCCGGGTAGTACAAAAGTATGTCTATATTATCGTCTACTACAGATCCTTCGCGCAGGGTACGTATGTCTGCAAATACTGATTTTGGGTAACCAAAAAGGTAAATGGCCTGGTCTATAATATGTGGCCCCAGGTCTTTTAATACCCCCGCCCCGGCATTGGCACTTTCTTTCCAGGCCTTGGGGCTAAGGTTAGGGTTATAACGGTCAAAACGGATTTCCGCCTCTACAATATCGCCCAGCTCGCCAGACTCCAGTACCTGCTTTACGGTTTTAAGGTCGCTGTCCCAGCGGCGGTTTTGGTACACGGTAAGTTTTAACCCTTTTGCTTTGGCAAGGGCATCCAGCTCCTCGGCTTCTTCGGCTGTGGTGGTAAACGCTTTTTCAACCAGGGCGTGCTTACCGGCTTGCAACACTTTTTTTGTGTAGTCGAAATGCGTGTCTACAGGGGTGTTAACCACCACAAGGTCTATGTCATCGGCAAGGAGTTCTTCCAGGGTTTCGTATCGTTTTACATTGGGGTAATCCTGTCGGATGAGGTCTTTGGTGCGTTCCCATGCGCCTGTGAGTTCAAACCCCTCATGCAGGGTAAGGAACGGCGCGTGGAATACCTTGCCTGACATTCCGTATGATAATAGTGCTGTTTTTATTTTTTTCATTTTACTGGTTTAATTGTGCAGCGTACTTTACCTAAATGTGCTGCCCAATGAGAATATTTTTATTTTTGATACAAATTTAGATTGCCGCGGTAGTGCCTCCCTCGCAATGAACTGTGTTTATAAGCAAGATATATTTAAGTTATTTTCATTGTAA